>CAYNFJ010000007.1:24648-32114 GCA_964396505.1 uncultured Polaribacter sp. | reverse complement strand
GTACTGACTAGAGATTGACCGGTTGCCAACATTGGGTCAGCTAAAAACAGCGTTTTGTTGTCTAATGAGGGTGAGGCAAAGTATTCAACTCTGATATCAAAATCGCCATTGGGTTTGATCTTACGATAGGCAGAAATAAATGCATTTTCGGCTTTGTCAAAATAGTTGAGCAAACCCTGATGTAACGGAAGTCCTGCTCGTAAAATAGAGCAGAGTACGATGGGGTCATCTAGCACATCCATTATTTTGGTGCCGAGTGGGGTGGTGACTACTTTTTTAGTATAGGGTAAGATTTTACTCATCTCATACCCCATTATTTCTCCTATCCGCTCTATATTGCGTCTAAAACGCATGGCGTCTTTTTGAATTTTTTGGTCACGTATCTCAGCAATAAAGGTGTTTAAAATAGAATTTTCGGTGCTTAAATGATGAATTTGCATAATCAGTGCTCGTTAAATTGGTTGCAAAGATAGTTTATTAAGAGGGGAGTTCAAAAAAAAGGAAAAACCCTTTATTACAGTATCTGCTCCATATTGGATAAAACGGGTTTAATGTGCTTCCAGCCAATTATTCCCCAGCCCAACATCTACTACCAATGGAATGCTCAATGAATAGGCTTGTTCCATCGTATTTTTAATAATGGGTTCGAGCGTGTTCAACTCGTCTTTATAAATGTCAAATACCAATTCATCATGAACTTGTAAGAGCATTTTGGACTTGTAATTACCTTCTTCCAATATTTTTTGAATCTGTATCATAGCGAGTTTTATAATATCGGCGGCACTCCCTTGTATAGGTGCATTTACAGCATTTCGTTCATCGGCGGCACGTACCATCGCATTTTGAGAATTAATATTTTTGAGATAACGCCTTCTTTTTAAAATGGTTTCTACGTAGCCCAGTTTCCTCGCTTTTTCTATTTGTTGCGCAATATATGTTTTCAGGGTTGGGTAGGTTTTATAATAGGCATCTATCAATTCTTTGGCTTCGGTTCTGGATAGATTGGTCTGTTGACTGAGCCCAAAGGCAGAAACCCCATAGATAATTCCAAAATTTACGGTTTTTGCCTGACTTCGTTGTTCTCTGGTAACTTTATCTAAGGGCACTTTAAATACTTTTGCAGCGGTTGCTTTGTGAATGTCCTCACCATGTAAAAAGGATGTTTTCATCGTAGGATCTCCACTTAATTCGGCGATTAATCGCAATTCAATTTGTGAATAATCGGCGGCTAATAGTGTATAATTCGCATCTCTGGCGACAAAGGCTTTTCGTACTTGTTTACCGCGTTTTGTTCGAATCGGTATATTTTGCAAATTAGGATGGTTGGAGCTCAATCGTCCGGTTGCGGCAACGGCTTGTGAAAAAGTAGTATGTACCCGACCTGTCTGTTTGTTTACCTCTTTGGGTAAGGCATCTACATAGGTATTTTTTAATTTTATCAAACCGCGCCATTTTAATATATCTGCTACAATGGTGTGTTCTTTTGCTAATTTTGATAAAATTTCTTCGCCGGTAGCATATTGTCCTGTTTTGGTTTTTTTGGGTTTGGATACCAATTTAAGATCATCAAAAAGTATGATTCCTAATTGTCTGGGAGATGCCAGATTAAATGTTTGTCCGGCTTCTTTGTAAATGGATTTTTCCAATGTGATAATATCTTCGTTCAGCGCTTGGGTTAAACTGTGTAAGAAATCGGTGTCCAAGCGAATCCCTTCCAGTTCCATAGCCATTAAAACACGTAATAAGGGCATTTCTATGTTTTGAAATAAATCCCAAAGATTTTTTTCTTTTAATTGCGGTGCAAATACTTGCTTTAATTGAAAGGTAATATCGGCATCTTCTACGGCATATTCCGTTTGTTTTTCAATAGGAACGCTTCGCATATTTTTTTGGTTTTTTCCTTTCTTTCCGATGAGTTCTTCAATAGGTATCGGCTGGTATTGTAGATAGGTTTCTGCCAATACATTCATATTATGGCGCATATCGGGTTGTAATAAATAATGTGCCAACATAGTATCAAAAAGTGCTCCCTTGACTTGGATGTCGTAATTATGTAATATCTTTAAATCATATTTGATATTTTGACCTATTTTTTCAATTTTTTCAGCTTCGAAAAACGGTCGGAATTCTTGGACTATCTTTTGTGTTTCTCCCTGATTTTCAGGGAAAGAAACATAGTAGCCTTTCCCTTTTTCATAAGAAAAAGAGATTCCTACCAATGCTGCTTCAAAGGTGTTTAATCCGGTGGTTTCCGTATCAAAACAAACCGATTTTTGTTGTAATAGCTTATCCAATAAGAGTTTTCTGCCCAACGAAGTATCGATATATTGATAGAAATGATCGGTATTTTTTAATGTTTTAAAACCCGATGCGATAGGAGTTATTTCTTCCACAGGAGTGGCAAACAAATCCAATTGAATAGACTCCGATTGGGTCTTTTTTTTAGGAGGTGTTTTGTCTGTATCCTGCACGGCATTATCTTGAGAGCTTTCCTGTTTTTTAAAAATGCGCTGTAAGGTTTCCCACATTCTACGAAATTCCAATTCTTGCATCAGTTCTTGCACTTTATCAAAATCGGGAGTAGCGAGTTGGTAGGCTTTTTCATCAAATTGTACCGGACAATCCAGCATAATAGTGGCTAATTGTTTGGATAACAAGCCCAATTCGGCATTTGCTTCCACTTTTTCACGCATTTTACCTTTTAAATCAGAAGTGTTGGCTAGTAAGTTTTCCATACTTCCGTATTGTTTTAAAAACTTTTTGGCTGTTTTATCCCCTACTCCGGGCAGACCGGGAATATTATCTACGGCATCTCCCATCATTCCCAAGTAATCGATGACTTGTTCGGGACGTTCTACTTCAAATTTTTCT
Organism: uncultured Polaribacter sp.; assembly: GCA_964396505.1. Classification (GTDB taxonomy): domain Bacteria; phylum Bacteroidota; class Bacteroidia; order Flavobacteriales; family Flavobacteriaceae; genus DQTL01. Next base: position 29,243 of record CAYNFJ010000007.1, on the reverse strand, counting down.
TGAACCTCGGGAATACCCCATATTTCAATACCATTTCCCATACGGGAGGGTTTGTACATAAAAATATTGTCGGATACTAATTGCGCAAAATCTTTATCGGGTGTTACCATATAGGTCTTATACCCTTCTTTTTCGGCTTGTTTGGCAAGGGTTCCTATCAAATCATCGGCTTCAAATCCTTCTTTTTCGATAATGGGAATATGCATCGCTTCCAGTAATTTGTGTATATAGGGAATGGCAATACGTATGGCTTCCGGCGTTTCCAGTCTATTGGATTTGTATTCCGGATAGGCTTCATTTCGAGCTGCCGAACCTCCTTTATCAAAAGCTACTGCCAAATGATCCGGTTTTTCGCGTCGTATCACGTCTAACAAGGAATTCATAAAACCCAATATGGCAGAAGTGTCCATCCCTTTGGAATTAATTCTCGGATTTTTGATAAAGGCATAATATCCTCTGAAAATTAAGGCAAAAGCATCGACTAAGAAGAGTCTTTTTTGTTTCATTTGATAGTATTTATACTAAAATTATAAGATTTTCCAAAGGTACAAACTTAATTTTTAGGATACTAACAATGAATCATTGCAAATATTTATTGCTAAAAATGTTGAAAATATAAAAAATAATATATATTTGTAATCAAGAATATATTGAAAACTAACTTATTATGAAAAAGTATATACTTATTTTTCTTTTTATCAGCCTGAATTCTTTTTTTACGCAGGCTCAGATTGTCAATAAAGGAACTTTAAAAGTGACATCCGGAACCGTAGTTTATTTTGGAAATAATTATACCAATGACGGTACACATAACAATGATGGGGATCTCCATTTAAAAGGAGATTTTACCAATAATGGTACCACAACATCTGCCTCCGGAACGACTTATTTTGATAGTAGTACTGTTGCCACACAGCATTTAGATGGAACATCCAACTCAGCACAATTTTATAATTTGGAAGTAAATAATACTACAGCAAATGCCAATGGATTGGCAGTAGCCGATACCTATAATTTGGAAGTGACAAATGCTGTGAACATCGCTAATGGTAAATTACGACTTATGGGTGAATCGCAATTGGTTCAAACCCATACAGGTGTATCAGCCAATACCGGTTCCGGGCATTTGTTAAAAGATCAAGATGGCGCTCAAAATGCCTATCGTTATAATTATTGGTGTGCTCCGGTTCAGAATGATGCAGGTACGGTTTATAATGTCAGTACGGTTTTAAAAGACGGAACCACTCCGGATCAATGGAGTCCTACACAGGTTGCTTTTACCGCTGCATTAAATGGAACCAATGGTAATCCAATAGCCTTATCTACACGATGGATGTGGAAATATATAGATAGCAGTGTGGACCCGTATAATGATCAGGATTGGATTCAATTATTTAATATGGGAACCACTACCCCCAGTGCCGGTGCTGATATGAGTCCGGCTCAAGGTTTTATTATGAAAGGAACCAATGCTGCTGCGTCTTATTCTGATAGACAAAATTACAGTTTTGAAGGAAAACCCAATGACGGTACTTATACCTTGACCATTTCAGCAAATAAAGAATACTTGGTTGGGAATCCATACCCATCTGCAATGGATGCCGATGAATTTATTAGTAATAATACTTCTGATTTAGGAGCGGGTAATGAAGTTATAGATGGCACTATTTACTATTGGGAACATTGGAGTATCAATACGCATGTGTATTCTGAATATGGAGCCGGTTATGCTACCTATAATTTATCAGGTGGAAATCCTGCTTCATTACATCCTGATTTTACTGCCGGTTCCGGTTCCGGAAGTATTACTCCCCAGCGATACATTCCTGTAGGACAGGGGTTTATTGTTCGATCTGAAAGTACCAGTGGCGGAAATATTACTTTTTCCAATGCGCAACGCTACTTTATGTTAGAGGGAGGGCAATCTGCTCAAGTACGTGTCAGTAATCAGGCGGCTTTAACCAACGGTGTATTATCCCGAGTACGAATAGGTTATGAAAGCCCTAATGCCAGACACCGGTATTTGGTATTAGCCTTTACATCGGGTGAGGCAACTGATCATTTTGATTACGGTTATGACGGTCAAATGATAGATGTAGGTTCTGATGAATTGTATTTTACAATGCCCGATGACGGTAGAAATTTTGCTTATGTCATACAGGGGGCTGCTCCTTTTGAAGAAACTGCCTCTTATCCCTTGACGATGAAAGTTACCCAAGCCGGTGAACATCGTATTATGATAGATGCGCTGGAGAGTTTTACACATCCGGTTTATATATTGGATAAAGATGAAAGCACCACTTTCGAAATCACCGATGAAGATTTTGTGGTAAATATGCAACCCGGGACCTATCCGGATCGTTTTGAAATAGTTTTCCAGCCCCAATCTCCCTTGGAAGTTGAGAATTATTTGAATGATTTGGTCGCTGCTTATTATGCACAAGATGAATTGATAATTCGTAAAAATGACACGGTACATCTCACCGGATTACAGGTGTTTAACAGTATCGGGCAGCTGGTTTATCGTATAGATGATGCAAATCAATTATCCGATGCGGAAATACATATTCCATTTGAGTATGCACAAGCGGCGTATGTGTTGAAAATGCAAGCCAAGGAAGGAAAAGGAACCTATAAGTTTATTAATTATTAACCCCAATAATAATGTCAAAATTTGGAGAATTAGTACAATCGGATATTCCTGTATTAATTGATTTTTATGCCGAATGGGACGAGCCTGAGGACAATTATGCCACTTCTACTTTACGTAAAGTTGCCGCAGCTCTCGGCGATAAAGCCAAGGTAATAAAAATTGATGTTGAGAAAAATGCTGTTTTAGCAGAAGCTTTGCGTATCAAGTCAAATCCTACTTTTGTAATTTACAAAAACAGTGAAATGAAGTGGCGACAAAGCGGTGAGCAAGATGCCAACACGCTTATCAATTTGGTACAACAGTTTGTCTGATTTTCAGGTGTTTTATGCCTTAGTTTGGGTTCGTTTGTCAGTTGCACTAATCTACAATCAATTTTTTATAGATAATTGCTTGGTGATAGTCTGTAAATTGTAAATAATAGCAGCCTTTTTGTGTTATATTGATATGATTATGGCCGGCATTTATTGCAAAAACACCTATATTTTGTCCCATTGTATTGTAAATACGCAAGGTATAGGCTTGGTTTGTTTCAATAGAAAGCATCCCTTTATTCGGATTTGGATATAGTTTCAATTCCTGAAGTTGTTCATTTTCTCCCACATCCAGCGTTTCACACTCTCGTACTTCTACCACCAACGGATGCTTATATTGTTCATTATATGTAGTCGCTTTGTCATAGGTAAGATTGGCATCGTCCACATATACAATTCTTTTGTTTTGCAGGGTTCTGTAATGGGTATCGATGGCCATTATATCCGTATGAATATCGGTTCCGAAAATAACCCCTACACCACTGGTTCCCCAAGCTTGTCCATCGCCGGTACAATTGCTGGCAGGATTTACGCTGTCATCATCGTAATAGGAGGTAAATGAGCCGTCGTTGGGTGGAACAATAGAGGTCGTTCTACGTTGCAAAATACTGATGCTTCCTTGTGTTCCGGTGATAAATTCCCATTGTATATCGCCGTGATTAACCGTGTCTTGTGAACCATCTATGATGACTCCATTTAAGTTTAACTCATTGTAATAAGTCATTCCATCGGCATTGCTGTTGTAATCAAAAGCATCATAAATACTGGGAATATGATGTACGCGTAAATCGGTATAGATATCTTGTCTTCCTTCGTAAAAAATGTGGGTGCGGTTTGTCAGAGGACCACTCATAGCCCCCATAAACGAACGAATGATACGTATAGGACCGGAACGTACCGTTACAAAAGCATTTTCTCCTTCAGAAAAGGCATCTTCGTGTCTTTGGCAATTGCCATCGGCAAAAAAACTTTTATATCTATCTAGAATATCCACGTTATTTCCAAGGATAATTTTAAATACATCAGATACCCATTCTGAATCATAATGCCATTTGTATTTGGCTGTAGTAATGTTTGTGTTTTCATGGTTGGTTCCACTGGCATTGGTCGGAAATCCGGAGGTTGAGGCCAAATTAGAATTCAGCGTTACATAGCTAATTCCTGCATCTTGTTGTAATGAACCGTCATTTTGATATAAGTACACATAGCCTGAGCCTCCTAAGGGGTCGGTAATGATGAGTGCTTGGCATGTATTGGCTATGACGCCATTGGGGACGCTTCCGTCACTTTCTGCTCCACAGTCTTTTGCCATAAAAACCAGCTCATCGTCAGAGTCAAAATTGGGATCGGGATCACTGCCCGTTTCGGTGGTGGCATCGCAATAAAAAGTTACTTTGGGATTGGAAGGAGATGGAGGAAATCCCGAGCTGGCCGCAAGCGCACCATAGGGTGTTACAATATCCAGAAGCGCTCGTTCATCTACCTGAATGGGTATTTGAATCCACGAATTATTTTTGAATTGGAATCCCACAATTTCATCGGGTTGTAATCCTGAAAATGCAGATAGTTGCGCACCGGTAAGAACTACCGGATCATTGGGGCGGTTGATCGTACCGGTTTGTGCAAAAGGA
>CAYNFJ010000007.1:13739-24548 GCA_964396505.1 uncultured Polaribacter sp. | reverse complement strand
ATTGTTTTTCATAATTGACTTCTTGGGTAATATATCGTATGAGCTCTTTTTTGTTGAGTTCTTTTACGACAGCTTGATCGGTGTGATAGCTCGTTGCGGTAAAAAGGGTAAAAACCAGTAGGAGACCTAATATGCTCAAGAGAAGTTTTGAAAATGGTGACATCGTGTATCGGTTTTTTTTACACTACAAATGTCCTGTATCTAAACCGGATTATCAGTAGGATTTTTCCTGATTTTTCGAGTGTTTTTTCCTAATTTTTTTATTGGGAAAAACCCTGTTTCCGTTGTGCTAAGATTAAGAAATGACTTTTGAAAATCTAATTTTAAGAGCTTGTAAAATAGCGATGTATAATGTATGCCTTTGATTTTCCCACCAGCGGGATCAATTCATCTAAACCGGCGGCTTTTACTCTTTTGACAGATTTAAAATGTTTTAACAAAGAGACTATTGTCTTATCTCCAATTCCGGGGATGTTCTCCAATTCGGTTTCAATAGCAGATTTGCTGCGTTTTTGGCGATGAAAAGTGATTCCAAACCGGTGTGCTTCGTTTCTCAACTGTTGGATTATTTTCAAGGTTTCGGAAGTTTTGTCCAAATATAGCGGGATAGGATCTTCCGGATAATAGATTTCTTCCAACCGTTTTGCTATTCCGATGATGGCTATTTTACCACGAAGTTGTAAGGCGTCTAAACTTTTGAGTGCGGCGCTCAACTGTCCTTTTCCTCCATCAATGACAATTAATTGCGGTAGTGCTGTTTTTTCATCCAATAGGCGTTTGTAACGTCTGTATATAATCTCTTCCATAGAGGCAAAATCATTGGCGCCTATTACGGTTTTTATGTTAAATTTACGATAGTCCCGTTTACTGGGTTTCCCATTTTTAAATACCACACAAGCTGCCACCGGATGGGTTCCTTGAATATTGGAATTGTCAAAACACTCTATATGAACCGGGGGAACGGGTAGGCGTAAATCTTTTTGCATTTGAGCCATAATTCGTTTGGTGTGGCGTTCCGGATCCAAAATTTTCTCTTGTTTAAAACGCTCTTGTCTAAAGTATTTGGCATTGCGAAGCGATAAATCCAAGATGTGTTTTTTGTCTCCAATTTTTGGCACACTTAGCTTTAGATTTTCTCCTAATGCTACCTTAAATGGAACATATATTTCCTTGGATTGTGATTGGTAACGTCTGCGGATTTCTACAATAGCCAATTCCAATATTTCCTGATCAGATTCAGATAATTTCTTTTTAATCTCAGTGGTATGCGATTGAATAATCGCACCGTTACTGATTTTAAAAAAATTGACATAAGCATAGCTTTCATCCGATACGATATTAAACACATCTACATTGGTGATTTTAGGATTTACCACTGTAGATTTGGCTTGGTAATTGGCTAAAAGGGCTATTTTTTCTTTAATTTTTTGAGCTTCTTCAAATTCCATTTTAGCGGCAAAATCATGCATCAATTGTTCAAATTTATGCAAGGCATCTTTAAAGTTTCCTTTGATAATAGCCCGTATTTCGGCTATATCGGATTCGTATTCTTCAGAAGATTGTAGTCCTTCACAAGGGCCTTTGCAAGTGCCGATATGATAATCTAAACAAATGCTATATTTTTTATGGGCGATATTTTCGGGGCTCAAATTATAATTACAGGTGCGTAGCGGGTAGAGTTCTTTTATCAAACTCAGCAAAGCTCGAACCGTACGCACAGAGGTGTATGGCCCGTAATATTCCGACCCGTCTTGGATAGTGTTTCTGGTGAGAAATATACGTGGGAACGGTTCTTTTTTAATACAAATCCAAGGGTAGGTTTTATCATCTTTTAACATGATATTGTACCGGGGTTGGAGTTTTTTTATCAGACTGTTTTCTAGTAATAAGGCATCGGTTTCAGTCAAGACCACGATGTGTTTGATGTGCTGTATCTTACTGACTAAGATACGTGTTTTAGCGTGATCTTGGGTTTTATTAAAATAGGAAGACACGCGTTTTTTAAGATTTTTTGCCTTGCCAACATAGAGTATCTTACCCTCTTTATCAAAATATTGATAGACACCGGGTTCTTCCGGAAGGGCTTGAATACTGGGTTTTAGATGCTCAAATTTCATAAGACAGCTACAAAATACGTTAATTAATCTGTAAAACATACAAATTACCGCAAAATATTGCCTATTTCATCCATGCATTCTAAAAAAAAAACTAATTTTGCGGACTGTTAAAAATACGACCCATGAATATTTCAAAACAAGATATCGATTCGTTAAATGCGGTAATAACCGTGGACATTGATAAAGCCGATTATCAACCCAAAGTAGAAAAAATCTTAAAAGATTACCGTAAGACAGCTTCTGTTCCCGGTTTTAGAAAAGGGCAAGTTCCAATGGGAATGATCAAAAAGCAATATGAAAAATCCATTATCATCGATGAAGTTAATAAGCTTTTGCAAGATACTTTGAATAAATTCTTAGTCGAAGAAAAATTGGATATTTTAGGAAATCCTATTCCAAAACCCGATGATAATTTTTCTTGGGAGAATGACAAATTTGTCTTTGATTTTGAATTGGGAATGGCGCCTCAATTCGATGTTGATTATAATACCAAGAACAAAGTCACTTTTTATAAAATAACAGCCGATGATGCCTTTATCGATGAAGAGGTACAAACGATTCGTAAGCAATATGGTAAACTAATCACACAAAAAGAGGTAGTTGAAGATGCCAGAATGGTAGGAACTTTTAGTTTTGAATACAAAGGAGAGGAACAAGAAAAAAATGCAACTATTGAATTATCACAAATAAAAGGAAAAGTAAATCACAAGAAATTTTTGGGTAAAAAAGTAGGTGATGTTATAGCACTCAAAACCAAAAATTTGTTTACTGATGACCACGAATTGATGCACGCTTTAGGTTTGGACCACGACGATGCGCATGGATTTGATGTACCGGTTAGTTTTAAAATTACCGAGATTACCACTACCGAGTTGGCGGAATTGAATCAAGAATTATTTGACAAATTATTTGGTAAAGACAAAATTAAATCTGAGAAAGAACTGCGTGAAGAGATTAAGAAAAGTGCCGAAAAGCAATTTCAAAACCAAGCAGACCAGCAGTTTTTAAATGCAGCTACCGATTATTTAATTGAACACACTAAGTTTGATTTACCCGCAGATTTCCTAAAAAAATGGTTGCAAATAGGAGGCGAGAAACAATTGACAGAAGAAGAAGCCATAGCAGAATATGATCGCTCGGAAAAAGGCTTGCGTTATCAACTAATTGAAGGACAAATAGCCAAAGAAAATGATTTAAAGCTTACTTTTGAGGAACTTCGTGATTATGCTAAAAGCTTGATCGCTTCTCAAATGGCACAATATGGACAACCTATTCCGGAGGGAAAAGATATGGATGAAATTATCGACCGGATTTTAGCTAATCAAGAGGAGGTTAAGAGAATGCAAGAGCAATTGATGAGTCAAAAACTATTGGATTTATACAAAGAGAAATTGAAGTACAAAACCAAAGAAGTTACCTATAAAGATTTTGTAGCAGAAGTTTATAAATAGTTTTTCATAACAATTTAATTTAGATTCATATAAAAAGCCCTTGGAAACTTCCAAGGGCTTTTTTATTTGTACCTATTACTTATTTATCGTAATATCAGCTTGTTCCTAACCGTTCATCGACATCAAAAACTCTTCGTTGGATTGGGTGTATTGAATTTTATCCTTGATAAACTGCATCGCTTCCACAGGATTCATATCGGCTAGGTATTTACGCAAGATCCACATACGTTGTACTGTTTGCGGATCCATCAATAAATCATCTCTACGCGTACTGGATTTAATCAAATCAATTGCCGGATAAATACGACGGTTTGATATATTTCTATCCAGTTGCAATTCCATATTACCGGTACCTTTAAATTCTTCAAAGATGACCTCATCCATCTTAGAACCGGTTTCGGTAAGTGCTGTAGCTACGATGGTTAACGAACCACCACCTTCTATATTACGTGCCGCTCCAAAGAAACGTTTGGGTTTGTGTAAGGCATTTGCATCAATACCTCCGGATAATATTTTACCGGATGCCGGAGCTACCGTGTTGTATGCGCGTGCCAGACGGGTTATGGAATCCAGAAGAATCACGACATCATGACCACTTTCTACTAAGCGTTTGGCTTTTTCCAATACAATATTTGCTACGCGTACATGTTTTTCTGCCGGTTCATCAAAGGTTGAAGCAACTACTTCAGCTCTTACGCTGCGTTGCATATCAGTAACCTCTTCAGGTCTTTCATCTATCAACAATATAATTTGATATACTTCCGGATGATTGGTCGCAATTGAGTTGGCAATATCTTTTAGTAAGATCGTTTTACCGGTTTTGGGTTGTGCTACAATCATTGCTCTTTGACCTTTACCAATGGGTGCAAACATATCAACAATCCTGCTGGAAATATTCTTTATTCCCTTGGCTAATTCAAATTTTTCATCGGGAAATAGCGGTGTTAAATGCTGAAAAGCCACCCGGTCTCTGACCACTTTTGGATTTAAGCCGTTTATTTTGGAAACCCGAATAAGTGGAAAATATTTTTCCCCGGATTTTGGGGGTCTTACTATACCTTTAACGGTATCACCGGTTTTTAAACCAAATAATTTTACTTGCGATTGTGAGACATAAATATCGTCCGGAGAAGATAAATAATTATAATCTGATGAGCGTAAAAAACCATAACCGTCAGGCATCATTTCCAAAACTCCTTCACTTTCAATGATCCCATCAAATTCGTATTCAATTTCTTTTTGTTTATACGATTTATTTTGTTGATTTCCGTTTTTTCCGTTTCCATTTCCGTTTTGGTGAGAACGTTGTTGGTTATTTTGGTTGGAACGCTGTTGATTGGGATTATTGTGCTGTTTCTTTTGGTTCTGCTGATTTTGCTTGTTTTGTTGATGCTGCTGTTTAGAACGGTTTTCAGCTTGTTTTTTAGCAACGGGCTGTTGTATTTCTTTAGGAGTATTCGATACATCCGAAGTTACCTTAGGCTGATTATTTTCTTTTTCCTTACCGGAGCTCTCATCTTTCTTGACACGTCTTCGGGTTTTGGTTTTTTTAGTGGCAGTTTCTCCGGAATCCTCCGGTTGTGGCTGCTTGTTGGGTTTATCGGGCTTGGATTCTTTTTTTTGTGAGGATTTAGGAAGGGATGGTTTTTTTTCCTCAGTTTCCGGATTGGCTGCTTGAAAATCAAGTATTTTATAAACCAAATCCAGTTTTTTTAACTGACTGGTTCTAGGGATTTTCATAGCTTTCGCTAAGTCTTTTAATTCCGCAAGACTCTTTGACTTGAGTTCTGAAATTTCTAACATAAATGTATAAGTAAATTAATATTTTACGACAAAAGATATTTGTCTATTTTTTTAAGATTTTAATCTGTTTTTGATTGTTGAAAAAGATACTACTTTATCGGGTAATCTAGTATAGTACACTACAAAGGTATGAAAACTTTTTAATAAACAAGTTGTTTTATTATAATATCTTGTTTGTTTGTTCATATTTAGGAGTTTTTGTCTATTCAAATAGACCGGCTTCTTAGAATAAAAGATATTAAAATATATAAAATATACTAACTATTTGATTATTAGAATATTATAAAACAAACAAATAATTTTGCTACTTTTTTAAAAACGGGTGTATTTTTTGGCTAATTTTAACCCCGACGCTTTACAGATAGATAGTATGCATCAAATTGGGGATTAAACTTGAATTTTTCTTTATACATAGCTAAGCGATATTTAGTATCCAAAAGCAGTAATAATGCCATTAATATTATTACCATTATTGCCGCATTGGGCATTGTGGTCGCCACGGCAGTGCTTTTTGTCGTCTTGTCCGGTTTTTCGGGATTAAAGGAGTTTAGCATTTCTTTTTATAAAATAGCCGATCCGGATATTAAGGTAAGTGCTGTATATGGTAAGACATTTCATTTTACTCCTGCTTTAGAACAACAAATCACAACCCAAACGGATATACAATCCTATTCCAAAATACTGGAAGAACGGGCTTTTTTTAAACACCGTAACAAGCAACATATTGCTTATATCAAAGGAGTAGATACGCATTATTTAGAGGTTGTCAAGTTAGATTCGGCGCTTATTTCCGGAAAATGGTTAAACCCCGAGTTTCCTTATGGTGTGGTGGTTGGAAATGTAATAGCCAATAAATTATCCTTAGGGGTGGATTATCTGGAACCCTTAAGTATTTACATTCCAAAGCCGGGTGTTACCTATGCGATTACCAATCCCTCTGCTTTGGTGCACAGTATTGATACGCGATGTATCGGTATCTTTTCTATTATTGACGATATTGATAGTAAATATGTCTTTGCTAATCTTCCGGTTGCTCAAGAATTATTAGAATATCCTCTCGATCAAATCAGTGCTATTGCTATCCAATTGAAACCTGATGTTGATGCCACTATATTTGCAAAAAAATTACAACAAGAACTAGGGGATACTTTTAAAGTACAAACCAGAGCCCAGCTCAACGCCGTATTTTATAAAATGTTAAATACTGAAAATTTGGTACTGTATTTTATATTTACATTGGTATTGATTATTGCGTTGTTTAATATTATCGGTGCTATTATTATGATGATTTTGGACAAAAAAGATAATTTGAAAACTCTCCTTGACTTAGGGGTTGAAATAGAAGATTTAAAAAGAATATTTGTGTATCAAGGTTTTTTATTAATCCTTATTGGATTGGTTTTAGGTTTGGTTCTCGGTAGTTTTTTGGTATTTATACAAGATCGTTATCACTTATTTATGATCAATGAGTTGCTGGCATATCCGGTTATTTACAATTTTCAAAATCTGCTCATTGTGATAGGTACTATGCTCGTGCTGGGGTTTTTCTCTGCAAAAATAGCCAGTAGCCGGTTGTCTGTAAAATTACTGTCCTAATATTGATATGCTTGTAAAATTTCATCAAAAACTCGAAAAACTTCTTCTTGAGTAGGGGCAGTTAACATTTTAAGTTTGTATTGTTTAAAATTGGGAAGTCCCTTGAAATAATTGGTATAGTGCCGCCGTGTTTCCAATAAACCCACTACTGTCCCGTTCCAATCCATCGCCATTTCCAAATGTCTTTTAGCCACCCGTACCCGTTCTGCAATATCCGGAGGGTTTAGGTGTTCTCCAGTAGCCAAAAAATGTTTTACTTGAGAAAAAAACCAAGGATTCCCAATACTGGAACGCCCTATCATAGCACCGTCCAATCCGTATTGATCCCGTACTTGCTGTGCTTTTTCAGGTGTGTTGATGTCGCCATTAGCAAAAACCGGAATAAACATCCTCGGATTGTTTTTAACATCGGCTATGGGCTCCCAGGTAGCATTTCCTTTGTATAGCTGAGCTCTGGTTCGTCCGTGAATGGCTAGGGCGGCGATACCTACATCTTGCAAGCGTTCAGCTACTTCGACAATCCGGATGGAATCATGATCCCAACCTAAACGGGTTTTCACCGTTACCGGTAAGGCGGTGTGTTTTACCATCAATTCAGCAATACGCACCATTTTGGAAATGTCTTTTAACAAGGCAGCACCGGCGCCTTTGTTCACTACTTTTTTGACAGGGCAGCCAAAATTAATATCGATAAAATCCGGTTTGGATGCTTCGACAATCTCCACTGTTCGTAGCATCGAATCTATATCATGACCAAATACTTGAATTCCTACTGGTCGTTCGCTATCATAAATATCCAGTTTCTGAACACTTTTACGGGCATTGCGTATCAATCCTTCTGAAGAAATGAACTCCGTATAAACCACATCGGCACCATATTCCTTACACAGTTTTCTAAAAGGCGGGTCACTCACATCTTCCATCGGAGCTAATAGTAAGGGAAATTCTCCTAATTCTATGTCTTTTATTTTTACCATATATGTGGGGCGAAATTAATTATTTATATTAAATTCGTCCATAATAAAGCAACAAATCATAATTTGCGGAATTTTTGAACGAAAAAGTACACATATATACCGATGGCGCTTGTAGTGGTAATCCGGGTCCGGGAGGCTATGGGATTGTTATGGAATGGGTTGGAAAACCTTATAAAAAAGAGTTTTCAGAAGGTTTTCTCCGCACGACCAATAACCGGATGGAACTACTTGCCGTGATAGTTGCCTTGGAACAGCTCAAGCTTGGAGGTTTGGATATCACGGTGTTTTCGGATTCCAAATATGTGACAGAAGCCGTGAATCAAGATTGGATCAGCGCTTGGAAAAGACGGCGTTTTTCCAATGTAAAGAATCCTGATTTATGGAAGCGATTTATCAAATTATACGATCGGTTCAAACCCAAATTTGTTTGGATTAAGGGGCATAACAATCATCCGCAGAACGAACGTTGTGACCAATTGGCCGTAGCTGCTTCGCAAAAAAAGGATTTAAAAATTGATGCCGGTTTTGAATCGGGACAGAATAGCTTATTTTAATTTTTCTAATTTTTCAATCAGTTCTTTCAGTGCTTCCGGAGGATTTCCATAATCAAAAGTAGGCGTACGATATTCCTTATCTCCTATACGTAAGATAAATACAGCACCCGGCGCACCATCATACTGATGAGCTGTACTGGGTGGAGTCAATTTTTCTATAGAGCTGACATCCAATTTATTGACTAAATCAAGAATACTGTTCAACGCATTGGTATCCAGATGTTTCTCTGATTTTTCTACTTTAGGTCGCATTTGATTATAAGTCAATAAATCACCTTTTAAGGTCAGACTGCTTCCGAATCCTCTGGAAGTGGCGCTGTACCGGATTTGAATGGGTGTTTTTTTGGTGGCAGTCTTAGATATCACTTTGAGCAATGTATATTTTAAATCGGATTTACCGGATTTTTCTATCTTTATTTTTAATTGATATGTATACCCCGGCTCGTAAGTAAATCCTGCTATAGAGTCCGAAATTTTTTGCCATTCATCTGTTTCGTTTTCCTTTACCAACATACATTGAACGGTGGTGTCTGTATCACAAGACACCAAGTGATCGGCTATATAAATTGTTTTTTCTGTTTCACAAGAGGTAAAAAATGTTGCAAAAACCAATACGAATACGATGCGTTTCATAATTTTCTAAATTTGGATTATTTAATGGTGAAATTACAAAAAAGATGCCAAATAGTAAACACAATTATTCAAAACGGAGTTGTGGTGTTTAGGAGCAGGTTTCTTATAAAAGCATTGATATGGTTTTTTGGAGTGCTGTTATAAAGTAATCTATCTCCTCTATGGTGTTGTAAAATGCAAAGGAAACACGGGTGGTTCCCGGTATTTGAAAACGTTGCATAAGGGGTTGTGTACAATGGTGTCCCGTACGTACCGCTATCCCCATTTTATCCAAGATACTCCCAATATCAAAAGGATGAATCCCCTTGACTACAAAAGAAATAACAGCAGCTTTGTGCGTGGCTTGTCCTATAATGGTAAGATTGGTAATCTTGTTTAATTGTGCTGTTGCATATTGTAAGAGCTCATTTTCGTAAGCCGCTATTTGAGATAAGCCTATTTCATTTATAAAATCTACGGCAGTTCCAAAAGCGATACCACCGGCAATATTAGGTGTCCCCGCTTCAAATTTAAAGGGTAAATCTGCATAGGTGGTTTTGTTAAAAGTGACTTCTTTTATCATTTCTCCACCTCCTTGATAAGGGGGGAGTTTTTGTAAAAAATCTTCTTTGCCATACAGGATTCCAACGCCGGTAGGTCCGTACATTTTATGTGCCGAAGTACAATAAAAATCACAATCTAAATCTTGTACATCTATAGTGGTATGAGGACTGGCTTGTGCCCCATCTATCAGTACAGCAGCTCCGTGTTGATGGGCTAATTCAATGATTTGTTTGATGGGATTGATCGTTCCCAAGGTGTTGGATATATGACTGACAGCTACCACTTTGGTTTTATCGGAAAGCATCGCTTTATAAGCATCTAGGACTAATTCTCCTTTATCATTGATAGGAATAACGTGTAGTGTAGCACCGGAATTTTCGCATGCCCACTGCCAAGGAACGATATTGGAATGGTGCTCCAGTTCTGATATTATCACTTCGTCACCGGGATTTAACAATCGAGAAAAACCCTGAGCTACCAAATTGATACTCTCAGTGGTTCCCCTGGTAAAGATGATTTCACGTGCATGTTTTGCGTTCAAATGTTTTTGTAAGATACCGCGTGCATTTTCATAGGCTTGGGTTGCTTCTTGACTCAAGCGATGTACGCCTCGGTGGACGTTGGCATTGGTTTCTGTATAATATTTTTCAATTGCTTTAATGACAACCCAAGGTTTTTGTCCGGAAGCCGCATTATCAAAATAGATGAGTGGTTTGCCATTTACCGTACGATGTAACAGTGGAAAAAAGCTTCTTATCTTTATAGGATCTAACATTTGATTTTAGTTTAGTAGTAGTGCAAAGATATTAATTTTATGGAGCTGGTATTATTGCTAATTGGATAAATGCACCTCAATTGTCACTGTATTTTTTAGCTATGAAAGCTTGCCCATATATTTTTTGGGTGTTATTCCGAATTTCTTTTTAAAAGCGGCAATAAAATGGCTGGGTGTACTGTAACCCACTTCGTAGCTCACTTCAGAAACATTGTATTTTTTGGTATTTAACATGCGTCTGGCATACTCCATTTTATATTCCCATAAAAAATTAAAAACCGTATCGCCGTATATTTGTTTAAAACCATCTTTTAGATAAGCCAAGGGGAGTTCAATTTCTTTGGCTAATTCAGTAAGTGT
>CAYNFJ010000007.1:0-13639 GCA_964396505.1 uncultured Polaribacter sp. | reverse complement strand
AGCAATAAAGATTTGCTAGCCATAATATCAATACCGTATCTTCCTTCATTGAACAACAGCTTGACAGATTCATCCAAACAAAAATGAATTTGGATAAAAGAACAATCGATCTCTTTGGTAATAAATGTTTTTTTGTCGGTATTATTATGATGAATCATCAAAAAGAAACCGGATTCAATTTCTATTCCTTGCGCGTTATTTTTAAAGATTCTTTTATCGTTGTTTTTATTCATAACCATTAATATCAGTTTATTAAAATATGTAAAATATTTTATGTTTTCCAGTTAAATTATATTGTGAATGATGATGCAAATATAATAAAACAAACGACACTAATAATTTTTCTATCGTTATAATTGCTATTCTTAAGTTGTTACTTTTGTCTTGTTAAAAATAGTATAATCCGGTTTGAGTACTACCTATCAAACTCAGGTTTAGAAATAATACATTTAGATTTGGTTAATGTTAATTTAAAACAGTCATTATAGCAATGGCTGTTTTTTTATACGATACAAAGAAGTATTTTATATTTTTTTTCGTTTGGGTAAGATCTCCGGATGTTCTATGGGATTATCCAGTTTTCCTTTCAGTGCCTTGTCAATTTCATCTATATAATCCAAAGAATCATCTACAAAAAAATGTAATTCCGGAACACGTCTCAATTGATGCCGGGTTCGTTGCGCTAATTTATGTCTAATCAAGTGATTGTGTTCATTTATTTCCTCCATAACGGTATCTCTATCCTTAGACGGAAATACACTAACATAAGCTTTTGCTTCACTTAGGTCAGAAGTTACACGTACTTTGGTTACCGAAATAATAACTCCTCTAAAGGATTCTCGCATAGATTCTTGCATAATTTCTGCCAAATCTTGTTGAATAATACCGGCTATTTTTTTTTGTCTGTTCGTTTCCATAAACATTCCTTTTAGAAATACAAAGTACGGAATAAAATTTGGGATATGGAATAAGTCAATAAACTATTGTCTGACTCTTTAAAGAAAATTTAGGTATAAATGAATTTTCAGAACTCCTTTTAATATAGTATCTTGCACTCCGTAATATTGTTATATGTCACATTCTTACGAAAAATACCAAAAAAAACGACTCCGTTCTTCCTATCTATCTGTGATAGTTAGTATTGCATTGGTGCTGTTTTTACTAGGATTGTTAGGCTTAATTATATTAAAAACCAAATCTTTAGCACAGCATTTTAAAGAGCAGGTTACCTTGAATGTTTTTCTAAAAGACACGAAAGATGTCAATGCCATTGCTGATTTTCAAAAAGAATTACGCACCAAGGAATATACTAAAACATTGGAGTTTATTTCCAAAGAAAAGGCAGCTGAATTGATGCAAAAAGAAATCGGACAAGATTTTCTGGAATTTTTAGGTACCAATCCATTAAAAGATGTGCTTAATTTACATTTAAAATCAGAATTTGTCACCCAAGATCAATTGAAAAAAATAGAACAATCCTTGGTTAAAAACCCATTGGTTTATGAAGTTTCTTATGACAAGCCTTTGATTGAATTATTAAATAAAAATATTCACCGCATCAGTATTTGGATCTTGGCTTTTAGTGTGCTTTTAACCTTGATAGCGGTTGTACTTATCAACAGTTCTATCCGTTTATCGGTTTATTCCAAAAGGTTTATAATCAAAACTATGCAGATGGTGGGTGCTACCAAAGGGTTTATCAGACGACCCTTTATATGGACGAGTATAAAATTGGGCATTTTCGGGGCGTTATTAGCAATTGTTGCCCTTACTGCCATGAGTTATTATATAGAACAACAAATACCGGAAATCAAAATCTTGGACGATTATCAATTAATGGCTATGGTATATGGTATTGTCTTGGTACTGGGGATTCTGATTACTTGGATCAGTACTTATTTTGCAACCAGACGTTTTCTAAATCTTCGTACGGATGAGTTGTATTATTAAAATTATACTAGAATTAACATCAAAATATACTTTTGTAAAATGTAGTTAAGTAGTTTTGCAATTGAAAACACATCGAAAATGGGAAAAAACAAACGCGAAAAAAAACAAACCAAACCAACACAATATTTCTTATTCAGCAAACGTAATTATCAGTTAATGGCATTGGGTATTTTGGTGATAGCCATTGGATTTGTGCTTATGTCCGGTGGAGGTAGTGATAATCCCGCAGTTTTTAATAAGGATATTTACAATTTCCGTCGTATTCGCTTAGCACCGACTCTGGTATTGATTGGTTTTGCCATTGAAATCTTTGCTATCTTATATCAATCAAAAGACTCCTAAATATTAAATCTTAGAATTAGAAACAATGCGTATTATAGAATCTCTTATACTAGGTATTATTCAGGGATTGACCGAGTTTTTACCGGTTTCTTCCAGTGGTCACTTGGAAATTGTCAAAGCCCTTTTTGGTGATAATTCTGTACCGAAAGAGAGTTTGACCTTTACGGTTATTCTCCATTTTGCCACGGCCTTAAGTACTTTAGTGGTTTTTAGAAAAGAGATTATTGAAATTATCAGAGGAATTTTTCAATTTCGATGGAACGATGAAATGAAATTTTCCCTAAAAATTATTATTTCTATGATTCCGGCGGTATTTGTAGGATTGATGTTTGAACACGAGTTGGAAAGTTTTTTTGATGGAAAAATCTTATTTGTGGGTTGGATGTTACTAGTTACTGCAGCTCTTTTGTTATTGGCCGATAAAGCTCGAAAAACCGATAAAAATGTATCTTTTGTGCACGCCATTATTATCGGAATAGCTCAGGCCATTGCGGTACTTCCCGGAATTTCACGTTCGGGTGCAACCATTTCAACTTCTGTGTTGTTGGGAGTAGATAGAGAACGTGCTGCGCGCTTTTCTTTTTTGATGGTCGTCCCATTGATATTGGGGAAAGTAGCCAAAGATTTGCTAGATGGGGGAATCCATTTTGAAGCGCATCAGATGACTGCTTACAGCGTCGGTTTTTTGGCAGCTTTTATATCCGGATTATTGGCTTGTACTTGGATGATTGCCATTGTAAAACGCAGTAAACTCAGTTATTTTGCCCTATATTGCCTCATTATAGGTAGCGGAGCTATTTTATATCAATTATTTGTTGCCTAATGACCAAAGAAGCCTTTCAGAATGGACAAGTACTCCTGATTGACAAACCCTTGGGTTGGACTTCATTTCAGGTGGTCAATAAATTGAGATGGGCCATTCGATCCCGATTTAAAATCAAAAAAATAAAAGTAGGACATGCCGGAACCTTAGACCCTTTGGCAAGTGGTTTACTGATTATTTGTACCGGAAAATTAACTAAAAAAATAAACCAATACCAAGGTTTACCCAAAGTATATACCGGCACTTTTACCTTGGGTGCTACCACGCCTTCGTATGATTTGGAAACCGGTATTGATCAACAATTTTCTACCGCACATCTAGAGGAAAAGTTAATTCGGCAAACCGCACAACAATTTATAGGAGAAATAGATCAAAAACCACCTCTTTTTTCAGCGATTAAAAAAGATGGTGAACGCCTGTACGAAGCAGCCCGAAGGGGGGAAACAGTCGAAATCAAAACCAGAAAAGTCCATATTTATACATTTGAAATAACTAAAATAGCACTTCCCGAAGTAGATTTTAGCGTGCAATGCAGCAAAGGGACTTATATACGATCTCTGGCTCATGATTTTGGCAAAGCCTTGAATTCCGGAGCGCATCTATCGGAGTTAAGACGTACTAAAATAGGCGATTTTTCAGTTGATAACGCCGTAGAACCACTAAAATATGTCACACAACTAGATACTTTGTAATAATGGCATTTATTATGAATTTTGTTTGTAAATTCGCTTTTTAAATAATTATAATTATGTATCGTACTTTAAAAGTAATCACGGTTTTTAGTTTTTTTCTCGGATTTATAATGCTCTCTTGTGGTAGTACCACAACTACCGAAAAATCTCACGAAACCAAAACCGGTTTTGCTAAGAATGAGTTCAATATAAGAACCATTGCTTTTTACAATTTGGAAAATCTGTTTGACACGATTGATGATCCGGACCTTTGGGATGAACGCAGTCCCATTATGGAAATGAAAGGAAATAGAAGCGAAGCTTATTGGAAAAAAATAAATAATATGGCTAAGGTTATTGCCGATATTGGCAGTAAAGAAACCCATACCAGTCCGGCAGTGATAGGGGTTGTGGAAATTGAAAATAAAAGTGTATTAACCGATTTGATCAACTCCAAAAATCTAAAGGATAAACATTACAGTATTATCCATTACAATTCACATGACAAACGGGGAATTGATGTGGCATTATTATATCAAAGTCGCTATTTTAAACCGACCGCCAGCAAATCATTTGAAGTAAAAATATTCAATAACGGCAAACGCGTTTATACCCGAGATCAGCTTTTGGTCTCCGGAATACTAGATGGTGAAATGATTCATTTTATCGTCAATCACTGGCCCTCGCGTAGGGGTGGTGAGGCTAGAAGCCGTCCTTTGCGAATGGCAGCCGCCCGTTACAATAAAAAAATCATCGATTCTTTACAAAAGGTATATGATAATCCCAAAATCATCGGGATGGGTGACTTAAATGATGACCCTACAAATGCCAGTATGAAAGTAGTTTTAAAGGCAACCGGTGTCAAAAAAGAAGTAAAAAAAGGCGGTATTTACAATCCGATGGAAGATTTGTTCAGACGCGGTTACAGTACCTTGGGCTATCGAGATAATATCAACCTGTTTGATCAGATTTTTATGACTTCACCTTTATTAGCAAAAAATAAAGATTATACAAAATGGGAATTTTATAAAGCCAATGTGTTTAACCCACACTATTTAACCAACACCAAAGGTAGATACAAAGGTTATCCGTTTAGAAGTTGGGGAAACGGACAATTTACCGGTGGTTATAGCGACCACTATCCGGTATATATTTACTTGATACGCGAAAAGAAATAAAGATCATTTGTCGAAATTAAAAAAAGCTGTCCGGATTGTTCCGGACAGCTTTTTTATGGATAGGATTTTTTTTTTAATTAATTCGTTGCTATTACACTAATTTCAGTAAAAAATACTTCTTTTTACCACGTTGTAACAGTACATATTGATTGGCTATCAAATCATTTGCTGTAATTTGGTAACCTTCGGCAACTTTTGTTTTATTTACCGAAATGGAGTTTTCTTTCAGTGCGCGTCTTACTTCTCCATTGGACTTTAAGAAATGCGATTTTTCGTTAAAAGCGTCGATTATATCCAGTCCTTTTTCTAAATCAGAACGGGAAATTTCTGCCAAGGGGACTCCTTCAAAAATATCTAAGAAAGTTTGTTCATCCAGCGATTTTAAATCTTCTGAAGTGGACTTTCCAAAGAGTATTTGTGAGGCTTTTAAGGCATTATCATAAGCAACCTGACCATGTGTCATAACCGTTACTTCTTCGCCTATCTTCTTTTGTAAAATACGTAAATGAGGAGCTTCTTGATGTTCTTGTATCAATTTTTCAATAGTTTTTTGATCCAAAAAAGTAAAGATTTTAATATACTTTACCGCATCTTCATCGCTGGTATTTAACCAATATTGATAAAATTTATAAGGCGATGTTTTACGGGCATCTAGCCAGATGTTGCCTCCTTCACTTTTTCCGAATTTAGTACCATCCGATTTGGT
The DNA here is from genome assembly GCA_964396505.1 of uncultured Polaribacter sp. Taxonomy (GTDB): domain Bacteria; phylum Bacteroidota; class Bacteroidia; order Flavobacteriales; family Flavobacteriaceae; genus DQTL01. Next base: position 7,969 of record CAYNFJ010000007.1, on the reverse strand, counting down.
GATTAAGGGTACTGTAAGTGCGTAGGCTTTGCCTTGTGCTTTTCTACGAATCAGTTCCGTTCCGGTGGTAATATTGCCCCATTGGTCAGAGCCGCCCATCTGTATTTTGCAATTGTAGTTTTGATAAAGATGCAAGAAGTCATAGCCTTGAAAGAGTTGGTAGGTAAATTCTGTAAAACTCATACCTTCTTTTGCGTCAGATCCCAAACGTTTTTTGACCGAATCTTTCGCCATCATATAATTAACCGTCAAGTGTTTACCGATATCACGTACAAAATCTATCAGGGTAAATTTTTTCATCCAATCGTAGTTGTTGACCAGCACGGCTGTCGTATCCGATGGGGTTTCAAAATCTAGAAAACGGGCTAATTGTTCTTTAATTCCCGCAACATTTTTAGCTAAAGTAGCTTCGTCTAATAGGTTTCTTTCTGCTGATTTTCCGGAAGGATCTCCTATCATTCCGGTGGCACCACCTACTAATGCAATGGGTTTATGTCCGGCATTTTGAAAGTGTTTGAGTACCAATATAGGCACCAAACTACCAATATGTAGCGAATCGGCAGTTGGGTCAAACCCGATATAGCCCGTGGTTTGATGCCGGTTTAAGTAATCTTCGGTCTCCGGAATGGTATCATGTATTAAACCTCTCCAACGTAATTCTTCAACAAAATTTGTCATATTATAAATTTTGGCAAAGATAAAGGATTGAATTAATATTCAATACACAAAAGTTTGTAATTTACCCCTTACGATCGATCAAAAGCGAAAACCAAAAGAAATTTCAAGTCTTCCCACTACTTCAGGGGCATTGTTATCAAATAAATTGCGTCCTATGCCTCCTTGTATGGTTCCGACAAAAGCTTTTCTGGAAATAAATTTTCCACCCAATCCTATACCAAAAGCCACATCCGAATAGGATTTTAAATCATTGCTATCATCCAACCAAATATCTCTTTTACCGGAATTGTACATCAGAAAGGCATCCATAAAAAAACCGCGGGCATATCCATCGGAAAAAAAGTGACGGTAATAAGGCGTAATGGATAGATCTCTACCAAAAATATATTCTTCTTTTTTTGGTTGTTGCAAACTTTTTAATACGGAAATTCCAAATGATGATTCCTCGTTTAAGATTCTTTCGTAGGAAATTTCAAATCGTTTGAGGGCAATTAATTCATAGGTATTTAAGGATAATTCATTGTTCTTGGGCGTATTTTCAAATTCTTGAGAAAACCCGGTGTAAACACTTAAAAATGCTACTACTAATACAATTTTTTTCATAATCAAAAGTTTTTAAAATCTAAATCCAAAGGATATACTGCCTCTACCCACTACATCCGGAGCGTTGCTATCAAATAAATTTCTACCTACACCGGCGTGAATTTCTCCTATAAATCCTCTTTTGGATACAAATTTACCACCCACACCTATTCCAAAAGCCACATCGGTATAAGGGGAAGTTCCTTCTTCATCAATGTACATGTTGGTGTTTTCATCATAATAATAATTGTAATAATCATACTCACCACTGTTGAGCATCGTAAAGGCTTCCATAAAAAATCCTTTGGCATAGGCATTGGAGAAAAAATGCCGGTAATAAGGCGTGATAGAATAATGACGATACGAATCGTAACCATAGGATTCTTTATCCAAGCTTACTAATGTGGAAATTCCCACCGAAGATTCATCATTGAGAATTCTTTCGTAAGAAATATCCAACCATTTGAAAGTGATTAGATTAAAACTGTTTAAGTAGATTTCATTTTGTTTTACAACAGGTTCTGTTTCTTGAGCGACACTCGAAAAAGTAAATAGTAGCATCAAAGCCCATAGGATTTTTTTCATAAGAATATTCGTTTTGAGTTATACTTGTTTAGATAAAATAAACACTTTAGGTTGCTTAATAAAATGTTAAAAAACGGCTCGTAATTGAACATTTCCGTTGTGGATGGTCCGGGAAATGGTGTTGGCACGTGCGTTGTAATTCAAATTTAAAAACAAAAAAGAGTTGATTTTATGAGTCCATAACAGATTAATCACCAAATTATTGCCTGGCTGCAAACCTTCTAGCATCTGATAGCCCAATGCTGAAAATCCGTTTCCTGAAAAATTATTTTTTAAGTATTTGATATTTGTGGAAAACCGGGTTTCTTTTGTGTTGGTAAATAGATATTCTAAAGACCATTCATCTTTTTGTAAACGCGCATTTTCGCCGGTTTCATTCTTTTTATACACACCGGCATACCGGATTTTTATCCAATGATTCTTAGTTATCAAATAGGTGATATATGGTGAAAAACTACGGGTATTGATACGATAGTTTCTGTTTGAAAAAGCACTGCTGGAACGCTTGTTTTGAGATTGTATGGCGTCAAAACCCAGCAGCCATACTTCTTTGATCTTATGTTGAAATTGCAGTTGATGACTGACGAGATCGTTTTCTTGAATATCAAATAAGTGCAATGTTTTTTGTCTTAAATCCGTGTAATGGTAGGTGGTTGAGTAATGGGCAATTCCTTTGTTAAAAAACAAGGAATTTCTCATATTGTATTGTAATTCTAACACGGATGTTCCTTTAAAATCAAAAGGGTTTAGATGCCAGATGTCTCTTTCCCGTTTTTTATTATTTTTTGCCAAAATTTGTAGTTGGTCGCTCCAGTGGGATAGTGTTTTTTTAATGCCGCTCAGGTTCGCCCATTGTGAAAAATTGAGTTGCACACTTTGTTGTAAACGCGCTTCTTGGGTAGCGATATATTGAATGTTGGGTAAAGCGATTCGTAAATAATTGGCTTGATCGGAAAATTGTGCTACCTCAAATTCATCCAGTTCCTGTATGCCGTTTTCATTGTAATCAATCCAAGTATAATAGCCCTGTCCGGGAGCGGTTTCTATATAGGCATATTCCTGTTGGGGACTATTTCCGGAGGTGGTGGTGTACAGGGTTTGTAAATGGAGCAATTGATTCCAAAGCGCTTGTTTATAAACCAATTGTGAATTGAGCGATTTCGTGTGATTTCCGGACAGATAATCTATTTTTCTATAATTTGCATACCACTTCAGTTGGCTTTGTTTACTCTGAATCAATTGCGAATCGAAAAACAACGAAGTTGCTTGATTTACCCTTTGCAATCGGTTGTCTCGCAAACTGTCATTCGTGTGAAAACGAGCGCCTACAGCCAGATACACCCGGGCAGTATCCCCGATTCCTAAGCGGGCTTGGATATCTGAAAACCGGTAGGAAAGGTTGTTCAATTGATTCGATAGCGGTGTTTTTTGCTTATTTTGTTCCAAATCAAAAACAGTTCCCACCCACCATTTTTTACGGGAATAATCCATACCGGTATGGCTACGTGCAAATTGGGTCTTGGTCAGATTTCCGTTACTTTGTAGATAGCTACTCAAATGCTGTAAACGGAAATTATTAAATTGTAAATGGCTCTCTAATGCGTGTTTATTGCCCTGATAGTTTTCAGAAAAATTCAAATTTTCAAAATGATATGCAATTGTTCCTTTTTTAGTATTGTTCAATTGTATTTGGGCACGTAACAAACTTTGATTCCCTTGTGGGGCGGTCAAGTTCCAATCTCGATTAAATTCCACCGCAAACACCCGCTCAATACTCTTAAAATCTTTATGTAGATAATCCAATTGTAACCCCCCTTGCAGTAGCCATCCCGTAGCGGTCGTATCCAGAATAGATTGTTGCCAATTTATTTTGACAGCCGGAGCTTTGTTATGGTTGTTTCCTATTTCTGAAAAAAGATTGGAATCATTATTACTGTAAGCAAACTCCATTGCCAGCTGTGTTTTATCCGAAGGATGATATTGGGTGTTGAAAACCGCAATCTGCTGTCGAGAAGGTGCTACTAGAGGAGATGCGGCGACATAATTTCCCTGATTCGCACCTACATATTCCATTTTTTTACCGGTTGCCAAATACGCTGCAACACGGTAATCACCTTGTTGCGCCCCCACATAGGTAAAACCTACTTGATACAGGGTTTCCGTAGGATCGGTTGTATATTCGTATATTATATTGGAACCGGTTGTAATCTTTCTATATAAAATTGTATTCTCGGTATAAGGAGTTTCTACTACATTGCTGACTAATATGGGCGCATCTGTATTTCCTGCCAAGGCCAACAAGGCTTTTTGTTCTTCTGTTAATTGTATTTGTAAAGGCTGATTTTTTAAATCGGTTTCTCTGTAAAAATATACACCCCATTGTAATTTGTTTCCCTGATTTGTCACGCCATTACTCGTGACAAATCGGGAATAATTTCTATCGGAATATTGAAATTCAACCCGTATTCTTTGATCGGATGTAATGGGATTCGTGGGTGTAAAAGTAATTTCGGCTGTATTGTAATCTATCCAATAATCTTGATCTCGTCCTCTTTTTTGGAGTATCCCGTTGATATACACCTTTTCACTTGCGTTGATAATAAAAATATAGGCTTCGCCATTTGTTCCTTTGAGTTTGTAGGGTCCTTGATTGGCTTCCTCACCTTGAAACCGGTAGCTTGCAAAACGCCCTTTTACCAAAGCGCCGGAAGTAAAAAAACGGGTGCTGTCTATTTGCGCATTTAGAGATATACCGGATACCTTTTTAGTAAAATTCATAAAATAGGTGTCCTGATTGTTTAGAAAAATATCACCGGCTTGAACATGCCATTGTGGCGCCTCCATTTCAATAAATACCCGGTCCAGATCCTTTAAATCTTGCGAATATCCGTTTTCTTGAATAGGAATATTGGTGTCATTGATATGTGCTTTTAAAGTGACTTTTGATGATAATTTCCCTTGAATTGTCAAGTCTAATGTCGAATTTAGTACCGCATCTTGATTGTTTCCCAGATTCACACCACGCACGATACTTCCTTTTGTATCCAGCCCTGAAAATGGTTTTTTTGTCAATCGGGATAAACCGGAAACTGTAGCGGTTGGACGCCTGAGGCTATTGTTGGGAATAATGAGATTGGGGTTGTAGCCCGAGTAGGTTTGTGTCCAATATTCCGGATAGTTGTAATACCGGACATACAATGAATCTACTTTTGGATACTGTTTGTAAAAATCCGGTTTTAAAAAAAGAACCGATTGTTTAAAATCTACTTTGTATTGGGTGCTATCCAATGCTTTTCCTCCGGCAGTTGTGACCCTAAAATAATAGGGAGGAGTGCTCACCGGATTAAAAATCAAACTGTCTTGAACCTGTATTTTTTTATGAGAAAAATACAGAGAATCTATCTGTGCTTGCGCTACAAACGAAACCAAGAATCCCAAAAACAGTACAAATTTTTTAACCATATAGTTTACAACGAATAAAGCACAAAAATAGTTTAATAAATTTCGTATTCACATGAGATAGCAAAAAGAATGGATATAAGAATTCGATCTCTTGCCAGATAGAAGCTGTTTGCATTTTTTGATTAAGTGCCGGAATCTGTGAGACCCATTTTTATTTACTAACTTAGCACCACGAGAAAACATCAGCAATGATTAATAAAAGACGCCTTATCAAAAATCTGCTCGCCTATAATGACGAAAACAGTTTTTATGATAAAAAAGAACGTTTAAACTTGAAAAACAGACGTTCCAAAGCAAAATTTATAAAACACATTTGTGCATTGGCCAATGCCAATCCGTACAATCGTTCTTTTATAGTAGTAGGTGTTGAAGATGAGACCAATCGCCTAAAAGGAGTTCCTTTTTTTGATGATAGCCGTATTCAAAGTCTGATTGATAATTATCTGGAAAATGCGCCAAAGATACAATATGAAAATATCAAATTTTCCAACTTGCCACGCCATAAGTTTATTGGGTTGATTACTATTTTTCCAAGTCAAAATATAATCCGGTTGCGACACAATATTTGGGAATACAGGGCTCGGCAAATTTTTGTGCGTAGAGGCAGTACATCGGTAGCGGTTCCGGAATTAAAATTGGATAACAGAAACCGGAAAATAGTAGAAGATCTGGAAAATCAATCAAAAAACAACTTGGAATATACACTGGAGAGCGTATTGGATTTTATGCAAAAACACACCAAAGAGCATCATCCGCAATACAAAGTATTTCAAGAGCATTTTATATTGTGTTGGGCGGGGAAAATAAAGAAATTTGAAGATGAAACCTTCTATACCCGTGTAGATATTGAATTGATCAATGAGCAGACGCAACTGTTCTACTCAGACAGAGACGAAGTAAAAATACATGTCAATCACGATAGTTTTATCATTACCGAATATGTATCATTGGGTATTTCAAAAACAAAAAATTATTATCCTTTAGAAAAAAAAGTCTTGCATTTTAAAGAGAACGGATCCTATCAAATACATACCGAAGTCGTTTTTGAACCGCCTAAATATTCGCAGGAATCCATAGATGAATTACTGGAAAACAGTAATGCCATCTTAAAGAAAATTTTGAATACATCGAACTCGAATAATCATGCTGTTGCCACACAACTTACAGCATTACTCCATAATTATCTGGTCTGTCATCTTTATGGAATGGAAGAAGCACTGCATCAAATAGCCAAGATAAAGATCATTATTCAATCTATGAAAAATAAACGCTTATATACCAAGTACAAAAAGGTAAACCGGATTATACGAAAAGTAAAAAAAGTTTAATAACCTACTTTCTTACGAACTCTTTTCAAGACCACATTGGCTACTTGTCTAGCTTTGTCAGCGCCAATGGCCAGCGCTTCATCTATTTCTGAACGGTTTTCCATAAAATAGTGATAACGTTCTCTAATGGTGTGAAATTTATCGAGAATTAATTCGTAAAAAGCTTGTTTGGCGTGACCGTAACCATAGCCTCCTTTGAGATAATTGGCACGCATTTGAGCGGTTTGTTCTGCTGTTGCCACCAGTTTGTACAGCGCAAACAGGTTACAAGTATCCGGATTTTTGGGAGCTTCCAAAGGTGTAGAATCTGTTTGGATTTTCATGATTTGCTTGCGCAATTGTTTATCCGGCAGAAAAATATTGATAATATTTCCTTTGGATTTACTCATCTTCTCACCGTCAGTACCGGGAACATACATGGTTCCTTCTTGTAGTTTTGCCTGAGGAGGGAGCAATATTTCACCAACTTTATTGTTGATTCTATTGGCGATATCGCGGGTTATTTCCAGATGCTGTAATTGATCTTTTCCTACCGGAACTATTTCAGCATCGTATAATAAAATGTCTGCTGCCATCAATAACGGATAGTTAAATAGTCCGGCATTCACATCGCTTAATCTATCGGCTTTATCCTTAAAAGAATGAGCTAAGGTAAGCCGTTGATACGGGAAAAAACAACTGAGATACCACGCCAGTTCCGTAACCTGTGGAATATCACTTTGACGATAAAAAACGGTTTTATTGATGTCTAAACCACAGGCCAACCAAGTAGCCGCAGTGCTGTAAGTATTTTCTCTTAATGCTTCACCATTCTTTATTTGTGTTAAAGAATGTAAATCTGCTATAAACAAATATGATTCGTTTTCCGGTTGATTGGCCATTTCAACAGCCGGTAAAATGGCTCCTAACAAATTACCTAAATGGGGGGTTCCGGTACTTTGTACACCTGTTAGAATTCTTGACATAAATTACTTGTGTATTATGATTCGGAAGCAAAAATACATTTATTTCTTTTGAAACAAACCAAATATAAACAAGATTACCAAGGCGCCGATCAACCCTTGAGACAAATCACCTAAGGCCCCTTCAAACAGTGAGATATGAAATTGTTTAAAAAGCCATCCTCCTACAAATCCACCGATAATTCCCAGAACAATGTTCTTTAAGGCACCGAATCCGCCTCCATTCATTATTTTTCCGGCTAACCAGCCTGCCAATGCGCCAATTAAAATAGTATAAATCATTCGTGTCTGTGTTTTAATTTACAAGGTAAATATAAGAAATTTTTTATAAAAGCATAAATCCTTTCAATTTATTACATTTGCCACTTGATG
>CAYNFJ010000006.1:6528-38636 GCA_964396505.1 uncultured Polaribacter sp. | reverse complement strand
TTGTCACCATCGGAATCACCACCGATTTCTCCGGTAGCTCCTGCTTCAGATAGAATCATTTTGTTAAATACCGTCTTAAAAAAACGAGTATAAATTATAGAGGCTTCCGATTGTCCGCCTACCATTGATGCTTCTCTCAATGCACCGGATAAATATGCTAAATTCTTCGGATTATAGGTAGCCGTGTTATTTCCTATTTCAGACCTGAAGACTTTATAAGGGGCTACATAAAAATTGTTTATTAAATAATTATAAGCATTGTTGGCTTCTGTTAAGAAGGTATTGTTTCCAGTAGCTTGATAAGCTGCATACAATCCTCTGATAGCTGCTGTTTGGGCACTTAAGGTTTTTGGATCAGATGAGGCTGTTCCACCTATTGTGAAACCGTTATAATATCCTCCTGACGGATCTTTTAAACTGTTTACAATAAAATTTGCTTGGGTTAATATAGCTGCATCAGCATTTGCTTGGAGCGGTGTTCCGTTAAAGGCAGCTGAAAATTTTGATAAAGCAATGATTATATAACTGGCATTTTCGGTACTGATATAATTGCCCATTGTTATTTGTCCACTATTATCTACTGTAGTATCATCAATAAAGGTGCCTGCTGAAGTATTATAATGCATAGCCATTATATTTAGAAAAATAACTTTACTGGTTCCTTTCATCAGATCATAGGGTCCGGGAGTACCGGTTTCGGACATACTTGCCGGAAAAGGATATCCGTCAAATACCTCGTGATAAGCTAGGTGTGCTGCATCAGAATTATCATTGGGATTCATCATAGTTGTAAAACTGGCACTAGCCGATAAGTAAGACAGTTGATCAAAAAGATTGCTATCAGAATCTATAACTGAAAAAGTAGCAGCTTTGGGGGGTAGTCCTGTTAGGACATTGGTTTCTGTTATGGCTATCTTTCTTGGGAAGTATTTTATTCCACCAGCCGGATCATACGTTGCCGGATCAACACTTCCTAGATTCGCACCATCATACGCTAATTGATTTATCAATAGTTTTGTCTTGTTGATAGATACAGCGGTAAGTACCTGACCTATATATCCATCAATATTATTTCCACCATAAAAAATATCATTATTAGGATCAAAATCTGGGCTACCGGGTAAATCAGGAGAATTGCTCCCATTTGCTACAATTTCTGCATCATTTCCATCATGAAAAGCACTTAACATATCTTGTGCCCAGAAATATTGCTTTAACATAGATTGTCCCATTGCTCCGGGATTTAAGGTTTTGTCCATTAAGCTTCGATCCCATCTGGTACTCCCAAAATTCATTTGAAAGTCTGCGGCAACCGTTTGTGGTAGATTGGTATTTCCAGTCATAAAATCAGCAAATTGAGGAAAGGCATTGGAAGGTGGTGTCTGGTTAGCATTGGCACCAAAATTTCCAATCATCATCATCAGCATATCATCTTCATTATATCCATTGGGTGTGCCACCTGTAAAAGAGCCGTCAAAAGAAGCATCTTGCATAGCAGCATTTGCCATAACTACCGGAGACCACATCATATGTAATCCCATAGCGGAACGCCCTGTTAATGTGTTGAGTAGATATCTAGAGTATTCATAGTTTTCAATACCCGTGGTATAGGCTGTTGAGTCAGGAGCGTTTATTATCATAGGATCCAGATTGTCCAGATTGTAACCTAATGCTTCGGCAAAAGGTTCTCCACTTTCAAACATCTCATTGGCTAAAAGCATTTGAGATGAAGTGTCAAAAGTAGTGTTGTCCTGAATGACTAGTTGTGCATGAATTTTTAGAGCAAATAGTAAAAAAAAGCTCAATAAAAATGTAGTAGTTTTTGTTTTCATGGTAAGAATATTAAGTTAGTATTGCCTATATAGACGTGTAATTTTGAATATCTTACAAACAGTCAAAAAAAAACTCAGCATAAGATGCTGAGTTTAGTAGTGACCACGACAGGATTCAAACCTGTAACCTTCTGAGCCGTAATCAGATGCGCTATTCAGTTGCGCCACGTGGCCTTTTGAGCGTGCAAATATAAATGAAATAATATTTATTGTGAAGTCTTTTCTGAAAAAATTATACTATTTCGGCAGAGAGTCCCATTTCTAATAATTTAGAACAACGGGGTTTTAAATCATTAAATGAGCCGGTTTTTACACTGGCTTTCCCTTTGTAATGAACCAATAGGGTGCATTGTTCTGCTTGAACCAATGTGTGCTCGCACACATCAATGAGCGCATCGATAACAAAATCAAATGTATTGACCTCATCATTGTGTAGCACAATTTCATGCTGATTTGCCGATTTTTCAGCAACATCTATCTGTTCTTGTATTTTTTCTTTGGTACTCATTTATTGATAAGGCAAATGTATAAAAAAAATTATTTATCAATCAATTTTTTGATGATATGCTATTAAATTATCAATAGGTCTTCGAATGATTTCCGCTATTTTTAAACCGTAGGTTTGGGCTACTTTTTGTAGTATATCACTAAAAAAATAGGCGATGGAACCTATAAAATATATAGGTGTTTCGGCGGGTTGTCGGTAGGGTAATATTCTATATTCAAAGAAATGGATAAATCCCGCTTCAATAATTTGTTCGATATAAGGATGCCCTTGATAATCAAACATAAATTGGGCAAAATGACCCAAATAGGCGTTGGGGCTTTCTTCTTGATATAGATTTCGTTTGATTTCATCCGGATCAAGATTGTATTTTTTTTCAAATTTTCGGGCAATTTCTTTGGGCATTTTTTTGTAAAAATAATCTTGTAAAAGTTTTTTTCCAAAATAATTACCGCTGGCTTCATCCATTAAAATATACCCTAATGAAACGACATTGGTATGGGCTATTTTTCCATCGAAGTAACAAGAATTGGAACCGGTTCCTAAGATACAGACAATAGCTTTAGTACCGCCGGAACTGGCATAAACAGCTGCCAAGAGATCTTCTTTTACTACAATTTTTGCATTTATAAAAACAGATTTGAGTACCCGGGATAAAAGTATTGAGGGTTTTTCAGTACCACAACCTGCCCCGTAAAAGAATATTTGTTTGATCAAATCTTTTTGCCGGATTAATTGCTCATTAGCAAGAATTCTTTGGTGCAATATTTTTTCAGGAATGACAACCGGATTCAATCCGGATGTTCGTGTTCTAAACACTTCTTTTTTTGATGCGTCTAATACAATCCAATCGGCTTTGGTAGAGCCACTGTCAACCAATACTATCATAAAGCGGTACTTTTATGCAAAAGTACCGCTTTTAAAAATAACGGAAAATTTAATAATTTGTTTCTTTTAAAAAATAAATACAAAGTGTTATTAAATTCCAACTTGGGTAAACACCATCTTAATCTAATTCACATATCATTCCCAATCGGGCATATAAGCATTTTCAAATAGCATTTCTCTATTATCACCATCAAGATCTACCTGATAAATCTGTTTTTCGGATAAGCCGTCATTGGATGTATTTACAAAAATAACCTGCGCTTCGTTGGGTGTAAATCTGGGGTCCAAATCATTGGTACCGGCTTGTTTGTTTACTGAAATATCTGTGGTATTGGTCGTCGTGAAATTGTAGATAAAAATATGTGTGTCTAGCTGTCTGTACGAGCTGTCTTCGTAACCCGATGTGTCATAAGTATAGAGTAATTTTTGATTATCAATTGAAATATTTATTCCACCTGCGGCACCGGTCACTCCCGTAAGAATGGTGTCCAATACGTTTCCATTCATATCTATGGTGTAGATGCTGGTTTGATAGCCATTTATATCATTGGTTTTAAGAGCAATTATACTCTCATCATAACTCCAATCACACTCTGTAATAAAACTGCCATCCGGTGTTTGGTAGATGAGTTGTAAACCGCTACCGTCTTTATTGATTAAATAGAGTTTGTCAAAACTGGGATATATCAATCTATCACCGTTTGAAGACCATGAAAAATCAATTTCATTTTGTTTAAAACCTACTAATGGAACGGCATTGGTTACTTGTTCTACATCTGTCCCATCCGGTTTCATGGTAAAGATATGTGTTTCTGTATTATCGGTTCTCAAAAAGGCGATTAGATTAGCGGCTTGGTTTCTTCTGGGTCTCCAACTGTTCTTGTCGATAGCAGTAAGTGCGAGTTCTTCGTCATTTTCATTGGAAGAATAGATAACATTGTATCCGTTTTCTTCCCGAACAAATAGATATCTGTTTTCCGGATAAGAGGTGATTTCAAAACTGCTTATTGCGGTAAGAACATCATTATTATGACCATCATTGACACTGACTTGCCAAAAATATTTGACCCCGAATTGTAGATTAGACACCGTGTAAGTCGTATCGGTAATACTCGCTACACTGATAAGTGTATCATCGTAATCATTTCTTATTTGAATACCATATTCCAATGGATCTTCGTCCGGATCCATAGCAGTGCTCCAAACCAATTCTACTTCGGTAGGCTGGTCGATGGAATTATCTTCGGGGCTTAATAAATCCGGTGCGGTGGGTGGTTTATTAAGCGCATCGGAATCTTCCAGTTCAAAGATAATGTTTACATCGGTCTCTGTACTGATGGATGCGGGTTCGTAACCGGCTAGATAATTTTCTTTTTCGGCTGTCACAGAGTAATCACCTATAGGAATATCGGTAAAATTAAAATAGCCATCGGCATCTGAAAAAACGGAATTATTACTGGGGCTTAAGGTGACTTTTGCGTTTTCTATAGGATCAAAACTGGCAGCTTTAACCACCCTTCCTGTTAGATTACCCACTTCTGAAAAAGTGATTTTTTCTTCGGAACAGCTTATAAACAATAAACTCAAACTGATGAGTAAGCTGATATATTGTATTCTTTTCATGATTATAATTTTGTGTTATTGATGTATTTATCTAAAAAGAGACTTATCCCCAAGCCATATCGCCAGTAAAAATCATTGAGATTTCCACTGATCTTTGCATCTAATTCATCTGTAAACAATGCATTTTGTTCGATGAATAACCGGAGTCCTACATTTCTTTTGGGAATATATTCTATTCCTAATCCGTATTGTACTTTGAAATTTGCTTGGCTTAAACTTGTATTTATTAATCCGCCACCTCCACCGTAAACAAAAGGAGTGAGTTTGTCATAAGGGAGTAATGTGTATTCTAAATTGGCATCCGCTATCAAGAAATCTTTACTAAATACCTTGTCATTGCTCAATGTGATGATTCCGGTACTTAAGCCTATGTTAAAATTGGATTTTTCAAAATAGTGTTTTATACCGATATGCCCGCCAAAATTAGTAGCAGAATTGCTATAATCTCCATCGAAATAACTGATAAAGGGTGCGGAAAAAATAGCATTTTTGCCGTGTCTATTGATTAATTGTCTATTGTATAATGAGGTTTGAGCGGTTGCTTCTTTTTCGTGATCATAGGCTGCAATGGCTCTGTCCACGACAAATTTTTCTTCGCGTGCTTGCCAGATTCCGTCTTTCAGTCCTTCGATAATCAGTGATTCTACGGCTTTTTCTATGGCTTCTTTGATGGCTAGTTGCTCCGGTTCGTTTTGACTGACACCGGTTTCTACTTCTAAGATGCGTTTGAGTTTGACATATCGAAACAGATTGATGTCTATGGCTTGCGATAGAATGGTTTTAGATACATACACTGTTTTTAAAATTTTTCCGGTAGAGGTAGATACCGCTCTTAAATAAATAGAGATTCTATCTTGTCTGTATTGGGTAGATGCACCGGCTCCAAAGTATTTGGCACCGGCTCCACCGGTTATGATGTTGGTATCGTAAGAAATGATTCCGCCTTCTAATAAAACCCCGGCAAATAAGAGAGGTGTCAATGGTCTTGCTTTTTTAGCCCCTTTGTTGTTACTTTCTTCTTGTCGAGTGGATCGGATGATTTGTCTTTCATTTAATAAATTACTCACATTCTCTCTTTCTATAGGTGTAAACCACTTAGAATCTTCCAAGGCTTTTAGAAGGATGGTGGTAGCCCCTTGTGTAACGGCAGTGCTGTAACTTACTCCGTTTTCAACCTGTTTATATTGACCGGTTTGATCTCTAAATTTATACACTCCTACTATTATGGGTTTCGTAGGTGTGATATCTTTAATGTATTGATTGTCATACACTTCTTCTCCAAATCGAGCGGGTTGTTTTTTGAGCGGTTGATTAAAATACGCTCCGCAACTTGTTAAGAATAACAGGAGAAAAGTACTGGTATAGCGTAGGTGTTTTTTCATCATGGTCTAATTTGGAATGATAATTTGTGTTTGTTCTCCTGTATTGGTATCAAATATGTCAATAGACAGACCTCCGGTGGTTGGTGTAATATCCACTACAAGACTCCCAAAAGTATAGGTCCCGGATGTGAGGCCGGTATTGCCGTATTCTTGTTGAAATAAATCGCGGGACAATTGATTCAATAATTGTCTGTTGAGACTATCGGTAAACTTGTCAATCTCACTTTTTTGTTCAAAACCGTTCGTATCTTCTTTAAATTTATTTTGAGCATCTGCGCTGCTCAATAACCAACTGGCGTTAAACGGGTTACCTCCTACAAATGAGGGATTGATGGGTTTGTAAACAATTTCTTGTGCATTAGTAGCAAGGATGCTTCCTAACAGAATCATAAAAAAAATATATTTTGTTTTCATAATACAGTATTTTTTAAGTTAAAACAGCTTGTATCTGTAAGAATAGAACGAAACAGCTGATTCTAACAGATTAGAATAATTTTGCTTCTTTATAGAGGAGTTTTCTCTTTGTGTAATAGGCAAATACCTTTTTATTTGCCTGCTGTGCCGCAGTTCTTAAGAATTCTTCTTTCGGTTGAGAAATAAACTTGAATATGCTGGTGTCATCTACTCTGATATCTATCTCACTATTGCGTCCGCCCAATGCCGGTTTTTCATTAATTGTGATGATAAATGGGTAATGTGTTCCATTCAATCGGTTTATTTGACTGAAAAATTCGTAAAAATCTTTGCCCGGTTTTGTCAATACATTTTCAATAATCAATCCGGAAATCTCTAAATTCTGTTCTGATAAAGGATGGGTATTAAACTTTTTTTCAAGCGCTCCAACGACGAGTGTATCTTTAGAAATAAGTTGTTTAGCATCTCTGATAAATAAAAATATACGAACTTTTCCATCCGGATTAATATTTATTTTTTGAGTGGAAAGCGTTTTACTTTCATTAGGCATCAGAATAAAGGCGCCTTGCTGCTCACTTTTTGAAAGATTTCCATTTGCATCCTTTTTTAGAGCAAGGATGCTGTAATTAAGATTGTTTTGGATATTATTACCGTGATTTAATGCCGTGGCATAAATGGTCAGTAAATTATCGGATTGTGCTATTTGTATTTTTGCTTGAATATCTTTTTCATTCTGTGCAAAAGAAGAGGAAGAAACAAACAATAATAATAGTAGCATCATATTATTAAAGTGTTTTTTCATGGTATTAATAATTTTTTATAATCAAGGTTTGATTATGGGTGTTTTGAATAATGGTCATTTCTTTGGCTAATTCGTTTTGTCCATAAATCTGAACATCGTTATTATTGCCATTTTGTAGTGTATTTACTTGCGAAGTACTATTGTCGTAGTAAGAATAATATTCGTAATTATTATAATCTCCTTGTTGATTTACATCTTGTTTTTTATTGCTATTGCTCTCTATATAAGAATAGTTATAATTTCCGGTTTGAGTGATTCTGATTTGAGGATCCATTGCCAGATTTTTTTTCTGAGTAGTAGCAGTAGGATTTGACAATACAGTATTACCGGTTTGAAAATATTGATTTATAATATCAGAATTTTGATCGAACAAACTCTGTCCTGTGGCAGTTATCGAAACAGATATTGCAAGTAGTACCAATAATATGTAGCTGTTTTTTTTCATTTTAATAAATTAAAAATAAGAGGAAGGAAAACCCTTCCCCTTATTTGTACAGTGTATGTATTATGGTAAATCATATTGTAACACACCGGAAACATTACCGATACCGGTTTGTGTAGTTACTTGAGAATGTCCGGTTCCAAATTGAGCGATTCCACTAAGATTCAATAAACCTGTTTGGTCAGCTTCTGCAAAATTGAAGAATCCGGCTTGTGCAATACCACTTACATTACCAATTCCTAATTGAGAAGTAAAGGCAACATTATCTTCACCACCTTGAACCACGCCACTTAAGTTTCCAATTCCTTCTTGGTATGTGTCAGCATAGTTTCTTTTTCCAATTTGTAAGATACCGCTCATATTTCCATCACCTACTTGTATTGTATAAGCTTGGTTTCTTTTACCAAATTGTGCGGTTCCACTGATGTTTCCATCACCATACTGTTCTGTCCAAGAGAAGTTTCTGTTTCCTTCTTGGTATTGATTAGATTCATTGTAATCTCCGGCTTGCAGTGCATACGCATAATTACGATTACCTACTTGTTCTTGAATGGCAGTGTTTGCGAAAGCATCAAAAAAACCTTGATCAATTATAGCTTCATTTCTGTTTCCTGTTTGAGTTTGTGAGGCATAATTGAAACCACCCAAAGATACATCATTTTGAAAAGCAGTTGCTACGTTACGATTTCCGGTTTGAGTTTGTTCAGCCATATTGTAATATTCAGCTTGATACACATAGGCTTCATTTCTTTTACCAAATTGTTGTTGGTCAGAATAGTTTCCTTCGCCATCTTGAACAGCTAAGGCGTAGCTACCCATCGCTCCGTTGGTCATTGTTTTTTGAAGTTGCATAGCAATATTGCCATATCCGTATTGATACACTTCTCCTGTGTTGTTATCCCAATATTGAGATTGTGTGGAAGTGTTTGCTTCGCCCCATTGTTCTGCGTAAGCCGAATTATCTTCTGCCCAACCCACACCTTGTGTTTGTGTAGAAGAATTTGACAAACCTATTTGCAATACTTCAGCGTCATTACGGTCACCAAATTGACCCATCTGAGAATCGTTGGCGATTCCAAATTGATTTACAACGGCTCCATTGGACACCCCACCTAGAGGATCCATTGCACCGTTTTGAAGAACGTCAGAGTTATTCATATAACCCACTTGTAAAACAGCATCGGTATTACCAACACCATGAGAAGTCACTGTACTTGTGTTCATCTGAGCGAACACAAAACCCGCTGTGCTAAATAAAAGCACGAATAATAAAAACTTTTTCATAATAGAAAATATTTAGAATTAATAAAGTACAAATATCCGTTCTGAATGATTGTAACACAATGATGTGTATCACCGGTTTTATTGATACTAATCATTTATCTTTTTTTAATTAAATTAAAAGGTTTTGAAAAAAGGATGTGTAGGGAAAAATAACTCTTTTTAACAGATATATACTTGACAGGATGATAAGAACATTTAATTTTTTTGCGAAAAATGCAATTACATGTATATGGTGTAAAGAAAAATTGAAAATTTAACATTTTATTTTGTTTTTTAGTAAAAAATAAGTTACTTTTGTGGTATCCCCAAAGAACATTAATTTAACAAGACAAATGATGTTCGATGGAACTGAAAATATCTACAAAATTGCTTTTGATACCACTCTAGAGGGTGTTATTTTTACAGATGATAGTGCCAAAATTGTAGCAGCCAACAGAGCGGTTGAGCACTTGTTGGGTTATGATATTGACGAGCTGCTAGGGCTGGATTTACATATTTTTATTCCCAAAAATTTACATAAGAAACACAAGGAGCATTATAGGGCTTACTTTAAAGATCCAAGCTATTTATCCGGTGGAAATCACAGAGAGGTGTATGGTGTTTGTAAGGATGGAAAACAGATTCCGCTGGAATTGAGGCTAAACATTTTTCAATTTAAGGGTAAGAAATATGCCAAAGCATTGATTACAGATAACACATTGCGTAAAGAAAAAGAAAAAAAATCACAGATGGTACAAATGAAATTAGAAGAAAAAGTAGTAGATAATACGCTGCAACTAAAAAAGTTGGTATCACAACTACAAAAGACCAATTTGGATTTAGAAAAACAAATTCAAAAAAAAGATGAAGCTGAAGATAGGGCTCGAAAAGCTTTAATGGTAGAACGGGAACTCAGCCATTTAAAAACCAAATTTTTATCACTGGCATCTCATGAATTCAGGACTCCTTTAAGCGGCATATTGACCTCGGCAATCTTGATTAGTAAGAATTTGCCTCAAGAAAATGTACGAGTGAGCAAACATGTGAAGACGATTAAAAATATGGTAAATCATTTAAGCAATATTTTAGATGATTTTATGTCTCTGGAAAAATTGGAAGCAGGTGATATTCATTATAAATTTTCCAGTTTTGAATTCAACAAACTGATGGATGAAATTATACGAGAGTCTAATTCTCTTTTGAAAACCGGGCAACATATTGAATATACACCTTGTCACAAATGTCCTGAAATTTATCAAGATCGAAAGATTGTAAAAATAATCTTGAATAATCTATTGTACAATGCGATTAAATATTCACCCGAAAACAGCAAGATAAGCATCACTGTCAAAACAGATGAGTATGTAAATATTACTATTTCAGATCAAGGTATTGGTATTCCGGAAGCCGATCAGCCCAATATTTTTGAACGTTTTTTTAGAGCTTCCAACGCCACTCACCTACAAGGAACCGGTATAGGACTTAATATTGTTAAAGCCAATGTAGAAGGTCTGGGAGGAAGTATTTCTTTTGTTAGTAAAGAGCATATAGGTACTTCCTTTTTTGTTAAACTCCCTAAAAATAATGATAAAGTATGAATTGAACAGAAAAACTAAAAATTATGAAAAAGCATATCCTATTAATCGAAGATGATACCATCGTTCGAGAAAACACGGCAGAAATTTTAGAGTTTGCCAATTTTGATGTAAGCACCGCTTCTAATGGGAAAGAAGGCGTAACCAAAGCAAAAAATACAAACCCGGATTTAATAGTATGTGACATTATGATGCCTAAACTGGATGGGTATGCAGTATTTCAGATTTTGTCCAAAGATGACAATTTAAGAAATACCCCTTTTATTTTTTTAACGGCCAAAACGAACCATTCTGAAAGAAGAAAAGGAATGGAGCTAGGAGCCGATGACTACATTACCAAACCCTTTGATGAATCGGAATTATTGAGTGCCATCTCTATTCGATTGAAGAAGCAGGAGAAACGAAACACCTTGATACCCACGCAAAAAATTGATTGTACAGATTTTTCTGAATCAGACCAACAAGTATCAGTTCAAAATATACAGAATATCAAAGAATTAATCAAAATATTTTGTAAACGAACCGTTCATATTTACAAAAAAGGGGATAGTTTGTTTTGTGAAGGGAACAGAAGTAATCATATTTTTTTAGTTAAAAAAGGGCATATTAAAACTTTTAAATCTACTGAAGAAGGCAAAGAATTAATAACCGGTTTTTATCAGGATAATCAATTTATAGGTTATACTTCTTCTTTGGGAGATTTTCCTCATACAGAAAATGCAGAAGCCATAGAAGACTCCAAAGTGATTAAAATTTCTAAAAAAGAAATTATTAATATCCTGGAAGCCAACCCTCATATCGCTATGGAACTCATAGAACTTATGGCTGATAATATAAGAGATACTAAAGAAAAATTAGTACAAGTTGCCTATGATACGGTGCGCGGTAGAACGGCAAAATCTTTATTGCTATTAGTCCAGCATGATCCCTTAAAAAAAATTGTTATTTCTCGGTCCGATTTAGCCAATTTAACCGGAATAGCCAAGGAAACACTCATTAGAACTTTATCCGATTTTAGAGATGAAGGTTTAATAGATACCAGTAGAAATTTTGTTAAAATACTTGATATAAAGCGACTTAGTAAGATTAATTAATATAATCTACCACACTTTATCTATTATACTTATTGATTATAATCATATAAATCAATGATGCACATCATTGTCCTTTCTGCCCAGACTTGAGATATTTGTCCTGTAATAATTAATAACTAAAAGCGATGCTGCAAGTAAAATGTAAATTGCTGTAAAGTCAAGTATAAGGGTAATATTTTGGGTTTCTACACTACATATTTTTATACAGTTTTTTACAATAGTGTTTGTTGCTTGGTTCGTTGGTGAGTAGGTATTCTTAATTTTCTCATAAGAAGTACAGTAGCATCAATTATCGCCAACCTTAAGGAGCCGGGATCAGACCTATAGGAGTCGGGAAGCAATAGTTTCCCGACTCTTTTTTATTGATTACAATCAATTGATATCCTGAGCCCGGTCATTGTTGTTAGCAAGTCTAAAAACCTACCTTTGTACAAGTAATTTATTTTGTTAACACTTCTTTATGTATAAAATGAATCGTTCTTTTAAATTGTGCTGTTTCTATAGAATTTATTGAAATAATTACCTATGTATTAATGGAATTATTTTTACAAAAAATAGAGCCTAAAGAATTGCATTCGTAAAAATAATTGAAGTTAATAATAATGGTGTTTCGTGTAGGTGTTAAGTTAAAGGCTTGGCGCCTGCACTTTTCCATAGTTTTCAGTTTCGTAATTATGTATATATAACTAATACTTATTATCATGGTACCTCTCATAATAAATACCGATAAAAAAACAAAAAATTTGTTTAAACTTCATCGAATTTCCAAATTATGGATTTCGGATATCACTTTTTATTTTGATGAATATCGTTTTTATCAAGATTTAATCGCTATGTTTTTTATTGATTTGTTAGATGAAACATATTTTGTCAAAGTTAGAGAAGCAGAAGCTAAATTAACAGTAGCATCTAAAAAAGCAAATCTCTTATTATTTGAAATTTTAACGCATGAAAAACAATTGGCAACACTACTGGAGAGCGAACATCTAAAAGGAGAAAAAGAGTTTAGAATGAAACACAGAGCCTTGGCAAAGCAGTTTGAACAACTATTGCAAGACAATAAAGCCCTTAAACAATTATTTTTTAAATTGATTAAAAAACCCTTGAAGAGGCATAAACAAAAACTATTACCGGTACACGCTAATCTGGCAGGATAAGGTATTCCCAAGCCTGTAAGCTATGCGGAACGTCTTTTTTAAGTACGATTTTTTTCTGGTCTAAATAATTTTTATAAGTTCCTTCCAGATCGAGTGTAAATGTTACCGGCTGACTAGATAAATTGGCGATAAAATAAACTTTTGAGTTGTTTTTTTCTCTACTAAATGCTAGAATCTTTTCATCGGATGAACTGCTAATTCGTTGGTATGAAGCCGCTTTTTTTCCACCGTTCAGTGCCGGATTACTGTTTTTTAATACGGCTAGTTTGCTGTATAAATTAAAGAAAGCTCCTTTGGTTTTTGGGATACTGTCTTTTTCAAAAAACTTCAATTGCTTGTTCAATCCATATTCTTGGCCACTGTATAACAAGGGCATACCCGGGGTCATATAGCTCAGTACTGCCATTACTTCTGCTGCATCGCCAAAGGTTTGTTGTACAGTTCCTTTCCAAGAATTTTCATCGTGATTTTCTGTAAAATTCATAATGATATCATCCGGTTCATACATACTGTCTATTTTTATCATATACTGATCCCAATCGGACACATTCTTTTTGCCTTGTGCTATATCGGCCATCAAAAAATGGTTTTCCCAACCATAACACATATCAAATAATTGGGTTCCCTTCAATAATTCAGGTTCCCAAGCTTCAGCTAACATAAAAATGGGTTTGACATCTCGTAATTCGGGAATAGCCTGTTGCCAGAAAGAAACCGGTACTTCGCCGGCTACATCACAACGAAAACCATCTATCGCTTCATCTGTAAGCCAATATTTCATATCGGCAATCATTGCTTTGCGTAATCCGGGATTGGAATAATCTAAATCGGCTACATCTTGCCAGCCTTTGGAGCTGCCGTCGGCGTTGAGCGGGTCGGTGATGTTTCCTTCTTTGTCTTTTGTATAATATTCTGGATGTTCTTTGATCCAAGGATGATCCCATCCGGTGTGATTGGGTACCCAGTCCAAAATTACAATCATATCATTCTGATGTGCTTTTGCAATGAGTTTGCGTAAATCATCCTTGTTACCGTAATCGGAACTTACTTGACGATAGTTGGATACGGCATAATAACTACCCAAATATTTTTTTCGTTCTTTCGGGTTCTTTATCTCAGAGACAAAGGTGTCTCCCGTGGCTTTACGTTTGGTTTGTGATATCGGAAAAACAGGCATTAACCAGATAACTTTGACTCCTAATTTTTTTAAAACAGGAATATCTTTGGTAAAAGCATTAAAACTGCCTTCGGGTGAATATTGCCGGATATTTGCTTCGTATATAACAGCAGATTCTAACAAACTGTCTGTTACCTGAATGTGTTTTTTTATGGTTTTCTCTTGGGGTTTATTGCCGGTTTTACAGCTGATAAACAGGCTGAAAATCAGTAAGATAATAAGTGATGTATTTTTCATATTAATTAGTTTTATACTGGATTATACGATACGAATTTGGTGGAACTACAGTAGATTGGTAGTTGATGTTTGAATTAGATTTGTTAAAAATAATACTTATTTTTTCATCAAAATAACGTCTGGTGATAATCATAGTATTGTCTCTCACCTCAATTTGTGTACTGCCGTAGAGCAACGCCATAGAGTTTTTGCGGAGTTGTATCAACTCTTTGACTTTATCTTTGAGTTGTTTTTCACGTTGACTGTAATGATCAAATTGCATCATTCTACGATTGTCGGGATCATTGGCGCCTATCATTCCATATTCATCACCATAATAAATACAGGGAATGCCGGGAGTTGTCAGGTTGAAGGCGTGAAGCATTTCCAGTTTGTAATAGGCACTGCTATCGGTTAATTGAATGTTGCGGGTCCAGCCCGCTTTTTTGGCATTTTCGTCAAAACGAACATCGCCCGAGGCATAACTTATAAAACGGGCACGGTCTTGATTTCCGGTGATGTTTCCCATAAGATGATGACTTCCATAATATTTTAAACTCTCTGCCAAAGCATCGGCAAGTCTCTTCACGGGTTCATCTTTTTTGGCAAATACGGCTACGGAAGCATCGTATAAGTTAAAATTAAATTGTCCGTCTAACATACCGGTATTGACATAACTTCTTATCAGTTCGGGGCTTCCGTAAGTTTCACCTATTTGATAAATGGGATGTTGGGTTCGTTTTTTGATTTTAGTAGTTAAGGTTCTCCAAAATTTTTGTTGGATATGCTTGGTGGCATCGTGTCTAAAACCGTCTAAATCGTAATGGGTAACCCAATAGGCAGCAGAATCGGTCATGGCTTCTACTACTTCTTTTTTTGAAAAATCCAAAGTGGGTAAAAAAGTATCAAACCAAGTGGTCAAGCGATGCGAATCCCATTTTTCCAGATTTTTTGTTCCATCTTTCAGGTACAGGCTGGTTGCCCAATCGGGGTGTTCTTTGTAGATAGGGTTTTCCATATGTACGTGATTGGAAACATAATCCAGTAGTACATTATAATGGTTTTTGTGTGCTTTACTCAACAATTCTTTGAATATAGATTCAGTCCCGAATCTGTCATCTATTTGGGTATTGGATACCGGCCAATAGCCGTGGTAACCCGAAAATTTTGTAACAGGATTTGGCCAGAATCCATAAGCTTTATCCGGATTTTTGGTAATGGGTGACAACCAAATCGTATTTACTCCCAAATCTGTAAAAAAACCGGAATCTATCTTATTAATCACACCTTGTAAATCACCACCCATATAATTCACTTTAGGCAATACACTGTCACTTTCAATTCTTCGAGTATTACCTTTGTTTCCGTCCAAAAAGCGATCTACCATTAAAAAATACATAATTTGAGTATGAAAATCGGTGCGTGATAATTCTTGGGTATTATTGACTACTTGTCCCTTGTCGATGGGAATCAACACATCATTACCTCTACCGAATAGGTTATAGGCAAAAATTCTAATACTTGCTTTTTCTAAATGATTTTGTGGTATTTGGATATTTATTTGATGTGTATTGGCTTTTATATCGACATATTTGTCAGATAGGAGTTGGTTATCCAGATATACAAAGGCTTTTTCAATACTATTCTTAGAAGTGACTGTAAAGGATGTTCCATTATTTTTTTTAGTAATTAAAAATGGTGTTTGTTTGGATTTATCGGGAATTTCCATTAGGGAATTGTATCCACCCATTCCGTTGCTTATTTTTTTACTGTTTTTTGGGTCTAATACTTCTTTACCATCCACTACAAATAAATACTGATAGGTTCCCGGGTCTAATGAAGTTTGGTATGACCAATAACCTCCTTTGTCTTTCATAGGCACTGCTTGCCAGCCCACTATTTGACTTTTGAATGATACTTGTTTTTGCCCGTTTTTTTTGGGATAGCTAAACCGGACTTTCTTTCTTGTACTTTTAAATAAGGGTATATCATAAGTTTCTGTGCCCACGTACAGTCTCAAGTTTTGAATGGCGGGGAAATATTTGTTGGGTACTAAGGTCAACTCGTTACGATCATCGGAAAACCAAGTGTCAAAATATTTTGATTTTTGAACAGAATCTATCCGTTCCGTTTGTAATATATAGTCGCTTAAAATAATCTTTGTTTCTCCTTTACTAAGATAAACAGGGCTGGCTAAACCCCGGGCAATGCTTGCTTGCGTTTTTTCTTGATTTTGTTGACAAGAATATAGGCTGATTCCAATGAGAATGAATAGAATAAATTTTTTCATTGTGTAAATTTGATGATCATAGATTGTTTTGCATTTACGAATAGGGGTTTGCCAACTGTGATGGCTGTATTTGAAATAATATCGACTCCTTTGGTAAAGGTACGGATTCTCTCTGTATATCTTTTCCAATCAATTGGATGCTTTTGTAAACTGTTGTTTAGAATCACCATCACACAGTTATTTTTATCGTATCGAAAGTAGGTGTACACATTTTCTTCAGGTATATATTGTACTAATTTTCCGGTATGGAGTACGGGTGTTGTCTTTCTAAAGTGGAGTAATTTTTTGGTAAAATCAAAGTAGGCTTGTTGTTGCGGATTTCTACCCGAGGCAGTAAAAGCATTGTTGGGGTCATTGTGCCACCCACCCGGAAAATCTTTTCTAAGATCGCCATCTCCATTGCGTTCTTTATTACCCATCATCCCAATTTCATCGCCGTAATACAACTGCGGAATGCCTCTGGTGGTTAACAGTAAGCTGAGGGCTAATTTGTATTTGTTTAAATCACCTTGAAGATAGTCGTTGATACGTGTGATATCGTGGTTGCCCATAAAAATCATAATATGTTGGATATCCGGATATAAAAAATCATTGGTAAAATTGTCATAAGCCCGTATCATTCCTTTATTCCATCCCATTTTATCTTCATTGAACATAGTTTGAAAGGCATCTTGAAGGGTAAAATCCATCACCGAGGGCAAATGAGAATTATAACTCTCAATGGCACCTATTTCACTATCTTTTTGCCAATAGGCTATTTGAGCTTGGTTGTGCATCCAGACCTCACCAACGATATTAAAATTGGGATATTCATCCATTATAGCTTGGGTCCATTGTGCCATACTTTCCTTATCGTTATAAGAATATGTATCAACCCGTAAGCCGTCTAAATCGGCATATTCAATCCACCAGATAGCGTTTTGAATCATATATTTGCGCAGCAATGGATTGTTTAGATTCATATCGGGCATGGTACTGTCAAACCAGCCGTTAAGACAGTCTTGCCGGTCTATCTTTGAGGCATGGGGGTCAAATTGGGTATTCATCCTGTAATTGCTACGTTGGAAACCGTCTGTTGTGTTATTCCAATAATGAATCCAATCACGAGTGGGTAAGTCCTGTATCATCCAATGTTTGCTTCCCCAATGATTGGTCACATAATCCATAATCAATTTCATTTGGTTTTGATGCAGTTTTGAGGCGAGCTTCTTATAATCTTCATTATTTCCATACCGGGGATCTATGTGGTAATAATCGCTTTGTGCATAGGTGTGATAGGAATAAACCGGCTCATTGTCTTCCAGTAACGGAGTACTCCATACCGTTGTGATGCCCAAATCTTTAAGGTAATCAATATGATTGATAATTCCCTGAATATCACCGCCGTGACGCCCTCCGTCAAAATTCCTG
Organism: uncultured Polaribacter sp.; assembly: GCA_964396505.1. Classification (GTDB taxonomy): domain Bacteria; phylum Bacteroidota; class Bacteroidia; order Flavobacteriales; family Flavobacteriaceae; genus DQTL01. The sequence goes on along the minus strand of CAYNFJ010000006.1, from coordinate 20,546 downwards.
TCAAGCTTTTCTGTCATCTCTTTTTGTGAATCATTCTCAGGATTTCCATTGGCAAATCGATCCGGCATCAGCAGATAAATCACATCGCTCGAGTCAAATCCTTTGCGGTAACGGGATTCTTTTTTCCGTGCTTTTAACTCATAGGCTTTACGAATTTTTTTGTTGTGTTTGCTAAAAAGAAGATCAATAGTTCCGGGTTGTAAACCTCTGGTATCTACCGTTATAAATAGATAGTTAGGATTTTCGGTTTTGCGGATATTGATTAAATTTCCTTTACTAATAGCGACATCAAACGAAGCGATATCCTGACCATAACACATTAGTTGTAGTTCGGTGTTTTGCATATTTGCCCACCAAAAGGGTGGCTCTATTCTCGTTATTTCCTGAGAAAAAACACCGATTGAACCAATAAAGAATATAAATACTATTACTTGTTTCATACGCTATACGGCTAAGAGTTTTTTAGGTAGAATATGTTTTTTTTCGCCTTCAAAAATAATACTAATCGCTTGGTCGGAGTGATTGTAAATTTCTGTTTTACTATGACTTTTATATAATTGCAAGGTGTGCCCTCTATAATTTATTTTAAAAGAATAAGAAGTCCATTCCTTGGGAATAGTCGGATCAAAACTTAAAACACCATTAAAATTTCGCATTCCTCCAAATCCTTGTACAACAGCCAGCCAAGTACCGGCCATACTGGTGATATGACAACCTTCGGCTACTTCGTGATTGTAATCGTCTAAGTCCAATCGTGCCGTACGCAAGTACATTTCATAGGCCTTTTCAGGCTTGTTTATTTTGGAAGCTAAAATACTGTGAATACAAGGAGATAACGAAGACTCGTGAACGGTCAATGGCTCGTAGAAATCAAAATGTTTCTCTATTCTTCCGGTACTGAAATGATTTTCAAAAAAATACATACCCTGTAATACATCGGCTTGCTTGATATAACAAGAACGTAAAATCCGATCCCAAGACCATTTTTGATTGATGGGTCTCTCGGATTGGGGTAATGAGGCAACCGGTATAATTTCTTTATCCAAAAAACCGTCTTGTTGGATATAAACCCCCAGTGCTTCGTCATGAGGTAGGTACATACGATTCACAACTTTGAACCAATGCTCGGTTTCTTCTGTGTTTAGTGCTGTTTTTTGACGTATGCGTTGGTAATCCTCAGGATATTCTTCTTCCAATCTTTTTAATTCTTCCAACGTATATTCCAGACACCATTTGGCTAAATAGTTGGTGTACCAATTATTATTGACATTGTTTTCATATTCATTAGGTCCGGTTACTCCTAGAATGACATAAAGTTGTTTGTAGGTAGAAAAAGTGGCTCTTTGTGCCCAAAATCGAGAAACGCCTATCATTACTTCCATTCCATAATCTACGATATATTGATAATCACCGGTGTAGTTCACATAATTGTAAATGGCATAAATCATAGCGCCATTACGATGAATTTCTTCAAAAGTAATCTCCCATTCATTATGGCTTTCTTCTCCGTTCATTGTAACCATCGGATACAAAGCAGCTCCATTAGAAAAACCTAATTTTTCTGCATTTTCAATGGCTTTATCCAATTGGTTGTACCGGTATAACAACAAATTTTTAGCAACTTCCTTATCCTTGGTACTCATATAAAAGGGGATGCAATAGGCTTCGGTATCCCAATAAGTGCTTCCTCCGTATTTTTCACCCGTAAAACCTTTGGGACCGATGTTTAACCGGGCATCTTCACCGGTGTAGGTTTGATTGAGCTGAAAGATGTTATAGCGAATGGCTTGTTGTGCTTTTAAATCGCCTTCAATTACGATATCGGCTGTTTCCCATATTTTTTGCCAAGCCTCTATTTGTTCTTGTAATAAGGTCTCATAACCTGTTTCTACTGCTTTATCAATGATGTTTTTACAGGCTTTTAGTAATTGATTTTTCGGATGATTCATAGATTGGACATAACTACCGTATTTATACAAGCTCAGCGTATCACCTTCTTGTAAGCTGTCTTTATAGTTGAAATCTATGCGTTTATCGGTCTTTGAAACAGTGTGCTGTAAGTGGATTAATGTGTTGTTTTTATAAAAAACATTTTTCATTCCCGTACACACTCTAAATTTTGTTTTTAAAGTTTCGGAAATTAAAAAAGCTTCATCGTGCTGATGTTGCATGTCCAATACCTTCCAAAATGATTCATCATAGTTACTGTCCTGATTGACAATGCCACCGTCTAAATAAGGTGATATTTGGATGGTTCCTGAAAAATTCAATGCGGTAATACGGTATTGAATAACACCTATTTCTTTGTGAGTTAAGCTCAAAAAACGGGTGCTTTGTATCAAAACTGTATTTCCATTGTCAAATGTCGCTTTAAATTGTCTTTGTAACCAGCCTTCTCGCATATTCAACTCTCTGTAAAAATCTGTTATTTTACAGCGATTGAGGTCTAATTCTTGATGGTTGATTGAAATATTTATCCCGATCCAATTGGGTGCGTTCAATACTTTGGCAAAATATTCGGGATACCCATTTTTCCACCAGCCTACACGGGTTTTGTCCGGATAATAGATACCGCCTATATAGCTGCCTTGTAGGCTTTCACCTGAGTAGTTCTCTTCAAAATTGGCGCGTTGTCCCATAGCGCCATTTCCCAAACTAAAAAGACTTTCTGAGGCAGTTACGTGGTTTTTATCAAATCCTTTTTCAATGATTGACCAAGCGTTTGGTATGATGAAATTTTGATTCATTTTTGTACTAAATTTTTAATAAAATCGAGGGTCAATTCCTTTGTGTTTGGCAATACATAATCGGCAGCAGATAAAATACTCTTAGCACCGATCCCTACAGAAGTCATCCCAACACTGTTAGCCGCTGCAATACCGGCTTTGGAATCTTCAATTACAATACTATTTTTGGGTGTATAACACATTCTCCTTGCGGCAATTACAAAAACCTCCGGATCCGGTTTGGCTTTGGTGACATCAGTACCATCGACAATAGCGGCAAACAAACCGGTGATTTCTAGTGATTCTAAAATACGTCTGGCATTTCTACTGGCAGAGCCCAACGCAAAAGGAATTTTTTCTCGATGTAATGCTTGTAACAATTCCTGAATTCCGGGTAGCATTTCCGAATGATTCATCTTTGAAATTAAAGACAAATAATGAGTGTTTTTACGATTGAGCAGTGTTTCTATTTCCTCTTGGGGTAATTGAATATTCCCTTTGTTAAGGATAAATTCCAAAGATTGAACCCGGCTGACTCCTTTTAAGTTTTCATTGTCTTTTTCAGAAAAATCAATACCCAGATCCTGTGCAATTTTACGCCAAGCGATATAGTGGTATTTGGCTGTATCTACAATTACACCGTCTAGATCAAAGATGATTGCTCTTTTACTTTTCATTTTTGTCATATACTCGAAGCGTTAATAATCCTGCTAATAGCATTGAAAATCCTCCTACAAGCAGGGCGTAGATAGGCTCTTCATTAAAAAAGTTTTTGACCATAAATCCTAAAATAGTGGCTGCTACCAGCTGAGGAATCACGATAAAGAAGTTAAAAACGCCCATAAAATAGCCCATTTTTTTAGGAGGTAATGCACTGGATAACATAGCGTATGGCATCGATAAGATGCTAGACCAAGCAATCCCAACCCCCACCATAGAGAACAATAGTACTTTAGGAGAAGAAATAAAATAGATGGAGATTAATCCAAGCCCTCCCAATGCTAGTGCAATAAAATGGGTTGTTTTTCTATTGGTTTTTTTGGCTAATACAGGCAATAGAAAGGCGACAATAGCCGCAATACCATTATATACGGCAAAAAGTACTCCTACCCAGTTGGCACCGGTATTGTAAAGTGCCGATTGGGTGTCTGTGGTATGATAGATATGTCCCGTAACTGCCGTAGTAGTGTAAATCCACATGGCAAAAAGGGCAAACCAAGAAAAAAATTGTACCCAGACCAGTTGTTTCATCGTTTGGGGCATATGCAATAAATCGGAAGTAATGATTACAAATCCGTTGCGAATACCTTTGTTTTTTAAAAAGGATGCCAGAATAAATAGCAAGCCTACAAACCCGATCCCAAAGGCTAAAATATACAATTCTTTTTCGAGATGCTTGTATTGCAAAAAGCTAACCGATAGTAGACTGAACAGTAGCATACCCAAACCTACTAGGAGTTGTTTGTTATGCTTTGTGTCATATTCAATGAATTCTTTGGGTTTTGCTGTTTCTTCCTGATGAAAATCTTCCATTTCTTCGGGAGAATATTCTTTGGAACGAATGACTGTCCAAAGTACTGCCAATAGAAAAAACAAACCACCCAAATAAAAGGACCACTTCACCGCATCGGGGATAATGCCTTCAGGTGCTACATTACTGACGTGAAACCAATTGGTCAGTGCATACGGGAGCAAGGAACCGGCTACGGCACCCACGCCTATAAAAAAGCTTTGCATTGCAAAACCCTTTGTACGCTGTTCTTCCGGTAAATTATCGGCTACAAAAGCACGAAAAGGCTCCATTGAGATATTAATAGAGGCATCTAATACCCATAGCATTAGAGCAGCGACCCATAATATGGGCGAATTGGGCATAATAAATAGTGCCATAGTAGAAAGAATAGCTCCTACCAAAAAATAGGGTCTTCTTCTACCCAAACGAGTCCATGTTCGATCGCTAAAATACCCGATAATGGGTTGTACAATAAGTCCGGTAAGAGGGGCGGCAATCCATAGAATAGGAATTTCGTCAATTTTGGCGCCTAAGGTTTCAAATATTCTGGAAGCATTGGCATTTTGCAGAGCAAACCCAAATTGAATGCCCAAAAAACCAAAACTCATATTCCAAATTTCCCAAAAACTGAGATGTCTTTTTTTCATCTTTTATATCTTAAAATGTCTTTCAGCACACGTTTATACAAAGATAAGGTGCGTTCAAAAACAAAATTATTAAATGAATACAAGCCTGTAATCTCGAGAGATTAAGCTTATTTGTGAAGTGTGAAATGTTAAATACTATTTAACGAATGTAGGACAAAGGTATAAATAATTTTTAAATTGGATAAGATTGGACCTTTTTAGGTAGATTCTCTTTCTACCACATTGGTTGAAATTACGGTTGTTTGGTGGGCGGTTATTTCCTTTTTCTTATAGATACGTTCCAGTAGAATTTCGGTAGCCTTGCTTCCCATAGTATAGCCATGTTGAGCTATCGTTGTCATTGTAGGATTGGTGGTTTTAGATATTAAACCATCTGTAAATCCGATAATGGCAATATCTTCCGGAATACGAAGCCCCTTTTCTTGCGCTATTTTTAAAGCCGTGGCGGCATAGGTTTCATTGACGGCAAAGACGCCATCGGGTAGTTCATCTTGGGTAAATAATTGTTCGATTTGAGGAAGAACGGCATTGCGTTCATCTACCTTTATATCAAATTTGGAATATACCTTTAGCCCGTTTTCTTGCAATGCCCGGGTAAATCCTTTTTCCCGTTGGGTGCCTACATTTACGTGTGTAGGCGTGGTTAATATTGCCAATTTTTTATAGCCTTTATCGATTAAATGCTTCGCTGCTTTGTAGCCTCCGGCAATATCATCTACAATGACTTTGTCAACTTGTAAGGGGTCCGGGACTCTGTCAAAAAAAACAATGGGAAAGTCCTGTTCAAGAAGCCGGGTAAAATGGTGGTAATCATTTTTTTCAAATGATTCTTTGGCTACCGATACCAAAAGTCCATCTACACTTCCATTGGTGAGCATATCGATATTTTGTTTTTCTTTGGCTAGTTTGTCATTGGAAAGACAAATCATCAAATTATAATCATTTTCATTGGCAATCTTCTCAACACCACTAATTACTCTTGAAAAAAAATGATGCACCAATTCAGGGACAATAACCCCGATAACCATTGTCTTTTGATTGCGCAAACCCAGTGCCAGACTGTTGGGTTTATAGTTGTAAAATTTGGCGTAAGCCTGAATGCGCCTTCGGGTTTCTTTGCTAATTTCATGACTGTCTTTCAATGCTTTGGAAACTGTAGATGGTGAAACCCCAAGTTCAGATGCGATGGTCTTTATAGTTACTTTTTTTTGCATAATTATGTGATTTCCAAAGGTAAAACTTATTGATGTGGAAAATCAAAGTCTGCGTGGAAGATACAAAAAAGTTTTTAACACGAAAACGTTTTCGTTGTTAAAACTGTATTTTATCAGTTTTTCGCCTTGCTTTTTGCCTTAACTTTATCCCTGTGAAATGTGAATGTTAACTACTTTTTAACGTTCTTATAAAATGCTTTTGAAATTGAAAATAAACAGCTTATGCACCTTGTATTAAAGGAAGGTGTTTTTATTTATTAATAATGTTAAACAAAATGATCAAATGAACAAATTAAGATTATTTATTGTGAGTATCTTATTCTTGATTCCGGCACTTGTTATGGCACAACATACCGTATCGGGTACTGTAACAGAACAGTCAACAGGATCCCCTTTGCCGGGTGTTGATATCAGAATATCGGGAACAAACACGGGTACTACTACCGATTTTGACGGTAAATATACCATTGATAATGTCGCCGATGGTAGTGTGTTAGAATTCTCTTTTATGGGATATAAAACACAGCAAGTAAAGGTGAATTCCAATCAAATTAATATCGCCTTGGTAGAAGATACTGAAACGTTGGATGAAGTTGTAGTCATCGGTTATGGAACGGCCAAAAAAGAAGATTTAACCGGTTCCGTAAATATGGTGACGACCAAAGATTTTAACAAAGGATCAGTGAATTCTGCTCAAGATTTAATTTTGGGTAAAGTAGCCGGTGTAACAGTTACAGCGCCTAGCGGAGCCCCAGGTGAAGGTGGTAGTATTAATATTCGTGGTTTGAGTTCTTTATCACTTACCAATGAACCGCTTTATGTGGTAGATGGTATTGCATTGGATAATGAAGGTGTAGGTGGTTCCAGAAATATATTGGATATCATCAACCCCAATGATATTGAAAGTATGGTGATTCTAAAAGACGCCTCTTCTACCGCAATTTACGGTTCTAGAGCAGCGAATGGTGTTGTTATGATTACAACCAAAAAAGGAAAAGACCGAGAGTTTAGTTTTAATTACGGAACCAAGGCTACTTTCTATCACCCGTACAAAACAGTTGATGTGCTGACAGCCGATGAATTTAGAACGGTCGTTTTAGCGACCGGTGATGCGGCTGCCATTGCCCGATTGGGTGATGCCACAACCGATTGGCAAAGTCAGATATACAAAGATGCCGTAGGTTATGAACATAATATTAGTGGAGTAGGTACCGTATTAGGGGTTCCTTTAAGAAGTTCTATTTCGTATTCCAATCAAGACGGTATTCTTAAAAAAGATAACTTTGAACGTACTACGGCTTCCTTAAATTTATCTCCTTCTCTTCTGGATGATCATCTTAAGATGGAATTTAATACCAGAGCTATGTATATAGAAAATACTTTTGCTAATAGAGGAGCTATAGGTTCTGCTATTGTGTTTGACCCAACTCAAGAAGTATATGATGCCGGGTCCCCATTTGATGGTTATTTTACTTGGATGGATGGAAATTATCAATACAATTTAGCTCCTACCAATCCGGTGGCTTTACTCAATTTAACCGACGATTTTTCATTTGTCAAACGTTTTATCGGGAATGCTAAATTTAATTATAACTTACCCTTCTTCTCCGATCTTACTGCTACTTTGAATGTAGGAATTGATAAGTCTAAGAGTAATGGTGCCTCTATCACCTCTGCTTTGATTCCTACTTCTGACCCTAGTTGGATTGGAACACATAACAGATATACCAATGAGCGAAATAATAAACTATTGGATACGTATTTGAGCTATGCCAAACAGTTGGATAAACACGATATCAAATTGATGGCAGGTTATTCGTATCAATCCTTTGATACCGATAATTATCATTACGATGATTATGCTTTCCAGCAAAATCAAGACCAATACAAATTTTATGACCTTTCCAAAAGTGTGTTGTTATCCTATTACGGAAGATTAAATTATAAGTACAACGATGAGTTCTTGCTTACTGCCACCTTTAGAGCAGATGCTTCTTCTAAGTTAAATCCTACGAATCGTTGGGGTTATTTTCCCTCAGCAGCACTGGCTTGGAATATTCATAATGAAAAATTTATGGCAAATTCTAAATTTGATGAGTTAAAACTAAGAATTGGTTATGGTGAAGTAGGAAATGTGAACGGTTTGGCTCCTTATAAGTATTTGACACGTTATGCAGGAAGTACCTCTACAGCCAATTATCAATTTGGCAATTCGTTCTACCAAACCTACCGTCCGGAACCTGAAAATAAAAATATTCGTTGGGAAGTTGGTAAAACTGCCAATATAGGTTTGGATTACAGTTTGTTCGACAGAAGACTTTCCGGATCTATTAATGCCTATCAAAAAAAGACAGAAGACTTGATAATATGGGCGTTAGTCGATCCATTTACCAATTTCGGTAACCGTGTAGAAACCAATATCGGCGATATGGAAAACAAAGGAATTGAGTTTGATGTCAATGCAATCGCTATCCGTACAGATGATGTCACTTGGTCTTTTAGTTATAATGTAGCTTATAACGATAATAAAGTGACTTATATGCCTTTTAGTCAAGATGTCGGTGGTATTGAAGGTGGTGTTGGTAATACAATTCAAAGCCATACAGAAGGGGAATCTCCCTATAGTTTCCTCGTATATCAACAAGTGTACGATGCTGATGGAAAACCCATTGAAGGAGTTTATGTAGATAGAAATAACGACGGTGTGATTAACAATGATGATAAATATTTTTACAAAGATCCTTTGGCTGATATCCAAATGGGATTGAGTACTCGATTGGAAGTCGGTAATTTTGATTTGTCAGTGACCAGTAGAGCCAATATCGGCAATTATATGTACAATAATATTGCTTCTAGCAAAGGAATTCCAGCTGATATTACAACTCTGCCGTTTTTGACCAATTTACATTCAGATTATCTCAACACCGGTTTCCAAACACATTCCGAAACCAATCTACTGAGTGATCATTATGTAACCGATGCTTCGTTTATTAAAATTGATAATATTACAATGGGATTAAAATTCCCTGATTTTATCAATAAAGCCGATTTAAGAGTATTTGCAACAGTTCAAAATGTAGCTACTTTTACAAAATATACAGGATTGGATCCTGAGATACATTTGGGTGTAGATAATAATTTTTACCCAAGACCCAGAACGATTACGTTTGGTTTTAATATGGATTTTTAAAAACTTAATAATTAAAAATAATGAAAAGTATAATAAACAAATTGGTACTGCTCTTGGTTCTATCATTTATGGGAACGTCTTGTCATAAAGACTTGGATCAATCTCCTATAGACCCTGATAGTTTTACACAAGAGGATGTATTTGCCAATGCACAAGAAGCAAAAGGAGCTTTGGCTAAGGTATATGCTAGTTTAGCATTGACAGGACAACAAGGACCTGCCGGTCAACCCGATATTTCGGATATTGATGAAGGTTTTTCACAATTTACACGTATGTTGTATAATTTGAACGAATTGACAACCGATCACGCCGTGGTCGCTTGGGGTGACGCCGGATTACAAGATCTACACGGTATGTATTGGGCTGCCGGGAATGATTTTACAGATGCAATGTACTATCGTTTGGCGCAAGTAGTCTCTTTTTCCAATTCTTTTATCGAAAATGCACAGGCATTAAGCAGTGATGCAGAAGTGGCTTCCTATATTGCCGAAGCCCGCTTTATCAGAGCCTATGCCTATTATAACCTGATGGATTTGTATGCCAATGTCCCTTTGGTAACTGAACTTTCTACGGAACTACCTACTCAGAGTAATAGAGCCGAGATATTTAATTTTGTAGAATCAGAATTATTGGCAATTCAAGATATTCTAAAACCCAGTGGTGCCAATGAATACGGCCGAGTGGATAGAGTAGCCGCCTGGGCATTATTGTCCAGATTGTATCTCAATGCAGAGACTTGGATTAATACACCCAAATACAATGAGTGTGTGACTTATTCCGAAAAAGTGATGAATTCATCCTATACGATTAATATCAATGATGCCAATGGTAATGGTACGGCTTATGACGAACTGTTTTTGGCAGATAATAATACCAATGGTGCACAGAATGAGTTTATTTTTGCACTGAATTTTGATGGAATGCACGGGCAAACCTACGGTGGAACCACATTCTTGATTCACGCGGCAATAGGCGGCTCTATGAATGCAGCAGACTTTGGTGTCAATGGTGGCTGGTACGGATTGCGAACTACCAAAAGTTTAGTCAATCAATTTGCCGTTGATATCAATGCCTTGAACAATGCTTTGGGTACCCAATCGGATTGGGGATTGGTAGGAGATGCCACACCCAACGGATGGGGAAGTACCGACGATATTGAAATGTATGAAACAGCTACAAATGAATACGCTCTCTATGCAGAATTAGGAAGCGGGTTTATCAAATTCCGTTTTAACGAAGATTGGGGACAAAATTATGGAGATAACGGAGCCGACGGTACCTTGGAACCCGGTGGAGCCAATATTGCAATTGCTTCACCCGGCACCTATTATATTACGATGAATCTAAACGATTTGACCTATACCGTTACGCCTTTCCAAAGTGATAAACGGGCTATGTTCCACACAGATGGCCAGAATTTGGAAATTGAAGATGTCTCTCAATTTGGCGATGGTTTTGCGGTTACAAAATTTAAAAATGTCGATTCCAATGGTAATCCGGGAAGTGATTCCAGTGGCAATTTTGCCGATACAGACTTGCCTCTCATCCGTTTGGCAGAAATTTATTTGAATTATGCAGAAGCCGTTGTAAGAGGAGGTGGAGGAGACTTGAGTGTCGCTACTGATAAAATTAATGAATTACGCGAAAGAGCTTATGGTGATACTTCAGGGAACATTACTTCAGCGGATATTGATTTAGATTTTATACTCAATGAACGTTCCAAAGAATTGTATTGGGAAGGTTTACGTCGTACAGATTTAATTCGTTATAATTATTTTACAACAGATACTTACCTTTGGCCTTTCAAAGGAAATTCAGCTTCCGGAATAGCTGTTTCTGACTATAGAAATATATTTCCGTTACCTACTAATGCGTTATCTATTAATCCTAACCTGACTCAAAATGCAGGTTATTAATAAACAGAAAACAATGAAAAATTTAATTTATAAAACAATCTTTTTAGCTAGCTTTATCTTTGTTTTTAATGCCTGCGAACAGAAAGAGTTCGTAGAATTGAATCCGGATGCTAACACCGTAGTTAGTTTATCTGTAGATAGCGTTGAGTTATTAGAAGATAATGCCGATGCAGATGCATTGACCATTTCTTGGACCGATCCCGATTTTGGATTTGATGCCGCTCCCAGTTATACATTACTTATGGATTTTGCCGGTGGCGATTTCAGCAATGCTCAAATTATTCCGGTAGGTTCCAGTTTGTCTAAAGTCTTTACTCAAGGTGAATTAAACGGAAAACTGTTAGCCTTAGGAGTAACACCTAATCAAGCTACCGATATTGATATCAGGGTGCAAACCAAATTGAGTGATTTTCAAAAAATGATCTCAGCACCGGTCACATTGACCGTTACCGCTTATTCTTCCTTATTGGATTTATCTACTAATTGGGGTGTGGTAGGTAGTGCGACTCCCGGAGGATGGGGTAATCCGAATATTCCGGATTTACCATTTTATACTACGGGAACACCCGGTGTTTTTGTCGCCTATGTCACTTTACGCAATGGGCAAATCAAATTTCGCTTGGATAACGCTTGGACAACCAATTATGGAGATGATGGTGCCGACGGTACTTTAGAAGCCAATGGTGCCAATATTGATGTCTCGGCAGGTACGTATAAAATAACAGTCAACACCAATGATCTTACCTGGTCTATGGAAGCATATTCTTGGGGCTTAGTCGGTTCGGCCACTGCCAATGGTTGGAACGGACCCGATTTTATGTTACACTATAACTCATATCAGGATAATTGGAAAGGAGTGGTTACCCTTGCAGATGGTGCCATAAAATTCAGATTAAACAACGATTGGGGGGTAAATTATGGTGATACCGGTGCAGATGGCACTTTAGACTCAGGAGGAACAGATATTACGGTGACAGCTGGTAATTATCTGGTCACAATGGATTTAAACACACTTGAATATTCCTTAGAAGCCATAGATGTCTGGGGACTTGTGGGAGATGCTACTCCCAATGGCTGGAACGGCCCGGATACAAAATTTACTCCGGATTTTGGCGTGAATGAAGGGATGTATTATATCAATGGCATTGAACTGACCGATGGAGATATTAAAGTAAGACAAAACGATGCTTGGGGTGTTAATTATGGTGATGATGGTGATGATGGAACCTTGGAACTAAACGGTGCTAATAAACCGGTAACTGCCGGGACTTATAATGTGGTGGTCAATTTTGCGGTTACCCCGCCAACCATTGCTTTATATCAATGGTAATAATTTGTGAACCGGTAAATGAACAAGATTAATAAATAAGGAGTAATACAAAAAGTACGGATATATTTTAATTCCCAAATAGTAAATCTACCCCTTCAAGATGGTATAGTTTCTTGAAGGGGGAGATTATTTGTAGTAATAATAGTAGCGAATGATAGCATTTTAGAATAGTTTTTTACAAATAACATCAGAATGAATATATAAACTCATTTAAATGAAAAAAATACTTTTCTTACTGTTTTTGTTTCTTATTCTGTCAATTAAAGCGCAAGTTGGTATTGGTGGAAATCCTGATAATGCTGCTATGTTGGATATTCAATCGACTCATAAAGGTTTGCTTATACCACGTGTCAGTTTAAGTAATATTACCGATACAAGTTTGGATGGGACCTATACGGTTTCTGAAGGAATGATTATTTACAATACAAATGCCAATGTAACAGGTGGAAACGGAAAAGGATTGTATTATTTCAATGGAACACAATGGGAAAAATTTACCGTTAATTCCTATAATGTCAGTAGTGTTACCATAGGAACCAATGAAATTACCAAAAACAACACTACGGGTGAGGATGTGGCAGGTTATGATACGGCGTTAGAACCTTCTGTTTATAATAAAGATGAGAAAATTCAAGTGAAATTAGTAGTAAAATACGAAAGTATCAATGCCGGAGATGTTAATTTTCAGTTACGTACCAGAAACCTAAACAATACCGATGTTTACCCCGTAACAAACGCCGATTTCGGGACTCACGCAAGTACGGGAGATAACCGGAAAGTGGCTACCAGTGCTTGGAAAAATTGGGATGCAACCACAACAGCTTATGAGATTCATTTGTTTTCTTGGGTAAGTTCTGGAAATATAAATATAATTAGTGCTTATTTATTAGTACGTTCGCAGTAAATTTTGAGCTTGACAAACAAATATACATATTAACAGAAAAACATAAGAATGAAAAAAATTATAGTACTACTTTTACAATTATTTATAACTGCAGCTTGGTCACAAGCTGTCGTTACAAATCCATCTCCTATTGAGATAAACCAGTCTGTTACCATAACTGTTTATACCAATAGTACCGATACAGATTGTAATGGATTTACGAATCCTAACAAGGTATATTTGCATTCCGGAGTAGGAGATGATGCCAATCCTTGGACCTATGTCGTAGGTAATTGGGGACAAGATGACGGCGTAGGTGAAATGACGGATAATGGGGACGGTACGTGGAGTATTACCTTTGTGCCGGAAACTTATTTTGGTTTGACATCTGCTCAAGCGGCTGATATTACTAAGATGGGGATGGTTTTTCGTAATGAAGACGGTTCTCAAGAATTTAAAGATAACGGATGTACTGATTTTATATTTAATGTGGGAGCTTTTCAGGTTGAAATGCTAGCCCCGAATGAAAATGAAACAATCTATGTCAATTCCGGAGCCGCTACACAATTGTTAGCACAAAACACCAATGGAAATGCCGA
>CAYNFJ010000006.1:0-6428 GCA_964396505.1 uncultured Polaribacter sp. | reverse complement strand
AAAGCAACCTTGGTACTCAACGCACCGCTTAAAGATTTTGTATATGTTGCCGGTAGTTTTAATAATTGGCAACCCGATACAGGTTACGCGATGAAAAAAGACCCTTCCTCCGGAAAATATTGGTATGAACTGACCGGCTTGGTTCCCGGACAAGTATATACGTATCAGTATTGGGTGTTTGAGACAGAACCCGTTACAGATGCTCCTAAAGTGGTGAAGACAGCAGACCCGTTTTCTACTTTGGTCTTATCACCTTTCGATGATCCTTGGATTCCGGCAGCATCTTATCCTAATTTACCTGCCTATCCTCAAGGCCAAGAACGTGAAGTGACTGTTTTACAAACAGCACAATCTGCTTATAATTGGCAAGTAGCCGATTTTCAAAAACCTAAAAAAGAAGACTTGGTTATCTATGAAGTGTTGATACGCGATTTTGATGCCGATCGTAATTTCCAAGATCTAATAGATAAGATAGATTATTTTAAGAATCTTAATGTCAATGCGATTGAACTCATGCCGGTTATGGAATTTGAAGGCAATGAAGGTTGGGGTTATAACCCGTCTTTTCATATGGCTTTGGATAAATTTTACGGTACGCAAGATAAATTTAAAGAATTGATAGATTTGTTTCATCAAAATGGTATTGCCGTTATTTTAGATCTAGTCTTGAATCATGCGATGGGTAGAAACCCAATGGTGCGTATGTGGATGACCGATGACGATCAAGATGGTTGGGGCAATCCCAGTTCTGTAAGCCCTTATTTTAATGTTACAGCTACGCACAGTTACGGAATAGGAAATGATTTTAACCATCAAAAACCATTGACCAAATATTATGTAAAACGTGTTATTAAACATTGGATTCAAGATTTTCATATCGATGGATTCCGTTGGGATTTGACCAAAGGTTTTACTCAAAACTGTACCGGCGATGATGCTTGTACCAATTCATATCAACAAGATCGTGTCGATATATTAAAGGAATATGCCGATTATTCTTGGTCTGTGGATCCTACGCATTATGTTATTTTTGAACATTTGGGACAAGATGCTGAAGAGCAACAATGGGCAAATTACCGGATAGGAGAAGGTAAAGGGGTAATGATGTGGGGTAAGATGACCGATCCGTATAATGAATTGACAATGGGACAAACCGGTGATAAAAATTTCGATAGAATGGGTTATACCGCTCACGGATTTACCGGTAAAAGACTGTTAGGATATGCAGAAAGTCACGATGAGGAACGGTTGATGTACAAAAATCTACAATATGGTAATACCTCCAATAGTAATCATAACGTACAAAGTCTTCCGGTAGCTTTGTCCAGAATGCGTGCTTTGGGTGCCGTGACTATACCCATTCCGGGTCCCAAAATGATTTGGCATTTTGGCGATTTGGGAATGGATAATTCACTTTATACCTGTACCGATGGTACAGTAGATGTTCCTGATTGCCGACTTGCTACCAAACCCCAACCGCAATGGGTCAATAACTGGCTGACAGATGCCGATAGAAGCCAGATTTACAATGATTGGGCAAAAATTATTAAATTGAAAGAAGAGGAACCTGTTTTTGAAGGAGATTATGCTATAAATTCCGGCACCTTGACTCCTAAAATTTACATTTGGGATGATGCCATTCCTAGTTCAGAACTTAAAAATGTGGTGATTTTGGCTAATTTTGATGTAACTACCCAAAATATTGTGCCTGATTTTCCTTATACAGGAATGTGGTATAACCTGATGGACGATACTTCAATTAATGTTACCGATACGGCTGCACCGATTAGTTTACAAGCCGGTGAGTATAGAATTTTTGGAAATCAGCAAGCGGTACTGGCGGTTTCTGATCAAGTTGCTATGAAAGACTATACAATTTACCCAAATCCGGCTACGAACTTCTTTACGATTGATAGACCGGCTGAGAAACTTAGTATTTACGATGTAACCGGAAAATTAATCAAATCATTTTCAGCCGTTTCTAGTACACATTTTGATATTGCGGATTTGAACCCTGCTATGTATTTTGTAAAAATAGAATCTGGTTCGGGTATAACAATTCAAAGGCTGCTGATAGAATAATTACTGAATGATATATAGAAAACCCGTCTTTTTTTAAGATGGGTTTTTTGTATGATAATGGTTCCATAACGGAAAATCAGGAGGAGGAGCTGTAATGTGTATTGCAACTTTTGTAACCGGATGTTCAAATTGGATCCGGTAGGCGTGAAGCAGAATGCCGGCATCTTTATTACTCCGTTTAAACCCGTATTTTAAATCGCCTTTAATAGGGTGTCCTATCTTGGATAATTGTGCACGTATTTGATGATGTCTGCCGGTTTCCAATGCTATTTCCAGCAGTGAATAGCGGTCAAAAGTTTCTAAAACTTTGTAGTGCAAAACAGCTTTTTTACGCCCTTTATTATCTGTTTCAAAGGCAGTAGATTTATTGTTTTTGGGGTTTTTGATTAAATAATGAGTCAATGTCTGTTGTTTGACAACAGGTTGCCCCTTTACAATAGCCAAGTAGATCTTATGTATTTTTTTATCTCTCAACAGTCCATTTAATCGGGATAAGGCTTTGGAAGTTTTGGCAAAAATAACGACGCCACTGGTAGGGCGGTCTAATCGGTGAACCACACCCAAAAATACATTGCCGGGTTTGTGGTATTTTTCTTTGATATAGCTTTTGACAATCTCACTGAGCGGAACATCTCCTGTCTTATCGCCTTGAACAATATCACCAACTCGTTTGTTAATGATAATCAGGTGGTTATCTTCATAGAGTATTTGTAAATTATCCTTGGTTGAATGCATAACCATACAGAGAGAAATTATTGTTCATTGACCTGTTCGATAAAGTACAATATTTCATCTCTACCGGTTTTTTTGGGAGCCGATGTGATGAAATATGTAGGCATTTCTTCCCAAGATTCTAACATTACATTTTGGTAGGTAGAAATGTTTTTATTAATCTGATTGACCTTTAATTTGTCCGATTTGGTAAAAACAATGCAAAACGGAATCCCGTTTTCACCCAAAAATTGCATAAATTCCAAATCTATTTTTTGAGGTTTATGACGGATGTCAATCAGTACAAAAGCACAGGATAATTGTTTTCTCTTTAGAAAATAGTGAGTTATAAACCCCTGAAAAACACTTCTTTTTGACTTGGATACTTGAGCATATCCATAGCCGGGTAAATCTACTAAAAACCAAGATTTATTGACAATAAAATGATTAATTAGTTGTGTTTTTCCGGGTTTTCCCGAGGTTTTAGCCAGTTTGTTCTGTCCCATCAACATATTGATCAGGGATGATTTTCCCACATTAGATCTGCCAATAAATGCAAACTCATGGAGCAATTCTTTAGGACATTTTGCAACATCGGTGTTGCTCATGACAAACTGGGCTGTTTTAATCTTCATCTAAATTTTTCTTGCTTGTAACCATTTATACAGAATTGTGTTGAATTCCTCCGGATGTTCCATCATAGGCGCATGTCCACAATGATCTATCCAAAACAATTCGGCATCGGGTAGTAATTTTTGAAATTCATCGGCGACTTCCGGCGGAGTTACTTTATCATTTTTACCCCAAATTAAACAAGTAGGCATCGTCATATTGGGCAAGTCTGCTGCCATATTATGACGAATGGCACTTTTTGCCAATGCGAGTGTTCTAATTACTTTTCCTCTATCATTGACAGTTTCCATAATGTTGGCAACCAATTCATCGGTAGCAATAGCCGGATCGTAAAAAACCTCCTCAACTTTCTTCTTTATGTAGTCTTTATTGCCTCTTTTAGGATAGGTACTCCCCATAGATTTTTCATATAATCCGGAGCTTCCGGTCAGTACCATAGCTTTTACCAATTCTGGATACTGTTTGGTAAAATATAAGGCAATATGTCCACCTAGAGAATTTCCTAATAGAATCACATCTTTCAAACCTTTATAATCAATAAGGTTTTTGGTGTATTTTACTAAATTCTTAACATTGGTCTTAATTATGGGTAAAGTATATATGGGTAATTGCGGGATGATTACTTGATAGTTATGCTCAGAAAAAAAATCAAAAACTCCTCCAAAATTACTTAAATCACCCATTAATCCGTGTAAAACGACAATGGGTTGTCCTTCTCCTTTTTCCCAATAACTAAAGTCTCCTTCTGTTATAAGTTTCGGTTTCATTATAGTTGGTTATTAGGTTAGATGGCAAAGATAACCAATTAATACCGAAAATCATTATAATTGATGGGAACCTAAGCTTATTTTAATGCATCCAAAGCTGTTTTCTACTATTTTTTTCAAACCTTTCTTCTGCTGAAAGCTAATGTTTTGATTCATAGAACGCTAAAAGTTATTAACAAAGTGGGAAAAAGTGGGAAAAAGTGGGAAAAATTTTATATTTTTGACTCGTATTTAAGAATTATTGTGATAAGTCTAATAGGAACATACGAATGTAAAGCCGATGCTAAAGGCAGAGTAATGCTTGCAGCGCCTCTGAAAAAGCAGTTATTGCCTGCTTTGTCGGATGGTTTTGTGTTGAAACGTGCTGTTTTTCAGAAGTGTTTGGAGCTCTATCCCATGCAAGAATGGAATGCTATGATGGAAAAGATCAATAAGTTGAATAGATTCCGAAAGAAAAACAATGATTTTATACGCTTATTTACCGCAGGAGTTAAGGTGGTAGATGTCGATGCTTCAGGACGCATCCTCATACCTAGAGATTTAATCAACTTTGCCGGTATCGGTAAAGAATTAGTATTGTCATCGGCTGTTAATATCATAGAAATCTGGGACAAAGACACCTATGAAAAAGCAGTGAACGATGCAATGGATGGTTTTGCCGATTTGGCAGAAGAAGTAATGGGTAACGAGAATGAATCCACAGATGAGCTATCATAATCCGGTACTTTTAGAAGAAAGTGTGCGACAGTTGGCTATTAAGCCGGACGGTATATATGTGGATGCCACTTTTGGAGGTGGCGGTCATTCCGGGAAAATTCTGGAAGCATTAGGAGAAAAAGGGCGTTTGTTTGCCTTCGATACAGATGTAGAAGCTCAGGCAAATGCAATAGCAGATAATCGATTTGTATTGATACCTGAAAATTTCAGGTTTATCAAGCGTTTTTTGAGATTGTATGGTGTAAAAAAAGTCGATGGTATATTGGCCGATTTAGGCGTTTCTTCCCATCAGTTTGATAGTTCTCAAAGGGGTTTTTCAACACGTTTTGAAGGGCAATTGGATATGCGAATGAATCAAGAGAATAGCCTATCGGCCTATGAGGTGATAAATACGTATGACGAAACAAAACTCGCTGATGTATTATACCAATACGGCGATCTGCGTTCTTCCCGGGCTTTAGCCCGTAGTATTGTAAAAGCCAGAACGGAGAAGAAATTGAAAAGCACCTTTGATTTGAAAAGCGCTATCCAACAATATTTGCCCAAAGGCAGAGAAAACAAAGTGATGGCGCAGGTGTTTCAAGCTATTAGGATTGAAGTAAACCAAGAATTGGAAGTATTGAAAGAATTCTTGCTTCAGGTGCCGGATTTGTTAAATAAAAAGGGGCGTTTGTCTGTGATTTCCTATCATTCATTAGAAGATAGGTTGGTAAAACGGTTTATCCGCAATGGATTATTCGAGGGGGAACCGGAACGGGATATGTATGGGAATTTTCAAGTTCCTCTTAGAAAAGTAGGGAAATTAATTGTCCCCGGAAAAGAAGAAATTAAAAATAACAATCGAGCGAGAAGCGCCAAGTTGCGCATTGCTGAAAAGATATAAATGAGTAGTGTCAAGGATAAAATATTTGGTTTTCTCAAAGGAGAGTTCTTAGTCAATCAAGAGGCGCTAAAGAACTGGAGAATGGTCATATTTATCATTTTTTTATTGATGTTGATGGTGCGTAGCAGTCATATAACCGATGAAAAAGTATTGAAAATAGCCAAATTGAGCAAACAAGAACGTGAATTGAGAGCCGAATATATTGCATTGCGATCCCAAGCGATGAAATTGAAATTGGAATCAAATATTGAAAAAAAAGTAAAAGACTTGGGTTTATACCCATCCAAAGAACCGGTTCATATTATCAAAGAAATAAAGACAAATAATTAAGTGGCTGTAATCCGTGAAAATATCATTCGTAAGGCAAGTTTTCTCTTTGCTTTTCTGCTAATCCTGATGTTAGGGATTGCCGGAAAGATTATCTATATCCAACTTGTAGATGGTGAAAAATACCAAGATTTATCTGAGCAGATAACAGAAAAATTGGATACAATATATGCAAATAAAGGAAACGTATATGCCTCTGACGGAAGCTTATTAGCAACTTCGATGTTTCGGTATGAAATCAGGATGGATGTGATGACGGTATCTGATAAGGTGTTACAGAAAAACCTCCCGGCACTTTCCAAAGGTTT
>CAYNFJ010000005.1:32244-39518 GCA_964396505.1 uncultured Polaribacter sp. | reverse complement strand
ACCATAGCCCCCCTATAATACAAAATACCTGACGTAACTTGAGCATGGGTGATAAAAGTTGTAAAAACTATAAATATGAGTGTTTTTTTCATTTTTTTTTTTGGTTTTTTTGGGTTCGTAATATAGTTCCCCTATTTTTTAGATCGCATCTCTTTTCCTATTTCTATTAATTCCTCAAAGGTAACTCTTTTACCTTTTTTTGGTTTAATAATTTCTTTGTTAGATGGTGTTAAATCAATTTTAATAGCATAAAACCTAATGCTCGCAACTTCTAACTCAAGTATAAGACCCGGTAAATTACAATATTCTATCGGTCCAAAAGGATAAGGTAAATCAGGCGTAAACCATGCAATAACAGATGTGTATTCCTTGTCTTTTACTTTTCTTTTTGAAATTGCTTTGTAGCATATGTATTTATTAATTTTTTTAGTTTCATTCGTTATTTCCCAATTATAAGTAGTGATATCATTCTCTACTAAAAAATCACTGCCAAAAGCTTCTTTTTCCCATAGTTGTTCTTTATTTTTAACATTTGTATAGATAAGATCTCCACCGCCACCGAGTTTAATAAACATTTTTTTCCATCTATCAGTTTCTAAATCTAAAATATCATCTACTTTAAACAAAGACTCAGAAGTATTACAAAAAAGATAAAATCCAACATCCGTTAAAGCCTTATTCTGTTTTTTTCTAAACTCAATAATCTTACTAAACTTTGTGGGTTGGTTTACAAACCTACTCTCATTCAATATGGCTTCTTTTCTATAGGTAACAATTATGGATTTATCCTGTGCTTTAATATCTTGATAAATCGTTAGCAAGAGTATGGTAAAGAGCGCTTTTAATAAAAATATTTTTATCATTTTTTTGGTTCGTAAATAAGCAACATCAAAAGGATAGCCAAATATATAAAAAATTTGCTAAAAAAATAAACTTTTTTGATTGTTGTATTTTTTTGATTTTTATAATATATTGATTTGCTGTGTTTTATGTTGTGTTTTGGTAGTGTGTAGCTTTTTTACCAACCGGTAGTTCCAAAAATCAAAAGTTAGGTGTCTGCAATATACAAAACAAAAAATTTATGATTTTATTAATATTTTTTTTAACCCACTATTAACACTAGGAGTCTGTATCATTTTGCAACTTGCGTAGCCTTAGAAAAATATATATTATATCATATAAAAATTAAGATACCATGGAAAATGTACAAAAATCAGTCGATATTAAAGCTATCAATGAAAAAATAGCTAACGAATCGGCTTTTATTGATTTGTTGCTTTTGGAAATAAACAAAGTAATTGTCGGGCAGAAACAAATGATCGAACGCTTGTTAATCGGTTTGTTGGGAAATGGACATATCCTGTTAGAAGGAGTCCCCGGTCTGGCTAAAACACTGGCTATTAACACCCTTGCTCAAGCGGTACACGGTAGTTTTAGCCGTATTCAATTTACACCGGATCTATTACCTGCCGATGTTATTGGAACCATGATCTACAATATCAAAGAAAACAATTTCAGCATCAAAAAAGGGCCCATCTTTGCCAACTTTGTCCTGGCAGATGAGATCAACCGGGCGCCTGCCAAAGTCCAATCTGCCCTGCTGGAAGCTATGCAAGAAAGACAAACCACCATAGGTGATACCACTTTTAAACTGGATGCTCCTTTTTTAGTAATGGCTACTCAGAATCCGGTGGAACAAGAGGGAACCTACCCGCTTCCGGAAGCACAAGTGGACCGGTTTATGCTCAAGACGGTAATAGATTATCCCTCTATCGATAATGAACAACTCATTATGCGCCAAAACCTGCAAGGTGATTTTGAAAAAGTGAATCCCGTGGTGAGCATCGAACAAATATTAAAAGCTCGTGAAGCGGTTAGAGAGGTCTATATGGACGAAAAAATTGAAAAATATATCTTAGATATTGTCTTTGCTACCCGCTATCCTGAAAAATATAATTTACCGGAATTAAAAGGTTTAATTAGTTTTGGAGCCTCGCCCAGAGGAAGTATTAATCTGGGTATTGCCGCCAAAGCCTATGCCTTTATCAAAAGACGTGGTTATGTAATACCGGAAGATATACGAGCCATCGTTATGGATGTGTTGCGCCACCGAATCGGTATTACGTATGAAGCCGAAGCCGAAAATATGACTCCCGAAGATATTATTGAACGAATTATCAATGTAGTAGAAGTACCTTAAATCGAGGTTGTTTTGTTCATTCGATAAAATTGGAATAATCGTAAAATCCTAATAGTAAAAATAGCCTGAGTAAGTGAAAACAGCTGATATACTTAAAAAAGTTCGGAAAATAGAAATTAAAACCCGGCGTTTATCCGATCATATTTTTAGCGGCGAATATCATAGTTCGTTTAAAGGACGCGGTATGACCTTTTCCGAAGTGAGACAATACCAGTATGGCGATGATATCAGAAATATAGATTGGAATGTAACCGCCCGTTACAACGAACCTTATGTGAAAGTTTTTGAAGAAGAACGCGAATTGACCATGTTGCTAATGGTCGATGTCAGTGGCTCTGAATATTTTGGCACCAAAAAACAGTTGAAGCGCGATACTTTGACCGAAATTGCCGCTACTTTGGCCTTTTCTGCGATTCAAAACAATGATAAAGTAGGGCTAATCCTGTTTTCCGATACGATTGAATTGTATATTCCGGCTAAAAAAGGACGCAGCCATGTCTTGCGTATTATCCGTGAATTGATAGAATACGAACCCAAAAGCAGACAGACCAATATTACACAAGCATTGGAATTTTTATCCGGAGTGATGAAGAAAAAAGCCATTGTTTTTATGCTGTCCGATTTTGTGGATACCAACTATGAACACGCCTTAAAAATTGTCGGAAAAAAACACGATTTAACCGGTATTCGTGTTTATGATAGACGCGATGAAGCGCTTCCCAATCTGGGGTTGGTGCCGATATTGGATGCCGAAACAGGACAAACCACATTGGTCAATACCGCTTCCAAAAGAGTGCGTACTCAATACAAAGCCCACTATTTACAAAATAAAGACTATTTTATCAATTCATTTAAACGAAGCGGTTCCGGTGTTATCAATACCCGGAATGATGAAGATTACGTCAAGCATTTATTAGGATATTTTAAAAATAAATAACATTGAAAAAAATAGTATTACATAGTGTATTCTTATTGTTTAGCGTCGTAGGTTTTGCTCAAATTTCTGTTAAGGTCGATACGACACACATCCGTATTGGGGAACAAATACAATATGAAATCAGTACAGAAAATCAAGCCTATGTCAAGTTTCCAAAATTAGAAACCGACAGTTTGCACAAAATAGAAGTACTGCATGATTTACCCGTAGATACTATTAAAAACCGGCTGTACAAAAAATACATCCTCACCTCTTTTGATAGCGGTGTCTATACCCTACCGGCTCAAAAAGTGCTGATTGACCGGCAACATTACCTGACCGATAGCCTTTTGATACACGTAGGAACCGTAGCTGTAGATACTACCAAACAGGGTTTATTTCCCATCAAAGACATTTACAAAGCACCTCCTAAAACGTGGCGAGATTATATCCAATATCTGTGGTGGTTATTGGCGTTAATCGTATTATTATCCGGAATCTTTTGGTTGATTTTTACGCTTAGAAAATCTAAAAAAAGACACAATCAAATCCTGCTAAGCCCCATTGAAGAAGCGACCGGAAATCTGGAAAATCTAGATAAAAAACAACTGATAGAACAACAAAAAATAAAAGAATACTATGTAGAATTGACCGACATTGTACGTAGTTATATCGGTAAAGATGTCAATATACCTACATTAGAAGTCACTACGGATGAGCTGATTACTTTATTGGAATTACACAATAAATCCAAGCAATTGGGTATTGATAAGGAACGTATCAAAGAATTGCACACGTTCCTTCAAAATGCCGATTTGGTCAAATTTGCCAAAGCACGACCGGAAGAAACACAAATCAAAGACGACCGTCGTACCGCAGAACAAATCATAAAAAACATTCAAGAAATTATTCACCGTCCTAAATTGGATGAGTTTGGAAATGAAATTGTAGAAATATCACCGGAAGAAATCCAAGCAAAAACCCGTAAAAAACGCCGAAGGATTGTCCTTATTTCCGGTTTGGTAACCTTATTGGTTCTAGCCTTGGGCAGTGTCAGCTATTTTGGTTATACTTATGTG
Organism: uncultured Polaribacter sp.; assembly: GCA_964396505.1. GTDB lineage: Bacteria > Bacteroidota > Bacteroidia > Flavobacteriales > Flavobacteriaceae > DQTL01. The sequence continues at coordinate 35,323 of CAYNFJ010000005.1, read as the reverse complement.
GTAGATACCATCACCGGACATCCGACCAAAAAACTCTTGGAAAGCACCTGGTATCGCAGTAATTACGGCTATCCGGCTGTTACATTGGAAACTCCGGAAATATTGAAAGCAACCGCTACCGATGACCCAACTACGTCAGTTTTTTCTTACGGTAGCCTGACAAACGGCTTTTTATGCCAAGTTACTACTTCTGAAATCGCATCAGAAAAAGAAGTAAGCCTGGATATGATTGTAGAAAATAGTGTACAGATGATTCAAAATCAAAAAGGAATAAGCGGATTTAATTACGATGAAGCAGCGGTTACAAATAATGATATTGAAGGTAAAAAAATTACCGGAAACTTTCGAGTTGCCGGTCAAGAACTGGAATTTAATCAGTTTATTTACAGCAATGATTCACATATTCAAAGTGTATTAATCGTGTACAAAAAAGACGATTCTTATGCTAAAAAAATAGCCGGTAGAATAACCCAATCTATAGAATTACAAAAAATAAGCAACGATGATGATGATGAAAATTAACATACTACCCGAAGGTTTTGAGTTTTTAAATCCCGGTTTTTTATGGTTACTCGCCGGAATACCCGTATTGATTGCTTGGTACTTATGGGTGGGAAATAAGGATAAAGCACGGCTTCGTATAGGAACTACCCGGGCTTTTGTAGAAGGAACTAATTTTTTGGGACGATTAAAATTGATTTTGCCCGTGCTACGCTTATTGGCTATTAGCTTTTTAATCATTGCCCTTGCCCGACCGCGTAGCTATTCGGTCAGTAAAAAAACGAAGACCAACAAAGGAATTGACATTGTAATGGCAATAGATATATCAGCCAGTATGTTAGCAAAAGACTTACGACCCAACCGGTTAGAGGCTCTAAAGAAAGTTGCCATCAATTTTATCAATAAACGTCCCAATGACCGGATAGGAATTGTGGCTTATGCCGGAGAAAGTTACACCAAAACACCGGTAACCAGTGATAAAAGCATTGTAATTCGAAATGTAAAAGATTTAAAATGGGGCGATATTAAAGGAGGCACCGCCATTGGTATGGGATTGGGTTCTGCGATTAACCGAATTAAAGATAGCAAAGCAAAAAGCAAAGTAATAATCTTATTAACCGATGGAGTGAATAACTCGGGATTTGTAGATCCGATGACTGCGGCAGAAATTGCAAAAAACTTGGGTATCAAGGTATATACCATCGGAATAGGAACTAATGGTAATGCCCTGATGCCCAGCTCAAAAAATAGAGATGGTAGCTTGAATTACAGCTATCAAAAAGTGGAAATAGACGAAGCCTTGCTCAAGAATATTGCCAAAGAAACCGGCGGACGCTATTTTAGAGCCACCAGCAATACCAAACTGAAAAAGATCTACGAAGAAATCAACAAGATGGAAAAAACAAAAATTGAAGAATTTAAGTACTACAATTACGATGAACAATTCCGTTGGTGGGTTTGGATGGCAGGTATATTACTACTGATAGAACTATTTTTAAGAATGACTGTTTTTAAAAGTTTTATTTAATAAAAAACACAGAAAATGTATCAATTAGAACAACCCATATATTTCTATTTACTAGCGCTGTTACCCATAATCTGGTTAGCCTATTTGTGGGTATTGTGGTGGAAAAAAAAGAAACAGAAAAAATTTGCTGAAAAAGAATTGCTGACACGCTTAAGCCCGGAACAATCTGTCTTTAAATCCACTTTAAAAATGATTGTGCTCAGTTTGGGTTTCACTTTATTAATCATCGGATTGGTAAATCCAAAAATGGGAATTGCATTAAAAACGGTAAAACGCAGTGGAGTGGACATGGTTTTTGCATTAGATATTTCCAAGAGTATGCTATCCGAAGATGTAGCACCCAGTCGGCTGGAAAAAGCAAAATTAATTATCAGTAAAATAATTGATAAACTGGGAAGCGACCGCGTAGGAATTATCGTCTATGCCGGTAATGCGTTTCCACTACTGCCCATTACCACCGATCATGCCGCCGCCAAAATGTTTTTAGAAAACGCCCATCCCAATTTGGTTTCCAGTCAAGGTACCGCCATAAAACAAGCCATAGATTTGGCAAAAACCTATTACAATGATGACGAACAAACCAACCGGTATTTATTTATTTTATCCGATGGCGAAGATCATGGGGAAGGAGCCGTGGACGCAACGAAAGAAACAACCCATGAAAACATCAAAACCTACACCATAGGCTTAGGAACACGTAAAGGAGGCCCTATTCCTATTCATGAAAATGGCAATGTCCGGTATAAAAAAGACAAAGACGGCAATATGGTTATCACGCAGCTGCACGACGATATTCTAAAAGAAATCGCCACAGCCGGAAAGGGACAATACATCGATGGGAATAACACAAAAGAAGCAGTGAAATTTATGGAAGATTTAATTATCCATGCCGATAAAAAAGAATATGAAACCAAAGAATATTCTGATTATAAAGACCAGTTTCAATGGTTTATAGGTCTTGGATTATTGCTTATAGTATTGGATATTTTCTTATTGGAAAAGAAAACCAAATGGATTCAACAATTAAACCTGTTTGATGAAAAAAATGACTAAAATGAAAGGATATATAGCCCTACTCAGTAGTGTGTTTTTATTTTTCTTAATGAATAAGCCACTGTATGCTCAAAATTTGAACAAACAAAAACGCTTGGCGCAAACTCATTTGCGTGAAGGAAATAAATTGTATCAAAAACAAAAATATGCCGATGCGGAAATAGCTTACAAAAAAGCCCTTGCCAATTATCCGGACAGCCCCAAATCTATCTATAACACAGCCAATGCCATCTATCGACAAAAACGGTACAAAGAAGCCATAGAACAATATCAATATTTGGCCAAAAACGCCAACGATAACGCATTAAAAGCAGCCGCCTACCACAATATAGGCAATGCGTATATGCAACTAAAAAATTATCAAAAAGCCGTAGCAGCTTATAAAAATAGCTTGCGTAAAAATCCAACGGATGAAAAAACACGCTATAATCTGGCTTTGGCTCAAAAGTTATTAAAAAACCAACAAAACAAAAACAATAAGAACAAGAATAAGAACAA
>CAYNFJ010000005.1:0-32144 GCA_964396505.1 uncultured Polaribacter sp. | reverse complement strand
AATAAGAACAAGAATAAGAACAATAAAAATAAGAAGGATAAGAATAAAGACGATAAAAAGAACAAAGACAAAAAAAATCAAGATAAGAAGGACAAGAATAAAGACAAGAAAAAGAACAAAGACGAAAAGGATCAAAACAAGAAAGACAAGAATAAAGACGATAAAAAGAACAAAGACAAAAAGGATCAAGACAAGAAGGACAAGAATAAAGACGATAAAAAGAACCCGAATCAAAAGCAAAATAAAAACGAGGACAAAAAAGACAAAAAAGAAAAACAGGCTCCGCAACCCGGAAAATTATCGCCCCAACAAGTCCAACAATTATTACAAGCGCTACAAAATGAAGAAAAGAAAACCCAAGATAAAATGAATGCAAAAAAAGTAAAAGGAGTACCGGTTAAGACCGATAAGGATTGGTAGCAAATCTGATGTCTTTATAAAGTTTTAACATAACTTTTTTAATGAATTGATAAGACTATACCGAAATTTGTATTTGCTTAAAATGGAACCTGACAAATGATATTACCACTTAAAAAATATAGTTTTATTTTGCTGTTATTTGTGAGCCTTATCACAAAAGCTCAAGACTTTGAATTTACAGCCAAAGTGAGTAAAAACACATTGGGTGTCAATCAACGGGTACGCATCGACTTTACCATCAATAAAAACGGTGCCGATGATTTTGCAGCCCCCGATTTTGCTAACTTTACAGTTGTGGCCGGACCCAGCTCGTCTGTGAGTCAATCCTGGGTGAATGGAAAAACATCCTATTCTCAATCCTATACCTTTATTCTGGAACCAAAAGCGAAAGGAGATTTTACCATTTCGCCGGCAAGTATTGAATACAAAGGCAAAACCTACCAATCCAACAGCGTAAAACTGCATGTAACCGATAAAGTTGCGGTTCCTAAAAACCCGAACGATCCACATTATTTAGCCCAAAAAAACATCTTTTTAGTGGCTTCAGTTTCGAAGACAAATCCCTATGTGGGCGAAAGCATTTATGTAGAATACCGGTTGTATTTTAATGGAAATGTAGGTTTTTATAATGCACAATTTAGCGAAATACCCAAATACGAAGGTTTTTGGAATCAAGAGATAGAGATTCCAAATCAAAAACCAAAAGCCGGAGAATACAAAGGGGAAGCCTACCATTATTACACCCTGAAAAAAGCCGTATTAATTCCTCAAAAATCGGGAAAACTCTATATCAATCCCATTAAGATGGATATAATGGTAGAGGTCCCTACCGGTCGTTATGATTTTTTTGGCAACCCCCTTACACGAAGGGTAAATGCACATTATACATCCGAAAAAAGACTGGTGCGCGTAACCGCATTGCCGGAAGCTAATAAACCTGAAAATTATACGGGTGCTGTCGGTGATTTTTCATTGCATATAAGTAGTACTAAAAAAACATTGAAAGCAAATGAATCGACACAAATCAATGTAAAAATAGCCGGAACCGGAAACCTTAAACTTTTTGAAATTCCCAAAATAAATGTCCCTTCAGAATTAGAAATATACACTCCGGAACGAACACAAAACGTACACACTACCTTGTCCGGATTAAAAGGAAGTATCACAGATAGTTATTCTATTGTTCCCAATTACAAAGGAAAATACAAGATACCGCCCGTTAGTTTTTCGTATTTTAATCCGAAAGACAAACAGTACCACAGCGTTCATTCAGAACCCATTATACTAGAAGTAACCGAAGGAAAAACCTTGAATTCTACTTCAGATAGTCTGGTTGCCAAACAATGGGTTAAAAGCAACGGAGGTGATTTTAGATTCATTCATACAGACCCTTTGACTTTTGTAGCGGAACGACCCGATTTCTTTACTTCCCGTTGGTTTTATTGGCTGTTAATTATTCCTTTTATCAGTATTCCGATAGGTGTACTTATCGGTCAAAAAAAACGCAAAAGAGCAGCCGATATCACCGGAAATAAAATAAGAAAAGCTGATAAATTGGCTAAAAAATATCTGTCTGAAGCTAAAAAGCAACTCGGTCATAAAGAAGCTTTTTACGTGGCATTGGAAAAAGCCTTGCACAACTTTCTAAAAGCCAAATTACAAATAGAAACATCGGATATCAGTCAAGAAAAAATTAGTGCATTGCTTAAAAAATACCAAGTAAGTGAAACCGGTATTCAAGAATTTTTAAACGTATTAGACCGTTGTAACTTTGCCCGTTACACGCCTACAACCGATACGATGATGAAAGAAGAATACAACAAGGCAAATAAGGTACTCCATCAAATTAATAATGAATTGAAAATAGGATGAAAACAATACTAAACATCACATTATTATTTATGAGTTACGGTTTGTTTGCTCAAACTGCTGACACGTTATTTACACAAGCCAATTCCGCCTATAAAAACAGCGATTATAGCCTAGCGTTAAAAACCTATCGTCAAATTGAAAAAAACGGTAAAAAATCGGCTGATTTATACTACAATCTGGGAAACACTTACTACAAATTAAATAAAATTGCACCCAGTATCTATTACTACGAAAAAGCCTTGCTGCTACAACCCGGCATGGAAGATGCCAAACACAATCTGGCTTTTGCAGAACGTATGCGGATTGATGCTTTTGAGAAAATACCCAAAACATTTTTACAAAATAGCTCAGAGAAACTGATTTATCCGGTGCATTACAATACCTGGGCTTGGATCAGTGTGGTATTTGCTTTTCTGACAGGTATCTTTTTTCTGTGGTATTATTTTTCTGTTTATACCGATAAAAAACGCCTCTATTTTATCCTGAGCTTTATCAGCTTGCTACTGATGTTAACAACACTTTTTTTCACCGTAAAAGCACATCATCACGAGTTAAAAGACCAACCGGCTATTGTATTTAGCCCGAAAGTGTCTATTAAATCCGAGCCTTTATTAAGTGCTTCCGAGAGTTTTGTACTGCACGAAGGCACTAAAGTGAATATAGAAAAAAGTCTGGATGATTGGTACAAAATAAAATTATCCGATGGAAAAATAGGATGGATTCCTAAATCGGATGTGCGGAAACTTAAGGATTTAGGATTTAGGATTTAAGATTTGAGATTCGAGATTTGAGATTTGAGATTCAAATAGATCTTTAAAACCGTAAGGTATGGAAATGATTGTAGAGAATTCATGTCTTATGCTTTGGCTAAAGTAAAACAAAACCGAGCGCCTTTTCCCGGCTCGCTAGTCACAGTAATTTGTTGGTGGTGTGCTTCCAAAATATGCTTGACAATAGACAATCCCAGTCCGGATCCTCCTTCAGAACGGGACCGACTACTATCGACACGGTAAAAACGTTCAAATAATCTGGGAATATGTTCCGGTGCAATGCCCTCTCCTTCATCGATTACACAGATGCGAAACCTATCCTGATTTTCCTTTACTTTGATAACACAAGTGCCGCCCTTTTTGGCATATTTAATAGAATTGGATATTAAATTGATCAATACCTGTTCGATTCGTTTTTCATCGGCAGATACCCAAACGGGAGCATAATCTTGAAATAACTGTATGGATACGCCGTATTTGGTAGCATCCATTTCCAATAAATCCAAACTACTCCTGATCAATGAAACAATATCAAATCTTGTTTTAGACAATTGAATTTCATGAGCATCCATCTTGGAAATAAAATCCAAATCTTCTACAATGTTGACCAACCTGTCCACATTTTTTTCGGCTCTTTTTAAATATTTTTTTTTGATTTTTTTATCCAATCCGCCACCGTCGATGAGTGTCAATAAATAACTCTGAATCGCAAACAAAGGGGTTTTGAGTTCATGTGCCACATTGCCCATATATTCACGCCTGAAAACAGCTTGCTCGTTCAAATGATCTATTTCGTTACGTTTATTCAAAGCATATTTGCGAACCTCTTCAGACATTTTATCCAAATCGGATGTGTTAAAACTATCGGGTAATTGCGAAATATCCCAATCGGTTACACTTTGAAATATTTTTTTAATACGTTGATATATAAAGTGTTCTACCCGGTATTGAATAAGAAAAAAAGCGGCAAAAAACAATATAAATGTAAAAGGAATTACCAAAACAAGGTCTCTTGAATGTCCATAAATTAGCATAAAAAACACCAATAATAAAGCAGCAAGCAAGCTGATAAAGCCGGCAGAAATCAAAGCAAAATAATAGGTTTTTTTAAGTTTCATCTGCTACAAATTTATACCCGACTCCTTTGATAGTTTCCAGAAAATGATCGCCTAATTTTTTTCGTAACTTACGTATATGTACATCGATCGTACGGTCGCCCACAATCACATCTCCCCAAATTTTATTTAAGATATAGTCCCTTTTGAGAACCGTTCCCTTTTGAGAAGCTAACAGGTATAACAATTCAAACTCTTTTTTGGGAAATTGATATATTTGGTCTTTATAGGTCACCGTATATGCGGCATTATCTATTGTTAAGTCTTTGAATTTCAGTATAGTAACATTTTGCAGACTGGGAACAATACGTCGTGATAAAGCCTTAATTTTTTTTAATAAAACTTTGGGTTTTATGGGTTTAGTAATATAATCGTCTGCACCGGCATCAAAACCGGCTAATTGAGAATAGTCTTCACCACGAGCGGTAAAAAAAACAATAATGGTATTGGAAAATTTATCTATTGCACGTAATTTTTCACAAGTTTCAATTCCGTCCATTTCGGGCATCATAATGTCAAGTAAAATAATATGGGGTTCAAATTTTTGAGCCTTTTCAATAGCCTGCAATCCGTTTTTGGCTGTTTTTACCTGATAAGACTCGTGGGATAAATTATAACCGACGATTTCCAAAATATCGGGTTCATCATCTACCAACAATATTTTAATATCTTTTTTTTTCATCTCTTGTATCAGATTTCAATCTTTTTCAAAATTAAACTATTCCATATTACCAAATCGTTAAATACGGTAAAAAAGAAATACAACAAGAAAATATATAACTATCAATATTATTTATTATAATAAAAGAATATATTAATATTTTTTATTTAAAAAGGGTTTAAAATAGTCGATTTAAAGGCTTTTAATAAAAAACAAAAGGCTTTATATACCTCTACTTAAAATCAAAGAATAGAGCAAGAAAAAAGAGGCTTTTATTCCTTTTTTATCAAATAGATCAAGGAAGAATAGTTTCCTGAAGACTTCGCCTTCCAATTAGACAGAAAACCGATATAAAAAGCTTTGAGAAAATTGGATGTTCCGGTTATATATTTTTCGGATAATAAAGCTACATAATACGCATCCCATTTCATAGGAATACGTCGATGGACTTTCAACTGATGCTGTTTGAATATCAAACGAATGGCTTTTGGAGAAAAATGCCATAAATGCCGTGGCACATCATAAGCTGCCCAAAAAGATTGATAGTGGCTAGCATCATAGCTTTTGTAATTAGGTACCGCTATAAGTAAGATGCCGGTAGGGGTGAGTAATTTTTTTAATTTGTTGATATAGACATCGTAATCGGGAACGTGTTCTAGAACATGCCAAAGTGTGATTACATCAAAAGTACCCAAATACGCATTACTGTTAAATGCCTCTATGCTGTCAAACACACAGGCATCTTTATTTAATTTTTGTCGGGCGAGATCTTGAGCATCCGGATTGGGTTCTACGCCAAAAACTTGCCAATGTTTTTTTGCAGCAGCCTCTAAAAAAGAACCGGTACCGCAACCTACATCCAATAGTTTACGCGCAGAAGTACCCAAAGAATCAATCAATTTTACTTTACGTTGAATGGCATACCATTTGACCCATTGGTATATCTTATCAAAAAAAGATTCACGGGAATCAGTATGAGAGATATACGCCTTGCTTTGGTAATATTGTGATAGTTGCTCCTCTTCGGGTTGAGGTGAGGTCGCATATAAATCCAGCTCTGGATTGTAATGCAATTCAAAGCTTTCTCCACTCACTGTAAAATCTTTACAAATTATTTTTTCCAATTTTTATAAATTTATGAATAAAAAAAGGGACCCGTTCCACGTGGAACTATCGTCCTAAATGTACTAACAAAACCGAAATATCGCTAGGAGAAACTCCACTAATACGGCTTGCTTGTGAAATAGTAGTCGGTTGTATCAAAGTTAATTTTTGACGCGCTTCAGTAGAAATGGAAAGGATTTCATTAAAATCAAAATTTTCAGGAATCTTAACATTTTCCAGTCGGTTGAGCTTATCGGCATTATTTTTTTCTTTATTGATATAACCGGAATATTTTAAATGAATAGCGACCTGTTCCCATACATCTTCTAAAATATGCTGTTCCTTGATAAAATTAGAAACCTTGGGAAATTGAATAATATCATCCATCTTAAGTTGGGGTCTGGAAAAAACTTTTGCCATTTTCATTGATTGCTTGATAGGGGCAGCATGACAGGTTTCTAAAAGTGGATTGACCTCATCGGGTGTGATACTAGTCTTTTCTAAAAATGTAATAAAACGTGCTGTATCGGAAATTTTGCGTTGTACCATTTGTAAACGTTCCTGAGAAGCTAACCCAATAGCAAAAGACATAGGTGTTAACCGAATATCTGCATTATCTTGACGTAATAAAGTGCGGTATTCTGCACGAGAGGTAAACATACGATATGGTTCTTCTGTACCCTTGGTAATTAAATCGTCGATGAGAACACCTATATAGGCTTCATTGCGTTTTAAAATAAATGGTGCTTTGTGTTGCAATTTCAATGACGCATTAATTCCTGCCATCAGACCTTGAGCGGCTGCTTCTTCATAACCGGTAGTACCGTTCACTTGACCGGCAAAATATAAGTTTTCAATACGCTTGGTTTCCAACGTATGTCGCAATTGAGTAGGAGGAAAGTAATCGTATTCAATCGCGTAACCAAAGCGCAAAATTTTGACATGTTCAAAACCGGGAACCTGGCGTAAGGCAGCATCTTGAACTTCTTCAGGAAGCGAAGTGGAAAAGCCATTGACATAATATTCATTGGTATCCCAACCTTCGGGTTCTACAAAAATTTGATGGCGATCTTTATCCGCAAAACGATTGATTTTTTCTTCAATGGACGGACAATATCGGGGTCCTACACTTTGAATAGCACCATTGAACATAGGGCTTCTATCAAAACCAAATTGCAAAGACTCGTGTACCAGCGGACTGGTATAAGTCATATAACAGGACTTTTGACGCGTTAAAGCTTGCGTTTCCGGAGCATACGAAAACTTAGAAGGATGTGCGTCGCCGGGTTGTTCTATCATTTTAGAAAAATCTAAAGAACGGGCATCTACACGGGGAGGCGTACCGGTTTTCATACGGTCGGTCTGAAAACCGAGTGAAACCAAATGCTCGGTAATACCGGTAGCGGCACGTTCACCAGCACGGCCACCACTAAATGATTTTGCGCCGATATGTATCTTACCATTTAAAAAAGTACCGGCAGTTAAAATAACAGCTTTTGCTTTTATAGGAAAACCCAAGGTAGTTTTCACACCGGTAATACGATGGGCATCCACTAGTAAATCTACCACCATATCTTGATATAAATCCAAGTTATCGGTATGTTCCAATACCGAACGCCAAATTTCAGAAAAGCGCATACGGTCACTTTGCACACGAGGACTCCACATAGCAGGGCCTTTGGATTTATTAAGCATCTTGAATTGGATAGCTGTTTTGTCAGAAACAATACCACTCATACCGCCTAAGGCATCAATTTCACGTACAATCTGTCCTTTGGCAATACCGCCCATAGCAGGATTACAACTCATTTGGGCTATATTTTGTAGAGACATGGTGATCAACAAGGTATGAGAACCTAATTTAGCACTGGCTACAGCGGCTTCACAACCGGCATGTCCGGCACCAATAACAATAACATCGTATGTAGTAGTAAATAGTGACATAATGTTCCACGTGGAACTATATTTTAAAATTCGTGCAAAGATAAATAATAATCTTCTTGTTTTCTCATTTCTTGTTTCTCAGCATCGGTTTTATCTTTATATCCGGCAAAATGCAAAATACCATGAATAAGAACACGATGCAATTCGTGATTGAAAGTCGTGTGAAAAAGAAGAGCGTTTTCAGAGACCCTTTCAGTAGAAATAAAAATGTCACCGGAAAGCAGTTCTGAAGTAGAGTAGTCAAAACTAATGATGTCAGTCAGGGTATCGTGATTTAGAAATTTTTGATTGAGAGAAAGTAGATATGTATCATCACAAAAGATATAATTGATAGCACCTTCCTTAAATCCTAATAATGAAATAGCTTTAGATAACCAGGTTTGTGTAGTTTCCGGATGGGAAAGTTCAAAATTGTTCTCGGAATTAAATAGTATCATGGTGCGATCTTAAAATAATGTTGGATCTTCTGTTGATAGGGTGTGGTAAAAGGTAAAGCTTCTCTATTGAGTATCTCCATCTGTTTGTAATAGGTGTTAAAAAATTGAATTTGTTGGGGCGTTTTAGTAGGTAAACTTGGAGGGGCGGTATGAGATTGACGTTTGGTTTCCTGTTCTTGTTGCTCTTTTGCATTCTTGAGTTGCAATAGGTTGTAATGCAATGCTAACATACGTTGGGTAACTTGCTGCGTGATGCCTTGTTCTAAAATCAAGCGTTCTAATTGTTCCATTTTAGTGATAACTGAAGAAGCTTGCTTTTTAATAGCAGGGGATTGTATATCATGTAATTGATTTTCCAAGGCGTTACGCAAACGTGCTTGTTGTTGGTAGATACGGTAGGTCTCTGCATCTGCATTTGCACCGCTATTACCGGATTTCGTACCGGATGAATCGGATTGTTGGGAACCTTTTTCACCGGATTTACCATCTGAACCGGAAGCAGGTTTACCGGCCTGTCCTTGTGAAGATTCTTTAGCTAACTCGGATTGTTGCTTGATAATATCAGGTAAACTAAAAGATTGACCGTTTTGACCCTTGCCTTTACCTTGTCCTTGACCCTGTCCCTTACCCATCATAGTAGATTGCATATTATCTAATAAATTACTTAATAAAAGGGCAATATCATTGGCGGCTTTCATAACGGAATGTTGGTCAGAATTTGCCTTATTATATTGATTATCAGTATAATGTGATAAAGAAGCATTTAAATAGTAATGGGCATTGGATAAATATTTATTCAAATAAACAGATAATTTGGGTTGTCGTAAAGATAATACATATAAACTATCATCAATGTGTTCAAAATAGGTTTTAAGGGTGTTTTGGGCTTTTAAATGCGTCACAAATTGGGCAGTTGTATGCGATTCGTCAGACATCTGTAGCATCAAATCTTCTTGTTTATAAGAGAAGGTGATTAAATTTTCAAGAATGATGCGTAAGAGAGCGATATCTTCTTGAATCATATCACCTTGTGCCATTTGCATTTGGCTTTGCATACTTTGGGACATTTGTTGCATCTTGGAAGCGGCAGATTTTTGCTTACTTTGGGCTGCTTTGTTTTTATTGGATTGTAAATCGGAAGAGGCATCATTTTGGTCCTTAGAAATACTTTCTTGTTCCTCTGGAGACACTTCGAAGTCCATGGGTTTTTTGAGGTCTTGGTTATCACGGTCAAGTTGTTGAAGATCCTTTTTAATTTGATCAAAGGCATCTGTCAATTTTTGTTGTTTTTCAAGACTGTTATCTTTTGATTCGGACAACTTTTGCTGTTCTTGTGCTAATTTGGATAAGGTTTCACTAATCTGTTGGGCTTTTTGCTCGACATAAAAACGTTTGGTCAATTCTAGTAGTTGGGCTAAACTCTTTTCTTTTTGTTTGCTGTTTGCCTGTAGGCGTTCTAATTTATCCAATAGATGTTCCTTATCTAATTTGTCGGCCAATTTTTGTAGTTCATCCAGTAGTTTTTGTTCTTTTAAGAGCGCTTGTGTTTCTTTTAAACGATTTAAAATAGCGTTCTTTTGATCGTTGATAAAGGGATTATCCAGCGGGGGTTGCTGTTGTAGGTTTTGTAGTAATTCTTGGGTTTGTTGTTGCATTTGGTCCAAATTATCTTGTTGCTTTGTCAAATAATTTTGAAGTTGCGAACGGGTTTGATAATCAGGTTGTGAAAGATTCTTAAGCTGCTGAGATAATTCCTTTACATGCTTACGATTTTCGTATTGACGGGTGATATTTTTAGATAAATGTTTCAGTTGCTCTTTTTGAGCATTCAAGAGCTTTTGTTCTCGTTCTATAGGGGTATCTTTGTGAAAACTGTATAGCTTACTTTTGGTGGATTTTGAACCATGAACCTCATCATTGTCATACAACTTAAAATAAAATTCATAATCGATGCCGGGCTGTAAATCCAATTGCGATGGAAATACATAATAAAAATTGGCAATACGCGCTTTAGGAATCGGGATAACATGGACATGATGTTGTGCCGGATGCAATTGATCGTAGTAAATTAACTCCAATTTTGATAAACCGTAATCATCCGATAATTGTCCGATAAACTGAGCCGTAGCAGTAGCAGTACTATCTATATCTGTTTTAATCTCCATCTGTGGGTAGGCATCTTCTAAAACAGCGATAGAAAAATGTAATTTTTCGTATTGAGATAGGTATTGATTGGATGCAGCAATGGTATAAGAAATATCAGTAAGAATCTTTTTAGAAAAAGAAAAAGAACCGGAATGAGCACTAAAAGACTGGGTATGGCGGTCAGAAATAAAATAAAGGGAATCTACTTGACTAGTAGCAATATGCCAAGAAATTAGGGTGCCGACCGGTACCACAAGATTACCGGTATTGGTGAGTATTTGGTCAGCTTTGTGTACATACTTGGGATAATGCACATGCATCTGAATATGTTGAATCTTGGGTGTGGGAATAATATGGACGGAATAAGATCGTGAGCGAATGCCATTGGCCTCGAAATAAAAAGTAAAATCACGAGAAGGCGTATCAAACGTGTAACTGAACATACCCGGCGATTCCTGATGTAAAAAATAGTGTTCGTCTTCAAAAAAAATCATAGCTTCTTGGGGAATGATATCACCAACAATGGTAATCTGCAGAGGCAAAGAATGACCTTCAACAACTTCTAAAGATGAATTTTGTAATTGGAAATGAAAAGGCGCAGGAGGCGTATAAGGCGTTTGATGATGCATAATCCGGACATAACTATCATTGAAAGAATCCAGTTTGCCCGATAGATATATAAAAAGAATCATCAGAAGAGGAATCAGTAGGTATTTGAGATAACGGGTGTTCCGTGTAAAACGAATAGCCTTCGTAAAAGGAATGGGTTGTAAAGTTTTGGCTTTTTGTTCAATACTGGCCAAAACCAATTCAGATTGATTAGAAGAATTATGTAATTGTAACATATTGAGCAACTTATCATCTATTTCGGGAAAATGATTTCCAATGATAGCAGAAGCCTGCTCCGGACTGATGCCGCGTGCGAATCCGATTAACTTAAAGAGCGGATAGGCAATATATCGTAAAAATAAAATAATTTCAACCGTAATAAATAACCAAAATAATAAAGTACGGGGTAAGGGTCCTAACCACAAAAAATACTCAACCAGCAAAGTGAAAATAAAGTACAACAAACCAAAAGACAAAAAAAGAATAAGCCCTTTAATTAATTCGTTGGTATAATACTTACGAATAAAGGCTTGTAGCTTGTCTTGTATATGTTGATAAATACTCAAATGAATAGGATTTACGGCAAATGTACATTAAAATTTATTTCATTGAAAATAACAAGGCACGGTTTCAATAGAAAAGGGAAAAAACAGTAGAAAGACCAAAGGAAAATAGAAAAGTAAATCGAAAGCCATATCTTTGCAAAAATTAGAAAATTATGTCAAAAAATATCCGGGTACGATTTGCCCCCAGTCCTACAGGTCCCCTACATATTGGTGGTGTAAGAACCGCATTGTACAATTATTTATTTGCCAAAAAAAACGGCGGCACCTTTATTTTGCGAATAGAAGATACCGACCAAAAACGTTATGTTGCCAATGCTGAACGCTATATAATAGAAGCATTGGAGTGGGCGGGAATACCCTACGATGAAGGCATCGGAAAGGAAGGAAAGTACGGACCCTATCGACAAAGTGAGCGCAAAGAAATTTATAAAAAATATGTGCAAGAATTGATTGATAAAGATTGGGCTTATTACGCATTTGACACACCCGAAGAATTGGATACATACCGAAAAGAAAAGGAAAGCAAGGGAGAAACCTTTATTTATAATTGGCAAAATCGGGGACAACTGCATAATTCATTGCATCTTTCTAAAGAAGAAGTGTCAGAAAAAATAGCAAAAGGAGCCAAATATGTGGTTCGGTTTAAAATTCCGGAAAAAGAAATGCTGGAACTCACAGACAGTATCAGAGGAAAAATTACGATAGATACGCAAACCTTAGATGACAAGGTATTGTTTAAATCCGATGGGATGCCAACCTATCATCTGGCGAATATTGTAGATGATCATTTGATGGAAATATCACACGTAATCCGGGGGGAAGAATGGTTGCCTTCTCTAGCATTGCATTATTTGTTATACCGCGCTTTTAATTGGAAAGCACCTGAATTTGCACATTTGCCATTATTGTTAAAACCGGTAGGAAAAGGAAAATTGAGCAAACGGGATGGCGATAAATTGGGTTTTCCGGTATTTCCATTGGAATATCACAATGAACAAACCGGCGAAGTATCCAGAGGATACCGTGAAGACGGCTATTTTCCGGAAGCTTTCATCAATATGTTGGCATTATTAGGATGGAATCCCGGAACGGAACAAGAGTTGTTTACAATGCCGGAATTGATAGCTGCATTTTCATTGGAAAAAGTAAGTAAAAGCGGGGCAAAATTCAACGTAGATAAAACCCGCTGGTTCCAACATCAATATATGCAACAGGCAGATGATGCTATGTTGGCAACGGAGTTTACTAAAATCATCACAGAAAAAACAGGAAAAAACTTTGATACTTCCTATGTCAAGGCGGTGGTACAATTAATTAAAGAAAGAGCGGTTTTTATACCCGATTTATGGACATTGGGAACTTATTTCTTTATTGCCCCGACAGAATACGACAAAAAAGCAGCAAAAAAAGCTTGGAAAGAAGGAACAGAGAATATCATGCATGTATTGGCAACCATTCTGG
Source organism: uncultured Polaribacter sp. (assembly GCA_964396505.1). Classification (GTDB taxonomy): domain Bacteria; phylum Bacteroidota; class Bacteroidia; order Flavobacteriales; family Flavobacteriaceae; genus DQTL01. Next base: position 19,040 of record CAYNFJ010000005.1, on the reverse strand, counting down.
AGGATATTTCAGAATTTACCGCTGAAAATATAGAAAATACCGTAAAGCAATGGATTACTGACAAACAATTGGGTTTTGGAAAAGTACTGATGCCGTTCCGGTTGAGTTTGGTCGGTAGTATGCAAGGCCCTCACGTGTTTGATATCGCGGCTATGATAGGAAAAGAAGAAAGCATCAACCGAATCAACAAGGCTATCAAACAACTGAATCAATAAAAATGAATGCTATGAAAATGACATGGACTAGAATACTCGGTATCTTGTTTGTAATTCTGAGTATCCACACCTATGCTCAGGATGTTTTTACGGTAGATAATGTGCCAAATCCCAAGCTTATTGACGGCGGATGGGTCTCAGACCCCAATCAGTATCTATCTATTGAAGAAACGGGAGAATTAAACCGGTTAATTACCGAAATAGAGCATAAAACTACCGCTCAAATAGCGGTAGTCGTCTTAAAAAGTATTGGTACTGAAGTTCCTAAAGATTTTGCTACAGCCCTATTTAAAAAATGGGGCATCGGACAAGCCAATAAAGACAACGGTTTATTAATATTAACCGTCATTGACCAACGCAGAACCGAGTTTGAAACCGGTTATGGAATGGAAGCCGTATTAACCGATGCGTTGAGTTATAGAATTGCCTCGCAAGAATTGGTGCCGTATTTTAAAAAAGGAGCTTATGGCCAAGGCCTGATAGCCGGTATGAAAAAAATAAAAACAATTCTGGAAAATCCGGAAGTAAAGGATGATATTTACGATTCCGGTGGGGTAGCCTATGTGCCAAGCACAAACCCAATGTATTATATCTTGGGAATCTATGGAATGTTCGTATTGTTCAGCTTGTTGTATTACCTATCCAATACGCGAAAAATAGATAAAAGCAAACAAGATTTTTATGACAAGTTTCAAGATTTATATCATATGAAACATCTCTTGTTTATGATACTATTTCCCTTGCCATTTTTATTCATACGCTATTTATTGGTACAAAGAAGGTTAAAAAAGTACCGGAACCATCCGCGTTATAGTAAGAAAAACGGTAAAAAAATGTTTAAAAAATCGGAAGTGACTGAAGATCCGTTTTTAAAAAAAGGACAGTTGGTAGAAGAGCAAATCAAATCGGTAGATTACGATGTTTGGGCTACTGAAAATGATGATGATATAATGATTTTAAAATATACCAAACGCTTTAGCAAGTATAGTAAATGTCCGAAATGTAAATATAAAACCTATTATAAAGCACATAGCAAGGTTGTCAAAAGAGCTACTACCAGTCATTCCGGAATTAGAGAAGAATTGTATGAATGTAAAAACTGTAATTATCACAAAGAAAAAAGACTGACTATTCCCAAGATTACTGCTTCATCCAGTTCCAGTTCTAGTAGCAGTTTTGGTAGTAGTAGCAGTTCCAGTTTTGGTGGAAGCTCTAGTTTTGGTGGTGGTTCATCGGGTGGCGGTGGCGCAGGTGTAAGTTGGTAATACTTATTTAGCTAACTCTGCCTTAATGACAAAATATTTCGTATCGCCTAGCCAAGGAAAGGTAGCAAAACGTTCTTTATAGGTGAGTTTTACCATTTTTCCCTGCATATCTTTGAGATCTTGTATGACATTTTCCTTACGGTCTTCTACAGAAAATTCAAAACGTTGTGCTTCTGATACGCCTTGGCTTAGTTCTCCTTCCCAAGTTTTAAAAACCAAACCTTTATGACTGAATTTGATCAGTTCACCGGCACGGTACCCTTCACTGTACGAAACAAAATATACAAATGAGAAATATCCGGCAATAATCAAGGTGAGAACCAAAACAATACTGAACACAATTTTCTTCATAATATGAGATACTAAAATTATTAATGAACTACTTTGTAACAAAAATAAACTATTATCTACAAATAGATAGAATAAATTGCTGATTTATTCATATCTTTATCATCATTAACCTTAAAACTTAGTACCATGGTTGGATTTTATTTATTTCTATTTTTTGCCATTATTATCATTGGAAGCGGTTTATTTACCGTAAAACAACAAACGGCTGCGATCATAGAACGTTTTGGAAAATACCGTTCCATACGTCATGCAGGATTACAATTAAAAGTACCTTTAATTGACCGGATTGCCGGAAGAATCAGTTTAAAAATACAACAATTAGATGTAATTGTAGAAACTAAAACCAAAGATGATGTATTTGTTCATCTTAAAATATCAGTTCAATTTGTGATTCAACGGGATCATGTGTATAATGCATTTTATAAACTGCAAAATCCTCATGAACAGATTACCGCTTTTATATTTGATACCGTTCGTGCGGAGGTTCCTAAATTAATATTGGATGATGTATTTGTAAAAAAAGAAGAGATTGCCCTGGCTATCCAAAGAGAATTAAAAGAAGCTATGTTAGATTATGGTTATGATATTATCAAAGCCTTAGTAACCGATATAGATCCGGATGAAAAAGTAAAAATAGCGATGAACCGTATCAATGCAGCAGAACGTGAAAAAGTTGCGGCTCAATACGAGGGAGATGCCCAACGTATCTTAATTGTAGAACGTGCCAAAGCAGAAGCTGAAAGCAAGCGACTACAGGGTATGGGTATAGCCGATCAACGTAGAGAAATAGCCAGAGGATTAGAAGAAAGTGTAGATGTATTAAACCGGGTAGGTATTAATTCACAAGAAGCTTCGGCACTTATTATCGTTACCCAACATTACGACACACTACAATCCATAGGTAGTGATACCAATTCCAATTTGATATTATTACCCAATTCACCACAAGCCGGTAGTAATATGCTGAACGATATGGTCGCCTCATTTACCGCAGCCAATCAAATAGGCGAATCTATGAAAGAAGCCAATTTAAAAAAGAAACGAAATACCGGAAAAGAAGATAAATAACTCGAAATAACCCATTAAAAAAGCCAACATTATTTTATAAATGTTGGCTTTTTTAATGGGTTATTTTGGTTGGTTACTTTTTATCCTCAATATTCTTTTTTTCATCATCTTCTTCTTTGGTAGCATCTTTAAATTCTTTAATACCACTACCCAAACCACGCATCAATTCCGGTATTTTTTTACCACCGAAAAGTAATAAGATTATAACAACAATAATGATAACTTGGGAACCTCCAATCATTCCGAGAAATATAGTTAGTGCATTCATTTTGATAAAATTTAGATATGACAAAAGTACAAATTAAATTAATACGATATCCTAAAATATAATTTATTCTATCAATTGACCAAAGTATAATCCAAGTGCTTGCGTTCTAAGTCAGTATTTTTAACACGTATAGTTACTTTATCACCCAAACGATACATCTTTTTAGTGGCTTGACCTATCACGGCATATTGCTTTTCATCAAACAGGTAATAATCATCTTCAATATCTTTGATACGCACCATTCCTTCACATAAATTATCGGTCAATTCTACATACATGCCCCATTCGGTTACACCGGATATGACACCTTCAAATGTTTCGTGTAGATGTTTTTGCATATATTTCACTTGCATATATTTGATACTTTCCCGTTCGGCTTTCGTCGCCATTTGCTCACGTTCTGATGCATGGGTACATTTTTCTTCGTAAACAGGAAATTTAGGCGATTTTTTACCGTCTAAATAATGTTGTAATAAACGGTGTACCATTACATCGGGATAGCGTCTTATAGGAGAGGTAAAATGTGTATAATATTCAAATGCCAAACCGTAATGTCCTATATTTTTGGTGGTATACACCGCTTTACTCATAGAACGAATGGTAAGGGTTTCTATCATATTTTCTTCGGGTGTACCTTTGACATCCAATAATAGTTTGTTGATAGATTTTGATAAAAGTTCTACATTACGGGTATCTATTTTATAACCAAATTTTCCTATAATTTGTTGTAAAACAGCTAGTTTTTCAATATTGGGCTCATCATGTATTCTATATACAAAGGTTTTTTTAGAAGGACTGCCATCTTTATTACGCCCTATAAATTCTGCTACTTTTCTATTGGCTAAGAGCATAAATTCTTCAATTAATTTATTGGCATCTCTGGAATGTTTAAATTGAATACCTATAGGCTCTTTATCCTTATCTAAATCAAATCGAACTTCTATTTTATCAAAGGTAATAGCACCTGCGTTCATTCTGTTTTTACGTAATATTTTAGCCAATTTATCCAATGTCAAAATAGCCTCAATAAGTTGTTTATCTTGTTTGGATTCTACTGTTTTTGCCGGTTCGGGATGTTCTATGATGGCTTGGGCATCTTCATATGCATAGCGTTTGTCAGAATAAATAACGGTTCGTCCAAACCACTGTTTTACCACTCGGGCTTTTTCATCCATTTCAAAAACGGCAGAAAAAGTCAATTTTTCTTCATGGGGTCGTAAGGAACATACATTATTAGACAATATTTCGGGTAACATAGGTACCACTCTATCTACCAAATATACCGAGGTAGCACGATTATAAGCTTCTTTATCCAAAATAGTCTCCGGTTGTACATAATGCGATACATCGGCTATATGAATACCTATTTCATAATGCCCGTTGGGCAATACTTTAAAAGAAAGGGCATCATCAAAATCTTTGGCATCTTTGGGATCAATCGTAAAGGTTAACACCTCGCGCATATCCCTTCTTTTGGCAATTTCTTCTGCAGTAATTGCTATGGGTAAATGAGCGGCATCTTTTTCCACATTTTCAGGAAATTTATAAGGTAACCCATAATCGTATAAAATGGAGTGCATTTCAGTATTATGTTCTCCCGGTTTTCCTAAAATATCTATAATTCTGCCAAACGGATTTTTAGAATTAGCCGGCCAATCTTTCATCTTAACAACTACTTTATCACCATCTTTGGCATCCTTTATATTTTTGATAGGAATAAAAAAATCAGCGTACATACGCTTGTCATCCGGTACGACAAAACCGTGATTTTTATGTAATTGTAAAGTACCTACAAAAGTAGTTTTGGCACGTTTGATAATTTCTACTACATCACCTTCCCGTTTTTTATTACTGCGTTGTCTGTTATAAGTATATACACGAACATAATCGCCGTGTAATCCATGATTCAGGTTTCGAGAGGGTATATAGATATCTTTTTCTAATTCGTCACAAAGCAAAAAAGCAGTACCATTCATCGTTACATCCAGGGTTCCTTCGTAATAATAGGATTGATGTGTTATTTTGTACTTACCTCTTCCGGCTTCTTTTATCTGTTGACTTTTGAGTAATTTATCCAATAATTTTTTTAATTCACCTTTGTTGTAATCATCTACAATATTCAATTGAAAAGCCAGCTGTTTATGATTAAAACTGCGGTTGGCGTGGTTGGTTAGATATTGTAATAAAGCTTGTGTATATTGTTTTTCAAAAGAATGTTTCTTTTTTCCTTTCTTTTTTTTTGTCATTATGTGTTCTATTTAATTGAGGACAAAGTTACACAATATAAATAGGCTTTCCTTTTTTATTTTTTTTACCAGTTATCAACAATTATAAATACTATATTTATTTTTTATTAAAAATTTAAAAAAACAATGATGTATATAATAGACTGTTCATTTCTATCATAAAAAAAGGTCCTTTTATTTTTAATTGTGAATTTATCTTAGTTATAAAATTTTATAAACAATGTATAACTATTGTAAAAGATTAAAAATCAATATAAATACTTGAGTTACTAACAAGATGTTTATAAATAATATGATTTATTTTGTGAAAAATAATCAAGTCTTATAATGTAGATAAACAAACAAAAATCAGTTGATAATATGTGAATAAAAAAGAATAATCAAATTTGGTTTTTTGTTAAAAATAGCTTCTTATAAAAATAGGAATACAAAGTTTAAAAACTTATGAGTTTTAATTGTAATTTTGTGAACAATTCACATATTTGTTAAGTCATTAAATCATAAGTTATTAGATTTTTTAATTAACAATTGATGTTAAAAATGTTAATAGCTGTAAAACCAATTATACATGAAAATAAAAACCATAGCCATAGGCAATGATCACGCTGGAACTCAATATAAATTTGAAATCATTAAACTTTTGGAAAGCAAAGGTATCACAATTTTAAATTTTGGTACAGATACCGATCAAAGTATGGATTATCCCGATACCATTCATCCTGCAGCAACGGCGGTAGCACAGAAAAAAGCTGATTTAGGTATTATTCTCTGCGGTAGTGGTAATGGAGCCGCTATCACGGCAAACAAGCATCAAGAGATACGAGCTGCTTTATGTTGGAATAATGAATTGGTACAATTGGCACGCAAACACAATGATGCTAATATATTGAGTATTCCCGCTCGTTTTGTTTCGTTGTATCAAGCATTGGAATTTGTAGAAACCTTTATCAGCACAGCATTTGAAGGAGGCAGACATGCGAATCGTGTTAAAAAAATACCGGTATAGCAGGTACAAAATCTATTATATTTATAAAGGTATCAATACTATTTATAGAAATGAGCCCTATTATAGAAAGTACTTGTTATCTTTGTACATAATAAATAATACTAACATTTAAATACAATATTATGAAAGTAAATAGATATGTGGACATTTCAACCGTTGAAAAAGAAGCAAAAAAAGATTACATCGATCGTCATTCACCCTTTTTATACTGCGATGATACAGCGACTAAAGGTGAAAAATTTAAAGTGACCGTAAAAGTAGGAAATGAATATTCGCATCCCGATGATTTTGATCATTACATTTCGTATGTACAATTATGGGATGGAGAAACCTTATTGGCACAAGCCAATTTTGAAGCCGGTACTCTCGGAAACGCTTCCGGTCAAGTAGAGGTAGATTTCTATGTAGTGCCTACCAAATCCAAAATGAAACTAGCCGCTACGGCATATTGTACCAAACACGGTCTTTGGGCTAATGAAATAAAAGAAGTTAAAGTTTCATAAACAATAGATTTTTTTAGATTTCTAATGAAAAATTAGAATAAACAATTAAAAACGTCTAATAATCTTAGGCGTTTTTTTTATGTATAGGCTTTTATATCTTTGCATATAAATTTATCATAATGGGGCACGATCATCATCATCCTACCATCAGCGGTAAAAATTTAGGTTTTACCATTTTATTAAATGTCATCATTACGCTGGCTCAGATTATTGGCGGATTTCTTTCCGGAAGTTTGTCCTTATTATCCGATGCGATGCATAATTTGACCGATGTATTGGCTTTAATTATCAGTTTTGTTGCCAACTATCTCAGCCGGAAGAAAAAACAAGATTTAGACAAAACTTTTGGATATAAACGGGCAGAAATAATTGCTGCTTTTTTTAATGCGGCTACTTTAATTGTCATAGCAGTGCTACTGATAGTAGAAGCCATAAAACGTATTGACAATCCCGTAGAAATAGCCAGTACTACCGTGATTTGGTTGGCAATACTCGGTATAGCCGGCAATGGATTAGGGGTGCTTTTTTTAAAAAAAGATGCCTCACACAATCTTAATATGCGTTCAGCATACCTACATTTATTGACCGATATGTTGGCGTCGGTTGCAGTATTGATTGGAGGTCTGGTGATGAAGTACTATCAGATTTATTGGATAGATACGGTATTGACCGTGTTGATTTCTATCTATTTGATATATATGAGTTGGAGAATATTTGTAGATTCTCTTAAAATACTGATGCTCTTTGCACCTAAACATATTGTAATTAAAGAAATAGAACGAGAAATTGTAAAACTTCCCGGTATTCGTAATATACATCATGTACACCTGTGGCAACTCAACGATAACAGCATTCATTTTGAAGCGCATATCGAGTTCAAAAAAGATATTCTATTATCAGAGTTTGATACTATTTGCGAAAAAGTAGAAGCCTTACTACGAAACCAATTTGGCATCAATCACAGTAATTTACAACCGGAATATGATCGAGATGATACGAAGGATTTTATTATTCAAGATTAAAGCTAATCTAAAAAATTTAATTTATGTAAATTGCACCTCTATTTTTAGGTACTCATGATTCTAAAACCTGTTCTTGATGCGCAAGATGAAGCTTTGTTTAGTAAAGTGGCAGTAGATTTATACCAAAATCATCCTTATTGGATTCAACCCTTAGATAAAGATATACGATCTGTTTTTGACAAGAAAAAAAACGCCATTGCCAATAAGACTAATTTCAGTCGTTGGATTTTGATGAACAACGACCACCAATTAATCGGGAGAATAGCAGCCTTTATCAACCCCAAAACCAAACTAAAAAACAACGAATATCCGGTAGGAGGAATCGGTTTTTTTGAATGTATTGATAATCAAGAAGCGGCTAATTTATTGTTTGATACGGCAAAAAATTGGCTGTTACAAAAAGGAGTTGAAGCCATGGAAGGTCCTATTAATTTTGGAGATCGTGATAAATGGTGGGGTTTGTTAACCCAAGGATTTGACGAAGAACCTAATTATTTAGCCAATTATAATTATCCGTATTATAAAACCCTTTTTGAAAAGTACGGGTTTCAATGTTATTTCAATCAATTTACATTCAAACGGGATATTTATGAACCCTTGCCCGATAATTATGTAGCTTCCGTACAAAAAGTATTGAAAAATACCGATTACAAATTTGAACACATCCGCAAAAAGAATCTGGATCGATATATTGACGAATTTAGAATTATTTATAATAAAGCTTGGGCAAAACACTTGGGTGTTTCACCGATGAAAACGCGTCAAGCCCGGGCTATTATTCATTCTTTAAAACCTGTTTTGGACGAAAAAGTAGCTTGGTTTGCTTATTATAAAGACCAGCCTATTGCATTTTTTATTTCGGTTCCGGAGGTCAACCAAGTTTTTAAACACGTCCATGGTAAATTAAATCTGTGGGGAAAATTGATTTTTCTCAAACATAAACTTTTTAAGACAAATCATAAATTATTGGGAATCATTTTTGGTGTCATTCCCGAATTTGACGGGAAGGGTATTACCCATGCGATTACCTATGTAGCACAACAAATGATGCAACAAAAAACCAATTACAAGATGATTGAAATGCATGGTATCGGCGACTTTAACCCGGCTATGATTAAACTGGTAGCAAAATTAGGGGAAACCAAAAAATCAAAAATTCACACTACTTACCGATACCTGTTTGATCGCACAAAACCTTTTCATAGAATGCCTTTAAAATCTAAGAAAAATGAGTAAAAAATATGTAGTTATTACCGGTGCTTACGGTGGTTTGGGAAAAGCACTTGCCACCATTTTTGCCCAAAATGATTTTGGTCTAGTCTTGCTGGGAAGAAAAGAAAAGGAATTACAACTCCTCAAAGATTCATTGGATCATCGTACTGATATCGTAACGGAAAATTGTGATGTCAGTGATTTAACCAGCTGTCAACAAGCCTATTCAAATATTAAAGAAAGGGGTATTTCTGTTCGTGTTTTAATCAATAATGCCGGAATTACTTACATTCATAATTTTGATAAAGAATATGATATAAACCGTTATCGCCAATTGATAGACACTAATTTAAATGGGTCTGTTTATCTCACCCATCTGTTTATAGATGATATATTGCAACAGAAAGGAAGTGTCATTACCATATCCAGTGTCATAGGATATGCGCCGGTTATTGGACGTACCGCTTATGCCGCTTCTAAATTTGGATTGGAAGGTTTCTTTAGTGTGTTACGAGCCGAGTTAGCCGGAAAATTACACGTTATGATGGTATATCCTACCTTTATCGCTACTCAAATTAGAGCCGGAGTAAAAGGAGATAAAACGGTAAATGAAGTATTGACCGCCGATGAAGTTGCTTTAAAAACCTATCAAGCCTATCAAAACAGAAAAAATAAAGTTTATATTGGTAAAACCGCCAAACTATCCTATTATTTATACAAATTTTTACCGAATTTGTACGTAAATTTGATGCGTAAAAAAGTAAACCAACCTAACCAACCTATAAAATGAACAAAATAAAAGGACTGAAACCCTTGTACACTTCTTTGTTACAAGGAATAGGAAATACCCCTTTAGTACGATTGAATAAATTAAGCAATGAATACGGTTGTGAAATTTATGGTAAAATAGAAGCGTTCAACCCCTCGATGTCTATCAAAGATCGGGTGGTGAATTATATCATTGAAAAAGCAGAAATAGAAGGTCGCTTAAGACCCGGAATGACTATTGTAGATGCGACCAGTGGCAATACCGGATTGTCCATAGCATTGGTCTCATTGATCAAGGGATATAAATGTATTTTGACTGTAAAAGACAGCTCTGCCGAAGCTAAAATTCTGCAATTACAACTCTATGGAGCTCGTGTAATCAAATGCCCGGCCAAAGCCAAACCCGACGACCCCTTGTCCTATTATTCTATGGCTAAAAAGATCGTTGCCGAGAATCCCAATGCGTTCTTTTTAGATCAAAATCATAATGACAACCATTTTCAAGCACATTTTCACAGTACCGGAAATGAATTGTGGCAACAAACAGAAGGAAAAATTACACATTTTTTTGCCAGTGCCAGTACCGGAGGAACCGTTTCCGGAACCGGTGCCTATTTAAAAAGCCAAAATCCAAAAGTAAAAGTAGTATGTGCCGATTCCAAAGGATCTGTACTCAAACCTTTTCACGAAGATGGGAAATATTACAAAGATTTAAAAAAACAAACCCCCTTAGAAGGAGTGGGTAAAGATATCATCCCATCTGTTTTTAGAACCGACATCATTGACGAATGTCTAGAGGTTGACAATGATAGAAGTATTCAAAATGCCAAAAATTTATTGGTAGATGAGGGTATTTTTGCAGGAGGATCCAGTGGAGCGGCTATTGATGCTTTTAGAATTTACAGAAAGAAATATCCGCATGAAAAAATAGGAATGGCGGTATTGAGTTTTCCCGATCACGGATTAAAATATATGGGAAAATTGTATAAATCTGAAAAACCGGCTGAAAACGCAGCCGATTTATTATAACAACGTATAAAACACCCATTACACTAAAACCGTATATCTGTAAGTTTTTTGTAAATTTGCCGAAATACTATAATATTTCAATAAATGGATTTATTTGATAAAATTAATGCAAAACATGGACCTTTAAAAGATTATGCCGCATCCAGTGAAGGTTATTATATGTTTCCTAAATTAGAAGGGGAAATAGGACCAAGAATGAAATTCAACGGCAAAGAGGTAATCATGTGGAGTATCAATGATTACTTGGGATTATCCAATAATCCTGAAGTACGTAGAATTGATGCCGAATCTGCTAAAAAATGGGGACTCGCTTATCCGATGGGATCTAGAATGATGTCCGGTCATACCGATAAACACGAACAATTTCAAAAAGAAATAGCCGCGTTTCAACACAAAGAAGCCGCTTTCTTGCTCAATTATGGTTATCAAGGCGTTTTCTCTATCATCCAAAGTTTGGTAGATAGACGCGATGTCATAGTTTATGATTACGAATCGCACGCTTGTATTGTAGATGGAGTTTCCTTGCACTTAGGTAAACGATTTGTGTACGATCATAATGATATGATTAGCTTAAAAAAAGCATTGGATAGAGCTGAAAAAGTAATAGAAGAAACTGGTGGAGCCATTTTGGTTATTTCCGAAGGGGTCTTTGGAATGCGTGGTGATCAAGGAAAATTAAAAGAAATTGTCGCACTTAAAAAAGAGTACAATTTTAGAATTTTTATAGACGATGCACACGGTTTTGGAACCTTGGGTCCTCAAGGACAAGGAACCTCTTTTGAACAAGGTGTACAGGATGAAATAGACATCTATTTTGCCACATTTGCCAAAAGTTTTGCCAGTATAGGAGCGTATGTTGCTTCTACCAAAGAAGTTATCTTGCATTTGCAATACACCATGCGATCTCAAATTTTTGCCAAGTCCTTACCGATGCCTATCGTAGAAGGGGCTTTGTATAAATTAAAATTATTACGGGAATCAACAGAACATAAAGATAAACTCTGGACCATTGTCCATGCGCTACAAAAAGGCTTAAAAGATTTGGGATACAATATAGGTATTACCAATTCTGCCGTGACACCGGTTTATCTCAAAGGTTCCATAGACGATGCCAGGATGATTGTAGAAGAAATGCGTGAAAAATACGGCGTATTTACCTCTATGGTGGCATATCCGGTTATCCCTAAAGGGATGATTATTTTACGAATTATCCCAACGGCCTCACATACGATGAGAGAAGTAGAGGAAACGCTGGATGTCTTTGATAAAATGCGACCCTTCATTGACGAGGTAGCCAAAAACAGCAACGGATAAATAGCATAATACAAATTATAAAAAACCGTTGTAAATCGTATTACAACGGTTTTTTGTTTTTATAAATGTGATGAAAAAAGCTTTTTAACACAAAAGTTACAGAACTATTTGTTATACTTATGTAATTTCGCTCTCATTTATACCTAAAATTATGCTTAAAAAACACATTATAATAGTATTACTGTCAATTACTTTTATCAATACTTTTGGACAGAATAAGGATGTATTGAATAAAGTAAAAGAACTAAATACAAAGAAGGATTACAAGACTTCCATGCAATTATTGGAACAATCCCTAAAAACCCATAAAGACCTTTATACCTATTGGCTTTATGGAGAGACTTTACATGCTGATAAACGCTACAAAAAAGCGGTAATAGCTTATAGAAAAGCCCTAAACTTAGACCCTGATAACAGTGTCTTAAAGTACGATTATGCTCTTAAGTTGGCCGATGCCGGAAAACTGAATGAATCCATTAGCCTACTCAAACAATATGCTGATTATAAAAATGCTTATCAGTTTTTAGCTTTAAAACAATTGGCTAAGGTGTATTATTGGCAAGGAGCTTATGACAAGGCTCAAAAAACCTTGCAAAGGGCTCAAAAAATCAAAAATGAGGATGAAATAGATTGGTTGCGCGGAGAGATTCATAAAGCACAACGAAGTGATGTGTCAGTGGGTTTTGCAGCTTTTTCAGATGATCAACCATTGGATGTTTATACACCGGATGCCGGAGTGAATTTTTATATCAATGAAAAAATTAGTGCCGGAGCCACCCTAACAGCTTCTCAATACAATCTCGAGGATACAGCTAATTTATCTCTGCTTTTAAAACCCTTTGTCACTATTAATTTTTTACCTGCTATGGTATCCACAAGGGTAGAATTGGGTTATGAAAAACTACCCAATGATGAAAATGTGATTACCGGTGGAATCAGTATTTCTAAAGGTATTTCTAAAAATTGGTCGGCCAATGCCGGTTTTTCCACAAGGCCATACCTGCATACCGCAGCGGCAATACAAGAAAATTTAATGCAAAATCAATATAGTGTAGCATTAGATTACAATAAGAAAAAAGGCTTTATGGGAAGAATAGGTTTTGATAGTTATCAATTTCCATCTTTACAAAACGGCTATTATGCTACGGGAGCTTGGTTGTTATCACCTCAGGTTTTTTTGGGTAATTTTGGATCGCGGTTGGGTGTTGGTGTGAGTTATAGTGATGCTGTTGAAAATACATTTACCGCCTCTGATGATTTACCGACCATTCTTACTAACTACGTTCAAGATTATAAAATTAAAGGAGTTTATCAACCGTTTTTTTCTCCTTCTCAACAGTTTATTAGTTCGGTCATTATCAGTACAGAAGCCCATTTAAGTCCTTCGTTACATTTTGGTGCCGATGCTAATTTAGGCGTATATGCCAATACTCAAAATCCCTATTTATTCTTAAATGCAGACAGTAATTCTCTGATTTATATCGACAGGGGTTTTGCCAAAATGAACTACTTTCCGGTTACGGCACATGTTTTTCTAAACGTACAATTAAGTTCCAAATTAAGTATAAAAACCTATTACAAATATCAATCTACTAATTACTATTCCAGTAATTTAGCCGGAATAAATGCCCGTTATAGCTTCTATTAATGAATAAAAAAGCTTTACATACCATGTGGCAATTCAGATCGGCACCCAGAGCTACGCTATTTGACCGGTTTGTCTTGTTAATCCTGTTTATTGCCGGGGTGATTAGCATTGTGCTACTATCAGAATGGTGGTTTCAGGCGAAACACATTGTCAATTTTCCTTTGTTTGTTTTTTTGAGCACTTTTTTTTGGTACGGTGTATTTCGGGTTATCTTAATTTGGATTAATTATTTACGAATCACCAAACCACTGGAAGTTCCTATACCCGAATCCGGCTTACGAGTGGCTGTTTTTACTACTAGTGCGCCCGGCGAACCCTTGTCTATGTTTAAAAAAACTTTTGAAGCCTTAAATAATCTTACGTATCCGCATCAAACCTATTTACTGGATAGCACCGAAGATCCGGCTTTTAAACAATTGGCAGAAGAATATGGTGTTACTTGGTTGGATTTAGCCAATTTACCCGGTGCCAAAGCCGGAAAAGTAAACAAAGCTTTGGAGTTGACAACCGAAGATTATATATTAATATTAGATCCGGATCATATTGTTTTCCCTAATTTTTTAGACCAAACTCTGGGATTTTTCCAAGATGAAAAGGTGGGTTTTGTACAGGTATCACAAGGGTATTACAACCAATCGGCATCTTTTGTAGCGGCTGGTGCAGCAGAGCAAACCTATTCGTTTTACGGACCTACGCAAATGGGATTAAATGGATATGGTGCGGCAGTGGCTATAGGTGCCAATTGTACCTTTAGACGCAAGGCATTGGAAAGTATAGGCGGACATGCCGTAGCACTGGCAGAAGATCTGGTAACTTCTATGCGTATTCACGCTCAAGGATGGACATCGGTTTACAACCCTGTAATAGTAAGTCGTGGGATTGTTCCGGAAGATTTCGGTTCGTTTGCCAAGCAACAACTCAAGTGGTCTCGCGGGGTATTTGAAGTCCTTTTTGTAGATTATCCCAACCTTTTTAAGAAATTTACCTTTTGGCAACGTTTTTCTTATGGAGCCATATCCTTTTATTATTTTACCGGTTTTTTAACCCTATTTTTTATTTTGATTCCGCCTTTGTATTTTACAACAGGAGTGATTCCGGCAAATATGATTTTTTCTGAATTCATTATAAAAGGAACTCCCATATTAGTCATCGCAACACTTATATATGCTTATTCGCAAAAATTTATGGTACACCCGGAAACCGAACGGGGCTTTCACTGGCGTGCTATGATTTTAAAATATGCGCTCTGGCCTATCTATTCACTTGGTTTTTTTCTATCCTTGTTGAATTATAAAATACCCTATATCCCAACTTCTAAAAAAGCGGTAGTAGGAAGTATTACCCCTTTTGCACGTCCGTTGATATGGTATAATATCTTTTTTATTATCACAGTTACATTGGTGATTATCAATAGGATGTATTTTGTATCACAAAGTGAATTGCTGTTTACTTCGGCGCGTACGTGGGGTATGATAGGTTTTTCTTTTATTGCTTTTATCTTTTCGTCTTTAGGGATAATAGCAGCCTATGAAGCCGTAAAATTAAAACAAGAAGACCCTTGGGAAAAAGTAGATGTAAATAGTATTAAAACAAATCATATTCAATAAATTATAAACCGATGAAAACATTATTATTAGCCGGTGGATTTGGAACCCGCCTTAGTGAAGCAACCCAATTAATACCCAAACCTATGGTACCCATAGGAGGAGAACCTATCTTATGGCATATTATGAAATCGTATTGTCATTATGGCCATGATGATTTTGTGATTCTTTTAGGTTACAAAGGGCATGTTATTAAAGACTATTTTATCAATTATTACCGTAATAAAAGTGATATTGTAGTGGATATTTCCAACAACGCTGTAGAAATTATTAATAACAGGGCAGAACCGTGGAAAGTAACCTTGTTAGAAACAGGTTTAAATACCATGACCGGAGGTCGTATTTTACGAGCCAAAGATGTAATAGGTGATGAAACCTTTATGTTGACTTATGGAGATGGTGTGGGCGATGTCAATATTGATGAATTGGTGGCTTTTCACAAAAAACATGGTAAATTAGCTACGATGACCTCTTATCAACCCGAAGGACGTTTTGGAGGAATTGAATTTGATACTGATGATAAAAAAGTAAATGCTTTTATGGAAAAACCTGCCGGTGACGGAGGTTGGATCAATGCCGGTTTTTTTGTTTGTGAACCCGGAGTATTGGATTATATTGAAGATGGCGATCAATGTATATGGGAACGAAAACCCTTGGAGAATCTAGCTAAAGACGGCGAATTGTATTCGTATAAACATACCGGTTTTTGGAAACCAATGGATACCTTACGTGATAATAAACAATTGAACGAAATGTGGGACAAAAACGAAGCAAAATGGAAAAAATGGTAGATTTTAACAAACTGTTCAACGGGATTTATAAAGATAAAAAGGTCTTGGTAACCGGTCATAATGGTTTTAAGGGATCTTGGTTGTCCTATTGGTTACAACAAATGGGAGCCAAAGTTTATGGATATGCCTTGGAACCGGATACAGCGCCCAATCATTTTACTTTATTACAACCCGATATAGATTTTATACACGCCGATTTAAGGGATGCGGATACGCTTCAAAATTATATTGAAACAATACAACCCGACATTATTTTTCACTTGGCGGCTCAAGCTTTGGTACGCTATTCATACGAACATCCGGTAGAAACATTGAGCACCAATGTAATGGGAACGCTTCATGTATTGGAAGCAGCTAGAAAAACCGATAGTGTCAAGGCTATTGTCAATGTGACCAGCGACAAATGTTATGAAAATAAAGAATGGATTTGGGGTTATCGTGAAAATGATCCTATGGGTGGTTATGATCCGTATAGTGTTTCTAAAGGAATGGTGGAATTGATGACCGCATCCTATCGTAATTCTTTCTTTAATGAGAAAGATTATAAAAAAAAGCATCATATGCTATTGGCTAGCGTACGTGCCGGAAATGTAATTGGCGGTGGTGATTGGGCGGCCGATCGTTTGATTCCCGATATTGTCAAAGCAGCATCCAAAAAGGAATCAGTATTGATACGTAATCCCAAGGCGACCCGGCCTTGGCAACATGTTTTGGAGCCCTTGAGCGGTTATTTGAGCATTGGCTGGAAATTATTGGAAGAACAAGTAGAATATGCCGATGGCTGGAATTTCGGACCGGATTTGCACAGCAATTTATCGGTGGGTGAAATAGCCGGTTTATCTCAAAAAGTTTGGAATACGATTACTGTAGAAATCAGTAAAAATAAAGAAGAGCATCACGAAGCCAATTTGTTGATGTTAGATTGTTCCAAAGCCAATAAATTGCTCAAATGGCAACCCGTTTGGGGAATCGATGATACCATTGACAAAACCATTACTTGGTATAAGGATTTTTACGAAAACCAAAAACTCAATACACAAAAAGATATTGAAAGTTTTGTCAAAACAGCAGCTGATAAAAACATCATATGGACTCGATAGATCTACATAACAAGCGAATTTTAGTAACCGGTGGTAAGGGATATTTGGGACAATTTCTTGTAAAATCATTGGAAAATCAAGGAGCAAAAGTATTTATACTCGATAAGAATATCACGGAAAGCGAGTATCATTTTTCCATTGATATCACCGATGCAAAACAAGTGCATCAAGCAGTACAAAAAATCCGTCCCGAAATTATATTTCACTTGGCGGCATTGTTGCATCGTGAACGAAATTTTGACCAATACCCACTGATTGACCGAGTCAATCATTTAGGAACCTATCATTTGTTACACGCTTTGCAAGATATACCCTATGATAATTTCATTTTTACCAGTACCAGTGAAATTTATGGGAACAATGAACCGCCTTTTGCAGAAACACAACTACCGGATCCGGCTTCGCCCTATTCCTTATCCAAAGCCAATAGTGAAAATTTAATTCGTACGTTTAGTAAAACGTACCAAAAGAATTATACAATTGTGCGTTTGTTTAATTTTTTCGGAGAGCAGATGCCACAACAATTTTTTATACCTCAGTTAATCAAAGCATTACAAAACAAAGATTCTTTTGATATGACTTTGGGCGAACAGAATCGCGATTTTCTTTATATAGATGATGTCGTAAATGGATTAATTTTATGTGCAAAAAATTTATCCTACCAACAACAAACCTACAATGTATGTAGTGGTAAATCTGTTTCGCTAAAAGAATTAGTACAAACAGTAAAAAACGAATTAAACAGCTCTTGTACCATTCATTTTGGAGCGATTCCTTACCGGGATAATGAAGTGTGGAATATGTTGGGTGATAATACAAAAATTCAAAAACAACTGGGCTTTACCGTTCATTACTCTTTGGAAGAAGGGATTCGAAAAGTCATTAATAACTCCTAGTAAGATGCAAAAAAAATCATTATATCGTATCAGTTTTATCATAACAGCCATATTGGCGGCTTTGGTTATTGTATATGTTTTATCCATTATTGGTGGCAAATCCAAAGGACCAATTGAAAATATATTATCTAGGGCAGAAGATCACGTAGAAGCCATTGAAAACAATTTGATCATTGAAGAAAGGGTAGCTAAAAGAAAAGAAAAATTGCAGTGGTATCAACAGATAAAATCGGATATTAATCAATTAAAAAACCCAAGTCGTATTCTTTTTGGCGCTTCGGATAATAGTAAAAAAGAGTCTTTTGAAACCATTATTAATCTGGAAGATTCCTTGCGGACTACTTTTCCGTTAATTCATATATACAATGCTTGGGGAAGCAAAGATTCAGAAAAATTTCCAAGTCTGTCTGTCAAAACCATTATCGGGATGGGTTCTACACCTGTGATTACTTGGGAGCCATGGCTATCTGATTTTGACGCTGAAGCATATCCGGGCATACCGGCACCTGAAAAGAGAGATAGGGAGTGCCTCAAAGCCATAGCAAAAGGTTCTTATGATAAATATGTACGAGAATGGGCTAGAGAAGCGAAAAAAATTAGTGAACCAATTATGATACGATTTGCCCACGAGATGAACGATCCGTATCGCTATCCTTGGGGTCCTCAAAACAATAAACCGAAAGATTTTATAGCGGCTTGGCAACATATTCACCAAATTTTTAAAGAAGAAAAAG
>CAYNFJ010000004.1:22724-40713 GCA_964396505.1 uncultured Polaribacter sp. | reverse complement strand
TACAATGTAAAATACAAAGCCCCTAATAAAAGTAAAATAATGACAATAGGTACATCCTTTCCGGAAATACTTACCGGATAAAATACATATTTGGTGACAAATTTAGATATAGGAGCAAAACCTTGCTCTATTCGATCATCTATCCCCATCTCTTGCGCAAATAATATATTTTTTTGAAAAAATAATAACAGAATTAATACTGATTTTCTCATATAGTAGGTACTTTGTTGTTTATTAAAATAGTAGCTTGCAATATCTGTAAAAATTATAGACTTGGCAAGTATTCCGCTATTTTTATTATTAAATATTTAGCAATTAGCCCGAAATATTACTAATAAAATAAAGGGGAAAACGCTAATAACAAAAGGGCTGTCGCTTAGTAACAGATCCAAAACAAATGAGACATCACAAATCAAACACAGAGCTTCGTTTGGTATAAATCATATCTTTTAATTTTAGCAAAAAAGCTAGCGTGAGATACACCCCAAAAGATAATCCGGCGGTGACAAAACTGATATAGACAAAAAACAAACGCACATTGGAGGCACGCATCCCTAATCGGTCAGCCAGTCGGGAAAGCACGTTAAACCCGTGCCTTTCAAAAAAATATTTTAATTTATAATCCAGTCTCATATACACTTGCTATTACGTCCGCAAAGTACAAAACTACGGTTTGTTAATCAAAAATTTTTATAAAAATCTCCGCATCAGAAAAAAAAGATAATCTGTGAAGCTTTATAAACTTCTTAAAAAAACAGTACATTTGCGGTTCGTCTAAAAATGAAATCAAAACAAACCTACATAGAAGTTTATGGAGCTCGTGTACACAATTTAAAAAATATTGATGTACAAATTCCACACGAAAAACTGGTGGTGATTACCGGATTAAGCGGTAGTGGAAAATCATCTTTGGCTTTTGACACCATTTATGCAGAAGGCCAACGTCGTTATATAGAAACTTTCTCAGCTTATGCCCGCCAATTTTTAGGTGGTCTGGAACGTCCGGATGTAGATAAAATAGACGGGTTGTCTCCGGTAATTTCCATTGAACAAAAAACCACAAACAAGAGTCCGCGTTCCACCGTAGGAACTATTACGGAAATATACGATTTTCTACGATTATTATACGCCCGTATCTCTGATGCCTATTCTTACAACACCGGTGAGAAAATGGTAAAATACACCGATGAACAAATTAAAGAGTTAATCATCCGTACCTATCAGAACAAAAAAATTTTCTTGATGGCTCCTGTCATTAAATCCAGAAAGGGGCATTATAAAGAACTGTTTGAAAACATAGCCAAACAAGGTTTTTTACGGGTATATATTGATGGAGAATTAACAGAACTCACAAAAGGTATGCGACTAGACCGGTATAAAACCCACGATATATCTATAGTCATTGACCGCTTACTTGTTAATAAGGATAGTGAAAAAAGATTGCAAGAAAGTATTCAAACAGCCCTCTATCACGGCGACAACGTATTGCAAATAATAGATTTGGATACTGCCGGAGATCTCCGCTATTTTAGCAGTAATTTAATGTGTCCCACCACCGGTATTGCCTATCCCAATCCGGAGCCTAACACCTTTTCATTTAACTCACCCAAAGGCGCTTGTCCACATTGCAACGGCTTAGGAACAGTACGAGAAGTCAGTCTAAAAAGAATGATTCCGGACACCGGTATTTCTATAAAACAAGGAGGAATTGCTCCTTTGGGCGAACAAAAGAATTCTTGGATTTTTAAACAATTGGAACTGATAGCCGAACGCTTTCAATTCAAATTATCCGACCCTATCAATACCATTCCTAAGAAAGCTATGGATATGATATTGTATGGTGGAAAAGAAGAATTTGAAGTGGCTTCCAAAACAATGGGAATTACTCAAAATTTTATCATCGATTTTGAAGGCATCATTCCCTTTATTGAAAACCAATTTAAAGAATCGGAATCTACTTCTATCAAAAGATGGGCAAAATCTTTTATGGATGAAAAGCCTTGTAGTGTATGTCATTCCAAACGATTGACCAAAGAAGCATTGCATTTTAAAATTGACCAAAAAAATATTTCTGATTTAGCCCAATTGGACATTAGAGAACTAGCCGATTGGTTTAAAAATATTGAAAAAAAATTAACCGAGAAGCAAGTATTTATCGGCAAAGAAATCATCAAAGAATTACGTACCCGTATTCAGTTTTTATTGGATGTTGGCTTGAATTACTTGAGTTTGGACAGAAGTTCCAAATCCCTTTCCGGTGGAGAAGCACAACGCATCCGGTTGGCCACTCAAATAGGTTCTCAACTGGTGGGTGTACTCTATATTTTGGATGAACCCAGTATTGGATTACACCAACGTGACAATCAAAAGCTCATTGAATCATTGGTAAAATTACGGGATATTGGCAACTCGGTTATCGTAGTGGAACACGATAAGGAGATGATAGCACATGCTGATTATATATTGGATATTGGTCCGGGAGCAGGTATTCATGGAGGAGAAATTGTCAGTAAAGGCAGTTATAAAGAACTGCTGAAACATAAGACCTTGACTGCCGAGTACTTGAACGGTACTAAAAAAATTAACCTGCCAGCAAAAAGGCGAAAAGGAAATGGTAAAAAAATAGTTTTAAAGGGGGCTTCCGGCAACAACCTAAAGCATGTAGATGTCAGTATTCCTTTAGGACAATTAGTGTGTATTACCGGTGTTTCCGGAAGTGGAAAATCTACTCTTATCAATGAAACACTCTATCCAATACTGAACAAACACATTTATAATGGAGTAAAAAAACCCTTGCCCTATACGAGTATTCAAGGATTGGAACATATTGATAAAATTATTGATATAGACCAATCGCCCATAGGCAGGACACCCCGCTCCAATCCAGCGACTTATACCGGAGTATTTACTGAAATCCGATCGCTGTTTGCACAGATTCCCGAAGCAAAAATAAGAGGCTATAAACCCGGTCGTTTTTCTTTTAATGTAAAAGGAGGACGTTGTGAAACCTGCCGTGGTGCCGGGGTCCGGGTGATTGAAATGAACTTTTTACCGGATGTGCAAGTTGCCTGTGAGACTTGTCAAAGCAAGCGTTTTAACAGAGAAACTTTAGAAATACGATATAAGGGAAAATCCATTTCCGATGTATTAAATATGACGATAGAAGATGCCGTTCCTTTCTTTGAAAACATCCCAAAAATATATAGAAAAATCAAGACACTGCACGATGTAGGATTGGATTATATCACTTTAGGACAACCCTCTACAACCCTGAGTGGCGGAGAAGCTCAACGTATAAAACTAGCTACTGAATTATCCAAAAAAGCAACCGGAAACACACTGTACATTCTGGACGAACCTACAACCGGTTTACATTTTGAAGATATCAATGTCTTGATGCAAGTCATTCAAAAATTGGTGGACAAAGGAAACTCTGTATTGATTATAGAACACAATATGGACGTTATTAAACTCGCCGATTACATCATTGATCTGGGAAAAGAAGGAGGTCAAGCCGGCGGAAATATCCTCTGTACCGGCACACCGGAAGAAATATGTAAGAATCAAGAGAGCTATACGGCTAAGTTCCTTAGAGAAGAATTAAATATATAAATCTATTTTTATAGATTTGAACCATAAAACAAATCATTATGACCAACGAAGAAAGAAGAATTCGTGAAAAATTTAAACAAAAAACGTGGAATGAAATCAAGACCAATGACTCTTGGGCAATCTTTAAGATTATGTCCGAATTTGTAGAAGGTTATGAAAGGCTAAGTCGAATAGGTCCTTGTGTCAGCATCTTTGGGTCGGCGCGAACCAAACCGGAACATCCCAATTTTAAAATGGCAGAAGAAATAGCCTACAAACTAACACAACACGGATTTGGTGTGGTAACCGGTGGTGGTCCCGGAATTATGGAGGCGGGGAATAGAGGAGCACATCGTGGAAAAGGTGTTTCTGTAGGACTCAATATTGAACTACCCTTTGAACAACATGACAATCCGTATATAGATCACGACAAGAATCTGGAGTTTGACTATTTCTTTGTCAGAAAGGTAATGTTTGTAAAATATTCGCAAGGTTTTGTAGTAATGCCCGGAGGTTTTGGGACGATGGATGAACTTTTTGAAGCCATTACCTTGATCCAAACCAAAAAAATAGGGCGATTCCCCATTGTATTGGTCAATAAGAAGTTTTGGTCCGGACTCTTGGATTGGATTAAGCACACACTATTAGAAGAAAATCACAATATTAGTGAGAAAGACCTCAATCTATTCAGAGTGGTAGATACCGCAGATGAAGCAGTGGAACATTTTGTTAAATTCTACGAAAAATACAACTTAGCTCCAAACTTCTAAGTACATTTGCGCTACCAACCAAAATAAATAATGAAACTACGACTGTTGTTACTAGTGGTAGGATTGTATAGTATTGCCATTCTGGGACAAACCCGAATTAAGGTAATGTCATACAATCTGATGCACTATCCCGGAACATTGTATTACAATGATGCAACCAATACTTTTGAAGACAGAACTCCGGTTTTAAAAAGTATTCTGGATACGTATCATCCGGATTTATTTATGGTATGCGAATTAAAAAATGCCACGGGTGCCGGACAAATACTAAATGATGCCCTACAAACCGATGACAACCGCTACGATGCCGCTGACTTTGTATATAACCAATCTTCTACTTATGATGAGTTACAACAATTGGCTTTTTACAATAAACAGAAATTAGTCCTTGACTATCAAGATATTATTACAACAAATACACGTGATATCAATCATTACCGTTTTATATTAAACACTACAGATCAAGCGACAAATCCCATCTATTTGGATGTTTTTGTCGCACACTTAAAAGCGAGTACCGGTTCATCCAATGAAAATAAAAGACTGCAAATGGTGACTCAGTTTACCAATTATATTGAAAACATCCCCACAGATCATTACCTTCTTTTTGCCGGAGATCTGAACCTTTATACCAGTAGTGAAGCCGCTTATCAAGAATTAACAGACCCTACCAACGCCATTGTACTGGTAGATCCGGCAGACCAAGAAGGCAGTTGGCATAACAACAGCAATTATGCTGCTATCCACACCCAATCTCCATTGCAGAGCAACAATCAATTTCAATCTGAAGGTGGTGGCAGTGATGGTGTAACCGGTGGACTGGATGATCGTTTTGATTTTATATTAACATCCGAAAACCTGATTGGTGGTTCTCAGTTAACTTATGTACCGGATACGTACCAAGCCTACGGAAATAATGGCAATTGCTTCAATGACAATCTGGATGACCCCGATTGTAGTGGAGCATATTCACAAGAATTAAGAGATTTATTGGTCAATATGAGTGATCATATTCCGGTGGCTTTGGAACTGGAAACCCCCGAAACTATTGGAATAAACGCACTCTATTTTGCTGATTCCGATATCAATTTGCAAAGCAATTTAGTTGATACGAGGCTTCGATTACAAGTATCGGACAAATTGATAAATTCGTATGTTCAAGTGTATAATCCTTTGGGGCAACAAGTAGCCCGCTTTCGATTAGACAAGCATACGCTAAATCTGTTTGTCGGAAATCTAGGTAATGGATTGTATTATATAAGAAGTGAACAATTTTCGTTACATTCGCCATTGAAATTTATTAAAATGTAATTGCGAAAAAAACTATACATAACAAGTCTTTTCTTTCTATTCATAATAGTATCATTTGCTCAAAATGATTCCATTAGTATGCAATTGTCCTTAGACACGCAATCGCATCGTTTACAGATAGCACAAAAAATGCGATTTTACAATCGTTCTGCTGACACCCTTTCTGTAATCTATTTCCACGACTGGGCAAATGCGTATTCTGATAAAAACTCAGCTTTAGGCAAACGTTTTTTAGAAAATTACAGCAAGCGGTTCTTTTTTACAAAAAATAAAAACCGGGGTTATACACAAATTAACAATTTTGTCAGCAATCACCAATCTGTACGCTGGATTAGAGAAAAGCCATCGGATGATTATTTTAAATTAATTCTTAACAAACCACTGCTACCCAATCAATTCACTGATATTGAATGGAAATATACAGTTAAAATACCTCATGCCAAATTTACCGGATACGGCGTTCGTAAAGGAATATACAATTTGCGATATTGGTATATAGTCCCGGCAGTCTATACCGATCATTGGCATCTAATGCACAACCTGAATATGGATGACCTTTTTCAAAACAAAGCTACATATCGCATTCAGATAACCCACTTGGATCATTACACGGTAAACAGCAATCTTCACGTACAAAAATCAGGAAAAGACAGCTATTTATTAACCGGAAAAAACGCCAAAGATATCATGCTATTCTTAGCGCCGAAATCCGATTATAAGACCTTTAAAACAAGCCCCATAACAGTAGTTAGCAATCTAAATTCCATTGAATTAGAAGACGGTTTAAAAAAAGATATTCTCAATAGACAGCTTTTATTCTTATCAGAAAAACTCGGAAAAATAACCCGAGATAAAATCTTGATTAACCAGACCGATTACACGAAAAATCCGCTGTACGGATTCAACCAGTTACCCAATTTTTTACGTCCGTTTTCCGATACATTTGAATGGGACATGCGTATGTTTAAAACCTTGGCAAAAGAGTATATCAATCAGTTGTCCAATACAGATACCCGGCAAGATATCTGGCTGAAAGACGGGGCACTCATCTACCTGATGATGCAATATGTCGATACTTATTACAAGGACACCAAACTGATTGGAAATGCCTCAAAAATTTGGGGATTGCGATCGTATCAGCTGTCAAAATTAGACTTTAATGACCGGTATTTTACCACTTACCAATATTCGGCAAGCAAGAATAGAGATCAATCATTATTGACCCGATCAGATTCCTTATCAAATTTTAATCGATTGGTATTGAACAAATACAAAGCCGGTATCGGATTGGACTATTTGGCAGATTATATAGGACGTGATTTGATAGATCATAGCATCAAAGAAATTCTTCAAAACACAAGTACACGCACCCATTTGACTCAGCAATTTAAAGACTATTTGTCCGACCATACCAGCCGTCCCATAAATTGGTTTTTTGATGATTTTTTAGCGACAGATCACAAATTTGATTATGCCTTACAACGAATCCGGAAGAAAAAAGACTCTTTGGAAATACGTATTGTCAATAGAAAAAACAGTTTGTGGCCGGTAGCCCTTTACGGTTTAAAAAACGATTCTATTATCAGCAAACAATGGCTTACACCTATAGCTACAGAAGCCTTATTTACACACAAAAAAGATGCTAGCACCCGTTGGATTCTGAATTATGAGAATAAAACACCGGAAATAAATACCCGAAATAATGGAAAAAATACGCACTGGAAACCCTTTAGCCGTCCACTGTCTTTCAAATGGCTGAATGATGTGGATAATCCCAATTACACACAACTTTTCTTTGAACCCAAATTCGGGTACAATTACTATGATGGATTTATGCTGGCATCTGGTTTTACCAACAGAAATTTACTAAAAAAAGAATTGGAATATACCATTACGCCTTCGTATGGATTTAAAAGCCACTCTCTAACCGGATCATTTAAAACCATTTATTGGCGGTATCCTAAAAACAAATACATCAATAGCTTTCGAGTTGGATTAGTAGGAAGTTATTACCATTACAAACCCGATTTAGCTTATAACACCTTTACCTCTTATGCCCAAGTATTTTTTAAAAGAAAAAATTTACGTTCGGTAAAAGGAAGTTCCCTTAGCCTTAGTTTTACTGCCGTAAACAGAGAAGTAGATAGGGAGGAAACAGCACAAACCGAAGCAGATAAATACGATATACTCCACCTCAAATACGCATACAGCAATCCTGAAATCATCAACAATTTTCTCTTCTTATCCCATATAGAATTGGGAGACAGATTTAGCAAATTTTCTACGGATATTCGATACCGAAAATTGACCAACAACAATCGGCAATTTGAAGTACGATTTTTTACCGGTATATTTCTACATAATGATACACAAACCGATTTTTTTAGTTTTGGAATCAACAGACCCAATGATTATCTGTTTAGATATCCCTATTACGGACGTTCTGAAACAAGTGGTGTTTTCAGCCAACAGTTTATGTACACCGATGCTAGTATTAAAGCTAAGATGCCGGTAGGTTTTGCCAACCAATGGGTAAGTGCTATCAACACAAGCATAGGGCTATGGCGTTGGTTTGAAATATACAATGATGTTGCTTTTGCCAAAAACAGGAATCAACCCGTGTATTTTATCCACGATCAAGGGATTCGGTTAAACTTTGTCCACAATATTTTTGAACTGTATTTTCCGGTACATTCCAACAATGGATGGGAAATATCCCAACCCCATTATGAAGAACACATCCGGTTTGTTTTTACCTCGGATATTCACAGCATAGTAGCTTTTTTAAAAAGAGGTTTTATGTAAACCGGTTTACACCTTATAAATAACCGCATTGATATTCATTCCGGCACCTACAGAAGCAAACATAATAATATCATCTTTATGCACTTCTTGTTCTGCTAGTTTTCCTTTGACTACTTGATCATATAAGGTAGGAACTGTAGCTACCGAACTATTCCCCAATAGATGAATACTCATAGGCATTACCTTGTCCGGTGTAGGAACTTTATATTGTCTAAAGAAACGTTTGATAATTGCCTCATCCATTTTTTCATTGGCTTGATGAATAAATACTTTTTTCAATCGATGAATATCAACGGCTGTTTTATCCAATGCGGCTTTCATTGCAACTGGCACATTGTTCAGTGCATATTCATATATTTTTCTACCAAACATTTTAATATATCGCACATCCGGATCTTTATTTTTATCATAGGATTTACCAAAGAATAAATAGTATGCTTCTTCATAAGTATCGGTACGAGTAGCACTGCTAAGCACACCTCTTTTAAAATTTTCTTCCTTGGCTTCTACCACGGTTGCTCCGGCGCCGTCAGAGTAAATCATAGCATCCCGGTCGTTCGGATCTACAACTCTGGACAGGGTTTCAGAACCTATTACCAGAATTTTTTTTGCCATACCGGCTTTGATAAATGCATGAGCTTGAATCAAGCCTTCTACCCAACCCGGACACCCGAATAAGATATCATACGCCACACAATCCGGATTTTTGATACCCAATCTATGTTTGACACGGGATGCTAAACTGGGTAAAATATCACTTTGAATAGCCGTTCTCTTGACATCTCCAAAATTATGAGCCAAAATGATATAATCCAATTCTTCCCTGTCTATTCCGGCATCTTTAATGGCCGCTTCGGCAGCTAAATATCCTAAATCAGAAGAATTCAAATCATCCGTAGCATAACGTCTTTCTTCAATTCCGGTAATGGCTTTGAATTTTTCGATAATGGTTTGTGTATCATATTCAAAAGGAGTGCCATCTTCATTTAAAAATTGATTGTTTAAAAAATCGGCATTCTTTTTTACAATACTGGGAATGTAACTTCCGGTTCCTGTAATTACGGTATTAATTGGCATAATTAAAAAAATTTAAGCTACGAAAGTACATATTTTTACATTGTAGCCAAACCTAATTACAAAAATATTACAAATAAGATTGATCAAAAGCAAAGGGAAGCAGGTCACTCAGCGAATGTGCTTGAATCACAACACCGGTTTCGCCCATAAAATAAATTTCAATGGGTTCCTTTTGTTTGACCTCATATTCCAATAAAGTTTGACGACAAGCGCCACAAGGAGCAACCGGTTTATCTACTTGTTTCAGCGAAGATTTTACCGTGATAACAATTCGCTTCACTATTTCGTCAGGATAGCGTGAAGCCGCACTCCAGATAGCCACTCGTTCAGCACACATACCGGAAGGATAAGCCGCATTTTCTTGATTATTTCCTGTTACAATTTCACCATTTCCCAGAAGTACAGCTGCGCCTACATGAAAATTGGAATAAGGAGCATAGGCTTCTGCAACGGCTTCTTTCGCTTTATTGACCAATTCCAAAATTTCTTTCGGCAATTCGGATTGCGAATTATAGATGGTAAATGGCGTGTTGAGTTGTTGTTCTTTCACAAAATAAATATTTAATAATCATACGAATCACCTAAATTAAATCCTAGCGAGAATCGCAAGGTGTTTTCTAACGGGTTATTAATATCCGATGCGTTAAACAGGTAAGAAATATCAATGTTAGTGGACTTAAACTTAAATCCGGCACCTAAGGTAAAGAACTGTCTGGCTCCTTTTATTTTACTTTCATGAAAATAGCCGGTACGTAAAGCAAAGGATTCATTGTATAAATATTCAGCACCCAAAGCCCAAGTAAATTCTTTCATCTCTTCGCTAAAACCTCCCGGAGCATCTGAAAAAGAAGAGAAAATTCCTTCGGCAAATCCAATAGAATTATCAAAATCATTGGGTGGTGTTGGCACCAATAATTTTGTAGTTTCCAAGGTAAGTCCTACTTTGTTATAATCATCAAATATAAAATCAAAACCGGCACCCAATCGTAAGTTAGTAGGAATAAAATTTTCTTTGCCACCATCTACATAAGATATTTTAGGACCTATATTTGATATATTAAAACCTCCTCTAAAAACACCGTTAAAATCACCGTAATTGGATTCAGCAGATTCATAATATCCTGATATATCAACACCAAAGGTATTGACCGCTCTCAACTCAGAATTTTGGACTTTAAGGGCAAAATCCGAACGAATATATCGTAGTGTAACCCCCATACTAAAGGATTCACTCAGTTTCAGCGCATAGGTTCCATCTATAGACATTTCATTGGGTTTTTCTTTGGTAATAGGATCTCCATTCAGGTCGGTCAGTTGTATTTCGCCTAAGGTAAAATACTTAAAACTCGCCGCCCAAGCACTTCGATCGTTTAATTTATTACTCACCGATACACCTCCTAAGTAAACATCATTTACCAATTCTCGCATCCAAGGGGTAAAATTGATACCTACCGCAAATTCTGCATCGCTAAAAGCCGCTTTCGCCGGATTGTGATGTTGTGCATTGAAATCAGGGCTGGTCGCAACTCCTACATCACCCATACCGCCTGCTCGGGCATCCGGTGTAATGAGTAAAAATGGGGCTGCTGTAGTGATGGCATTGATATCATCCTGAGCAGAGATAGTTGGAGTTACCAATACAAAAGCTATGACAATTAGTAGTATTTTATTTCGCATTTCTATGGTTTATTAATCTATTATTATATGTTATTCACTTATTTTCGTTGTATTCAAGTCTAAAAACTAGATTAAGAGGTCAAATATCTACAAATTTATTGAAGTATTACTAATTTTTCGTATTTTTTTGCAGTTAATCCTGATATTGTTGATGTAACTTCCAATTTGTAAACATACACTCCTTTACCTATTTTTTGTCCAAAATCATCTAAACCGTCCCAATGGATATCCCGAGAAAGTCCTCCGGTATTTTGCACCGTTTGATTGATTGTTTTTACCAACTTCCCGGATATTGTAAACACCTGTATTTGGACTTCCAAAGCTTCATTTGGTTTATTGTGATTAAACCAAAACTCTGTATAATTTACAAAAGGATTGGGATAATTCAACACATGTTCCAACACCAATTTTCCATCATCTAACACTACAAAATTTAACGATGCTTCGCCGGGATTATTGTAAGTGTCATA
The DNA here is from genome assembly GCA_964396505.1 of uncultured Polaribacter sp. Classification (GTDB taxonomy): domain Bacteria; phylum Bacteroidota; class Bacteroidia; order Flavobacteriales; family Flavobacteriaceae; genus DQTL01. Next base: position 29,012 of record CAYNFJ010000004.1, on the reverse strand, counting down.
TGCTTTTAAATGAATCGTATGCAAACCTGTTGCCAAGTTTCGCAGACGATAGGTCAAGCTTCCTTTGGTAAAATCATTTAATTCGGTCGTATAATAATCATTTAATATGATGGGGTTGGCTTGATCACCATCCAATGTGGCTACAATATCATGATCTACCGAAGTCAATGAAGTATTAATCCCATTTTCATCTTCAAAAAAAGCGAGAAATAAAGGTGATTGATTGGTCGTGCCGCCATCTATAAAAGACTCGTCATTCATATAGAGTCGAAGCCGGGGTCCCTGATTATCTTCCGGAGCATTTTCATTTATCCCTCCGATAATTATATCTTTATTGTAGCCTCCTTTATCAATCTCATCGTTATCGGCATATAAACTAATTTTTCCCTGTCCGTAGGCAATTCGTATATCTCTTGGAGCTACAAAATCAAAGCTAAAGGCACCATTAGTAACCGTAGCGCTCCCTCTGAATATTTTACTTTCTTGTGTGTCAAATACCATGACACTCCCCACGCCGTCATTGACCAATGTCTCTTTATCCGATGGTTTGTCATAGATAGTTACAGATAGTTCGCCATTAAAATCAGTATCTATCGTACCATTCCCATGCGTGACAATCCCGTCAAAATACACGTGAGACAAAGCGCTAATAGTATCCAATGACTGACTAACCGGCACGCCATTCATTTGAGTCAATTTAATGTCCGGCTTCGGAATCGCCAAGCGCATAGCCGGGTCTCCAAATGAAAACACAAAAAAGCGTTGGTTGGTTGACAACATATTTTTTACTAGACGTAAATTCTCTGAAATACTGTTATTTTCACCATTAAATTCCAACAACAAAGGCATCATACGTTGATTGATAAAATTACCGGTACCAATGGTGATTTCTCTGGCAGTTGCAATGTGATGACCCGCACCTCCATGCGAATTTCGCATAGCCAACTCACCGGCAGTATTGGGACGTAACGGATTGTCAAAACGGGCAAACTCACACGAAACCACAATCAGTAGTGGCAGGTTATTGAAATTATTCCAAGCCTCTATTTCTGAGGTTTCCAATATACGTTCCAGTGCCAATCCATCTTCTCCTCCGTGACCAAAATAATCGGCCACTAATACTCCTGTTTCTATAGAATTTCCCAAAGCGGCATTAACCGCCGGATATCTAGAACCACCTGATGAAATAACTTGAGAAAAGGCATCGGCATATATTTTTTTAATATTCAACAAGGGTTTATTTGCCTTGATGATATCGGCTAATATTTCTTGATCTACCTGTAAATCCTCATCCGATGATTTATCAATATCATCGGCTATTAAAACCATCTGATTCCGCCAATCTCCAAAAGATTGTTCACTGTAATAATGGAGTAATTTACTTACTAAATCATGCGCTTCTTTAGTGGTATTTACCGGTATTCTAGCAATAGCCACATCCTGACTAACTACACTGAGCTGATCTAAATCTCCTTCGTTATCATCACTTACAATAGCGTAATAATCATCTGTTACAAAGGAAGATGACATATTAAAACTACCATATGATTCAAATGCCGGAACAACCCCTTTATCGTAATGAATTCCTTTAAAATCAAAACTGGCATCGCCAAACATCATAATATATTGAAGGTGAGGTTGCGAGTTATCGTATAAAAATTTAGTAAAATCACGTATGGCCGTAATATCTTCGGCACCGGAACCAAACTCATTATATATTTTGTACAAAGGCACTACCTGAACATTCAAACCACTGTGTTCTCTGTGATAATCGGCTAATAATTCTGCCTCATTCACTAAAAAATCTTTTGTAATAATTACATAATCCACATTTTGTAGGCTGTGCAGATTTTGGTTTTTTACTTTCCCTACTTTAACGGGTGTAAAATAATCTTGCGAATTGACAACAATATATTCACGAAGTGCACCACCATTGGCCTTAAAAGCAAAATCATTACCGGTAGATTGATTGCTGATTATTGTAGCATTGGTATAATCCGTCACATCCCAAACCGCCTTAATACTAGCGGTATTTTGAAGCGAATAAGTGACCGGAGCCGCACTGTTCAAAACTTCAAAATTCCTAAAAGAAAACTGCTTGTCAGTTACTGTCAATTTTCTTTTTCCCAACACTTCTATATAATCCAAATAACATTCTGATGATGGATCCCCTCCATTATTATATTCCAATTGAAATGTCAAATCACCACTACTAACCGACATATCGGCTGTTTGGGTTTGATATTGTGCCAAATTCCCTCCGGATGCAGGATACAATGAGAGGCTGTACAAATTCTGATTATTGAGTTTTACAGATAGGTTGGTAGCGACCGAAGAAGCGGCTACAGCCCGGGTTTTAACACGAATAGGATAGGCAGCATCCAATTGGTCAAAACGCATGTAAATACTTCTTTGATTTTGAATATCAAAGCGTTCTCCCAACCATTGTTGTCCGGCTTCAAATAAGTTTTTTTGTTCAATTTCGTGTACTATAAAATCATCAAAATTGGTAAAAGTAGTATTGGCTTGTGCCGTAATGGGAGGGGCCTCTTGCATCCGTTTTCCGGGTGTTTGCTTGATAGTCACAAAATAATAGGCTTTATCGGTATAGATATTTTTTTGATGTTTTATTGAATTAATACTATTATTGTGTACCCAATTATCGGGTCCTTTGGCATAAAAAAGAATATAATCATTGCTGTCAAAACGTCCATCATCTTCACCTTCAAAATAAATGGCGTTTTCTGCCAAATCATCATACCTGAAATCACCTATTCTATAGGGCAATAGTTGCCCTCCATTTCCATAAATAGCAATATTTTGGGGATTGACCCCATCAAAACTCATTCCCAAACTTTCCAAAAACGAACGTGATATTTTATAGACACCGGTTGTATCAATACTGAATTTGTACCAATCGCCTTGAGCCAAAACAGAGTGAGTGGTATAAGTGCTTCTTTGATTAGATATGGATTTTGGTTTTAAACTATAATGGATTTCCAAAGAGGTAATTTTTTTGATTTGATGGTTAACGCGCACCAATGGAATAAACTCGAGGAGCGCTTCCATTTGGTTTCTATTGGATAAAACGTGTAAATCCGGATGAAAAGCTCTTGGAATATTTTCCTTGTTTACATCGTATAATGCACGTTCGTCCAATGTTTCATACACCACATTAGTCACGGAAAAATGGCCCAATTCAGTATGATCCGGAACAAGCCATTTTTCAAAATAAGAAGGGAGCATTTTATCAAAATCTGCCGTATTACCGGCAACTAAAGGCATGTACCAAGTTTTATTTTGAGTGGAATGCACCAACTGCTTGGTTTTCCAATCTAAATGTATTTTTTTGGAATATTCATTTTGAGCATTAGCAAAACTTAAGATAAAAAAAGCGCTAATTAGCAGAAAATATTTCATTTAATTTGATTCGTTACGTAGTTGTTCCCTATATTTTATAAAAACAGAAAGACAAACTCTGACCATTCTTACTTGATACAATAATACTATAATTCTATCAAATAACGCCCATAATAGCCTATTAGTATCTAGATACATTTAAAAAATATCTTTTTTTAGGTTGCATCCCTTGGTGCTGTAGCGCATCATAAAGATTCTAAAAAAATAGAAACCTACATTTATGGCGTTGATTCTTGAAATTTTGAATATGGATACCCATAAAATCAGCAACACAATTCCCTGAATTTAACACATTTGAACAACAATATATGCTATCTTTGTTCTCAGTAACAACCCATATATTTCGAATATTAGCATCTGAATATAATAAATCAGATTTGATGTCGTTTAAGGGGTACTGATAAATTCAAATATAAAATTTACAAAAACCTTGCATTAAATTAGAAATATTGTAAATTGCACGGCTCAAAATATCTATTTATAGTATGATGAAATTTCTTTTAAAATTGACTGTTCTTGCAGTAACCGGAATTAGTTTAGTTAGTTGTGGTGGCAAATCAAACAATGCCTCACTGACAGGCTGGAGTTCAAAAGACAAAGCTGCTGGTGGATTTTCAACCAACAAGCAGTACAAAGGTCAAAAAACGCCCCCAGGCATGGTATTAATTGAAGGTGGTACTTTTACCATGGGTCACGTTCAAGACGACGTGATGTTCGATTGGAATACCACACCTCAAAAACAACAAGTTCGTTCTTTTTATATGGACGAAACAGAAGTAACCAATCAAGAGTATATTTTTTACTTGGAATGGTTAGAAAAAGTGTTTCCACCCCATAACGAGAACTACAAGTACATTTACGAATCGGCACTACCTGATACATTGGTATGGAGAGATCGTTTAGGTTTCAATGAATCTTTGACAGAGACTTATCTAAGACATCCTGCCTATGCCAATTATCCTGTAGTAGGCGTCAGTTGGGTACAAGCAACCGATTATTGTAAATGGCGAACAGACCGTGTCAACGAAAAAATATTAATGGATAAAGGAATCCTAAAAAATCTTTTCACACTGGATTCTCTTAGAGTAGAAGGTAAAGACCACTTTGTGACCGATACATATCTATTAAATCCTCATTTTATGTTTGACGGTGATTCTACCATTTACAAAAAAGGATTGCCTACTAAACAACCTAGAAAAAGAGGTCAACCCCGACCTAGAAGAGGTGCTTTCCAAGGACGACACGTAAAAACTTCTGATGGTATATTAATGCCTAAGTTCAGATTACCTACTGAAACAGAATGGGAATTTGCTGCCAAAGCACTTTCTGAAAATAGAGAATACAACAATTTGAGAGGACGTAAAAAATTCCCTTGGAATGGTCGTTATACGCGTGATAAATCCAATAAACATCGTGGGGACCAGTTAGCCAACTTCAAATTAGGCAAAGGAGATTATAGTGGAATTTCCGGATGGAGTAATGATGGAGCAGATATTACTATTGCTGTAAAATCTTATCCTCCCAATGCCTTTGGACTATACGATATGGCAGGAAATGTGGCCGAATGGGTCGCCGATGTATATCGTCCTATTATTGATACAGAAGCAAATGACTTTAACTATTATCGGGGTAATGTTTTCTCTAAACCTAAAATTGACAGAGAAGGAAAAGTGGTTGTTGCCGATTACACTAGTATAGACTATGACACACTTGATAACGGTAAAATAATTCCTGCCGACCAACCCGGTAATATCATCTATGTACCTATTACTAAAAGAGATGCTTTTATGCGTAATAATTACGAAAAAGCTTATAATGTAAATTACAAAGACGGTGATTGGGCTTCTACCAAATTCTACGAAAAAGACGAAGAAGAATTGGATGTAAAACCTCGTATGTACAACCACCCTATTATCCCGAAAGAAATTGGAGAAGGTGGTATGCGTCGTCAAATTTATGATAGTAAAGTACGTAGAACTTTGGTCAGTGACAAAACTAGAGTTTACAAAGGAGGTTCCTGGAGAGATAGAGAATACTGGTTAGATCCGGCTCAAAGACGATACCTACCTCAGTACTCTGCTACCAATTACATTGGTTTCCGTTGTGCAATGGATCGTTTAGGACCGATGAAAAACGGAAAGAGAACTCCGTATCCTAGAAAAAAATAAAAAGTATATACTATATATTAAAACCTGTTTTCGTGTAAAACAGGTTTTTTTTGTATCTTTATTTTATGGAAATAAAAAATCTTTATGCGAAATTTCTCAACTGTGACGGAATTAGCACCGATACACGAAAGATTCATAAAAACAGCTTGTTTTTTGCACTGAAAGGAGCCCATTTCAATGCCAATTTGTTAGTTGAAGAAGCTTTGGAGAAAGGAGCTAAATATGTGGTGATTGACGATAAAGCATACTACAAATCCAATGAACAATATATCCTTGTTCACGATGTTTTACAAACATTACAAGCCTTGTCCGGATATCATCGAAAACAATTGGGATTACCTATTATCGCCCTGACCGGAAGTAATGGCAAGACAACCACTAAAGAACTGATTAATGTGGTTTTGTCCCAAAAATACAAAACTGTAGCCACCGAAGGCAACCTCAACAATCATATTGGCGTTCCGCTCACCTTGCTTGCTATGGATCAACATACTGAAATAGGAATCGTAGAAATGGGCGCCAATCATTTTAATGAAATAGCTTTTTTGTGTGCTATTGCACAGCCTGACTATGGCTATATCACTAATTTTGGCAAAGCCCATTTGGAAGGTTTTGGTTCTTTAGAAGGCGTTATTAAAGCAAAAACAGAACTCTATCAATATCTGAAAAATAAACAGGGAATCGCCTTTGTCCAAGCAGA
>CAYNFJ010000004.1:14722-22624 GCA_964396505.1 uncultured Polaribacter sp. | reverse complement strand
GCACATCTGGAAATAGCAAAACTTACCCAAAGTTTGCACTTTGACACCATTATTCTAATTGGAAAGCATTTCTACAAAACAAAACTTGAAGGAATACAATATTTCAAAAGTTATGAAGATTTTAAATCCGGTTTTAACCCGAAAATGATGGCTGATAAATTTATCCTTATCAAAGGTTCTAGAGGAATGGCTTTAGAAAGAATTGTAGATTTATTGGATTAAAAAAGCTTACATCTTTTTCATCTGCATTTTCAATTGCTTTATCTGATCGGCAAGCATATTATGTTTGTCTAATTTCTTAGCTTCTGCAATGAGATGGGTCGCTTCACGCTTGCGTCTTTTGGTCATCGCAATACCGGCTAATTGCAATTTTGCCATCGCCAAATCGTGATTCATAGATAACCCCAACTTAATTGCTTTCTTAAAAAACTTTTCGGATTGTGTCAAATTGGTTTGTGATGTCATAATACCACGCATCAAGTTGTAATAACCTTCTTGTTTTTGAATAAGTGCAGCCGATGGATTTTTTATTTTGTCCAATAATTTAGAAGCGCCGGCAAAATCTTGCTTACGTAATTTTAGAAAAACCAAAAGTAAAATTTCATTTTTAAAATAAAAGAATACAAAAACCCCCGCCAAAAGCAAGATACTAATCCCATTCATGATATGTCCCAAAGAAAATTCGTAAACAGACCAAAGAGTAATGAGGGCGGCAATTACCAGTTTTATATTTTTGTGAAACATCGTTTTATCAGTTTTTTATTAGAAATTATTACAAAGGGCAAATTTAGTTATTTTTTAAGTAGTTTGGCTAATTCTCCCGTTAGATTTTTTCTGTGATATTTATCGATTCCGACAGTGTTTACCGTTAAATTATTGCTTTGATAGGCGGTAAATAATGCTATAATCGTATTTGTTAAAGCCTCTTTATCATCAAAACCTACAAGGCTACCCGATTGGGTTTCCTTTATAATTTTTGCCAAATCACCCTCCTCAGGTGCTATTGCCAAAATAGGTCTTTGAGCTTGTAAATATTCAAAAAACTTTCCGGTAACAATGCCTTTTGCCGAAGGAACACGGTTTATAAACAACAAGAGTACTTGACTTTTTCTTTGTAATTTATAGACCGTTTGATGCGGTACATAATTACTGTAATTGATGTATTTTTCCAAATCAAACTGACGGATACTCTGTTTGACTTCATCGCTTATTTTTCCAACTAAATTTATTTGAACAGCCTCTTCAAAAGCTTCATTACTATCTAAGAGTTCTCTAATTACTTCCCAAAAAAACACCGGATTTCTATCGGCGTTTAACATCCCGATATGTGTCATCGTAAAAGGAGTGTCCAAAATAGGATTGGAAACTATGTCCCCATCATATCCATTGGTAATCACATGACAGTTATCGGTAAATGCAGCATACGCTTTTTGCATCTCATTACTGACCACAACGACTGTCGTAGCCGATTGTATCACAGATTTTTCGAGCTTTTGATGTTTTATCAAGCTCTTTCGGGTCAAGGGCAATTGATGAAAATAATCAATATCAGTCCAAGGGTCACGAAAATCAGCCAACCACTTGATTCCTGTTTTTTGATGCAACCGCTGTCCTATGAGGTGTAATGAATGAGGAGGTCCCGTGCTTATAATCCAATCGACAGGGTGTGTTTGTAGATATTGATTTAGTTTCTTTACAGATGGTTTTACCCAAAATTTACGAGCATCCGGAATAAAATAGTTAGCCCGTATATACCGTATAAATTTTTGTGATAGCGTAGGTTTTTGAGGTAAAAAACCGGCTGCAACCTGATTCTTTTTCTGAAACCAAGAATTAGGCTCCCAGATCTTATTTCCAATTACCGTGACCCCTGCCGGCACCAACTCTTCCAGACTCGTGTCCAAAATAGGATAAGCCGGATTTTCAACCGTATAAACAATGGGTTCTATTCCAAAATCACGAAGGTATTTTACAAAATACAACCAACGTTGTACGCCGCTACCCCCTGCCGGTGGCCAATAATATGTTATGATTAGTACCTTCATTTCAATTTCTATAAAAATTTAATATGAATTTCATCCGTTCTTTTTTTAATATATCCCACTATTTTAGGAATATTTCTTGATAAAATCTTTCAAAATCAAGGTTTATTTCTTGATGTATCTTTGGGATTTCCTTTTGTAAATATAAGTTAATTTGAGGTGTATTTTTAATAAATAAATTTAACTGCCCTAAGGATTTTTCAATAGGAGCATTATAATCAATAGAATATTCAGGCATATTTAAATATTTATATGTTTGTATTCCTTTAATCTCATAACTAATGTTAAAAGCAGGAATATTCTGTGTCATTGCCAAAATACACATATGAAGACGAGTTCCTATGACAAATTCAAATTCATTAAGCTTATTAATAAAAGTATCAATAGTATATGATTCCCTATCAATACTGACTCCAGATTTATTTTTGAGAGATTTAACAATTTCTTGAGCTAGTAAAGCATCGTTTTTATAGGTATCTATACCTTGACAAGTAGATAAAAATGTCACTTTATATCCATATTCACATATTTTATCTACTAGAGCTTTTACTAAATTGATATAATGTATGCGATCTCTTTTATCATATTGCCATTCACGTACCGAAAAAGCAACTTTTTTAGATTGATTATTCAATAGTTTTTTTGGCTTTATAAAAAAAGCTGCATCTTTTGATAAAATAATATTGTCTTTTGAGATTTGTAATTTATCAATAGTATCTTTTGAGTATTTATCACGAACAAGCAAAATATCAATATAATTTTGCATCAAATTAGAAAAATAGCGCGCATCTTTGTTGTTTAATGGACCAATAGATTGTGAATAAATAGCCGTTTTTTTTCCATATAGTTTAGCAATCTTAAGAACTTGAAGGCTGCTTTTAATATTGTAGTTAGAATTAATGTAACCTCCGGGTGCCCCAATAATAACAGTTGCTTTTCTATGTGCTTGAGATAAAATAAAAAAAAACGGCAACAAAATGAATTTAAGAAAAGGGAGTTTTACAAATATTTTTTGTTGGCCTAATTCTCTTACAAAAGGATATTGCGGGTAATGTTTTATCACTTCTTTATAATGATAAGTCGCAATATCTATACTATGACCTTTTGCTTTTAGTTTGTTATACAAAGAGAATACTAAAGCAGCATCACCATTATTTAATGGTATAGCATTAATGATTAAGATTCTTTCTTTAGACATAAATATAAATTATCTTTGCAAAAAACATAATAAGCTTGACAAAGTACAAAAATAGTAAACCTAATCTGATAATGACATATATTTCGTTATCAACCTTTACTCAAAGAGATATTAATATTCTATCCAAAAATTTTAACGTAAAACCCTATCATTTCAATACTTCATCAAAATTATTACTACCGATAGCTTTTGTAAAGCAATTTTTTTATTTGTTTTTCCATTTTAATACGATTGACCTTATTGTAACACAATCATCTGGTTATTTATCTTTTATACCTGTTCTTTTTTCAAAGACGTTCAAGAAAAAAATTGTAATTATTGCAATCGGTACTGACTGTGCAAAATTACCTGAAATAAAATATGGTGCCCATACAAAAAAAATATTGGGTTGGTTTACACGTTTCTCTTTTAAGCATGCGTCTCTTATTTTACCTGTGCATAAGAGTTTAGAGCAATCAATTTATACCTATATAGATGTTGCGTTCCCGCAGCAAGGTATTCGTTCTTTTGTAAAAGACATTAAAACACCTATTGTTGAAATTGTAAATGGGTATGATACAGAGAAATGGAAAATTATTAAAGAAAAACGTAAAGAAAATTCTTTTTTAACAGTTAGTTTTGCCACCAACAAAATAGGTTATTTCAGAAAAGGAATAGATATGATTATTAAAGCGGCTAATCTATTTCCGGATTTTAATTTTACAATCGTTGGGAAAGTAATATTGCAAGAAATGTGCCCTAAGAATGTAAAATTAATTGATAATGTCCCTCAAAAAGAACTATTAAATATTTATAATAATCACCAATATTATTTGCAACTTTCTATGTTCGAAGGTTTCCCCAATGCGCTATGTGAAGCCATGCTTTGTGGTTGTATCCCAATTGGTAGTAATGTAGCTGGAATACCAAATATAATTGGTGAAAAAGGCTATATTTTAAATAGAAAAAACGAAGAATCTTTAATTTCGATATTAAGCAATTTAAAAAAGAACAAATTCTCGCCTCACGAGGTGAGAAATCAGATTGAATGTAATTTTCCTTTAAAAAGGAGAACAAAAGAATTGACAAATATACTGTTCGATGCTCTATTTGATAAAGCAAAGTAGATGGAATTAAAAGAAGTGATGTAAAAAACCTCATAACCGGCATTGATCAGGGTATGTGCCTCATTCTCAACCCGTGGATCGGGAGGAAAGGTTTTATCTAAAATCATTCCTATACGCATAGAACTAAACTATCGGATATTGAGTTTTAATTAAACAAAAGTACAATTATTATTACGATAAAAAATCCGTTTACAACAAGAGATCGTAAACGGATTAATCTGTGGAGATGGAGGGAATCGAACCCTCGTCCAAACGAGCAACCAAATTGCTTTCTACATGCTTAGTTTTTGTTTGATTTTCGACCTTATGCTGACCAAAAACCGCCCACATAAAGCTTAGTTTCTTCAATTTCGGAATAGAATCGAAACCCTTCTATTCCTATGTTTACTTTTACGATGCCTCTGAACTAATCGCCGTAAACCAAGGCTCTTAAGAGACATTTAGCCTTCCTACCTTGTAGGAAATCGCTTGAAATCTTACTGTAATTCAGATTAAGCAGCTAAAGCGTAATTAGATTCGCCGTTTAAAGGTTGAAAATGGTATTAACGAGTGCTTTTTCATTACTCGGCATGCTTACAACTTGTCTGACCTCGCTGTCAAAACCGGTCATCCCCATATACTTGTCCAATGCTTTCAATATTTCAATGGTCAAAGGTACATTAAATTCCTCTACAAGGAAAATGTACTTCGTTTATTGTACTAAATTAACAGCAAAATCTATTCCATTTTATGTTTGGCAACCGAATCGGGAACCAATGACGATATGTCACCTTTATTTCTATACACATCGCGTACAATACTGGAACTGATATAAGCCGTATCTGCACTGGTCAATAAAAAGACTGTTTCAATACCCGATAAATTTCTATTGGTCTGTGCAATGGCTTTTTCAAATTCAAAATCAGCCGGGTTCCGCAAGCCTCTCAAGATAAAAGAAGCCTCTATTTCTTTAGCATAATGAATCGTCAAACCCTGATAAGTAGTTACTTTTATTTTAGGAATATCCTTAAAATTTTCTTGGATAAAATGAAGACGTTCCTCTAAACTAAAAAGGTATTTTTTTTCATTATTGATTCCAATAGCAATGACAATTTCATCAAACAAACCCAAGGCTCTATTGATAATATCGACATGTCCCAAAGTAATAGGATCAAAAGATCCCGGAAATACGGCTCGTTTCATAAGCTTGTTTATAGGTTAAAATCATCGTGTTTGAAAGATTCTTTTTGTAAGGCTATTTCAATAGCGTTATCAAATAAATCTGTCAAAGATATTCCGGCAGCTCTTGCCTGCTGTGGCAATAAGCTCTCGGCGGTTAAACCGGGCACCATATTGATTTCCAAAAAATGCGGTGTCCCGTTTTTAAAAATATATTCGGCTCTCGAAAAACCCTTTAATCGCAGTGATTTATATACTTTTTTGGCTATTGCGATTACTTTTTGCTCTTCAACTGCGGTCAATTCAGCCGGAGTAACCTCTTGGGATTTCCCCAAATATTTGGCTTCATAATCAAAAAAATCATTTTCAGAGATAATCTCGGTAATGGGTAAAACCCTAATCTCGCCTCTATAATTAATCACACCTACCGACACTTCTCTCCCGTCTAAAAATTCTTCAATCAAGATTTCATCATCTTCTTGAAAAGATTGTACGATAGCCGGAAGCAATTCTTCTTCTTTATAAACCTTTGAAATTCCATAACTGGAACCGGCTTTATTGGCTTTGACAAAACAAGGCAAACCCACTTTTTGGATGATCTTTTGGGTATCTACACGATCCTCAATATTCAGAAAAACCGATTGTGCCTTAGGCACATCATAGGCAGCCAACACGCTCAAGGTATCTCTTTTATTAAAGGTCAATGCCATGGTATATGAATTATCCGATGTAAAAGGAATACCCAATAATTCAAAATAAGCCATCAATACGCCATCCTCACCCGGATGCCCATGAATGGCATTGAATATGACATCAAATTGTATCTTTTTTCCATTGATTTGTACAGAAAAATCGGATTTATCTACCGGATACTCCAACTCATCTGTATCGACAAATACCCATTTTTCTTGTAAAATATGTATGGCAAACACCTCATATTTATCTTTGGGCAAGAATTGGCAAACAACCGACCCACTTTTCAGTGATATTTGGTATTCAGAGGAATAACCTCCCATAATAACCGCTACTTTTTTTCTCATTGGTTTGAATCAAATAACATCACAAATCTACAAAAAATAGCAGTTTAATAACATTTTAATAGAATAAATCCTAAATCTGATGAATTCCTTATCTTTGTCAAAATTCAAGAATCAAATGGACTTAATAAAATTTATTTTCAGCAAAGTATTTTGGAAACAGATCATGTATGTGGCTATCGGTGGGATCATTATTATCTTTGTCCTGTTTCAATGGTTGCGAATTACCACGCATCACAATCAAAAAATTGAAGTACCCGATTTATCCAAACAACCTATTTCTGAGGTTGCCAATATCCTTCGTGATTTGGATTTACGATTTGTAGTAATTGATTCTGCCAGTTTCAATCCCGATTATCCTAAAAAATCTGTAATCAGACAGAATCCGGAACCCGGTGATATTGTCAAAGAAAACAGACAAATCTATTTAACCCTTAATCCATCCGGATACCGTTCGGTACGCATTCCGGAATTCTTTGGAAAAACCAAACGAAATGTGGAATCCACCCTGCGTGCGGTAGGTTTTAAAATTGGCGACAAACCGACTTATATTCCCGACAGAGGAAAAGATGTCGTACGCGGACTAAAATTCAAAGGGAAAAAGATTGAAAAAGGAACCAAACTCCCCAAAAAATCGGTAATCAATTTGATTTTGGGAGATGGAAAAGGGTAAATTATTTCTAAAAATAAAAACCGGCAGCATTGATGGCTTTACAAGAATTTGATCCGGAAGAAGGATTTGAACATTTTAAATTTACGGCAAGCGAAGGGCAAGAACCCTTGCGTGTCGATAAGTTTTTAATGAATTTTATTGAAAATGCTACGCGAAATAAAATCCAACAAGCCGCTAAATCCGGACATATTTTTGTCAATGACAAACCGGTTAAATCTAATTACAAAGTAAAAGCAAAAGATGTAGTACGTGTTGTTTTTGCACATCCACCTTATGAAAACTTATTGGTAGCAGAAGCGATTCCATTGGATATTGTATATGAAGATCATGCGGTTCTGGTTGTAAATAAACCCGCCGGTATGGTCGTACATCCGGGACATGGTAATTATAGCGGTACATTGGTAAACGGATTGATTTATCATATAGAAAATCTCCCTAAAAATTCCAATGAAAGACCGGGCTTGGTGCATCGTATTGATAAAGATACCAGTGGTTTATTGGTGGTTGCCAAGACAGAACAAGCTATGACCCATTTGGCAAAACAATTCTTTGACCATACCACAGAGCGACTCTACTATGCCTTGGTTTGGGGCAATTTGGAGAAGGATTCCGGAACCATCACCGGCCATATTGGCAGAAGCCTGAAAAACAGATTACAGATGGATGTCTTTCCGGAAGGAAATTTTGG
>CAYNFJ010000004.1:0-14622 GCA_964396505.1 uncultured Polaribacter sp. | reverse complement strand
CTTCACGCCAAAACATTGGGTTTTATACATCCTAGTAATGGAGAAAAGATGAGTTTTGTTTCTGAATTACCTGATGATTTTAAAGAAATCTTAGAAAAATGGCGTTCCTACACCCAAAATCAAAAATTATAATATACTAATATTCAACTAATTACTAATTATTTTGTGCTGAACTGACAATTATCAGGGTTTATTTTTTTAAACGCCCGTATATTTGTCCTGTTGTTAATGGATAACTTTGTTCATATAGCAACAAAATTTTTAGTTAGTAGTTTTTAGATTGATTTCCGGAGCTTGAAAAGTAGGTTTTCCTTTTTTCGTGTTCCGGTTTTCTTTTTTCCAAATTTAAAAAATCGTTTTTTATTAAAAAATCACGAATCTCTAACTACTTCCAATAAGATTTCTAAAATACTAATAGCTGCCTTGGATATCTGTGTTCCGGGTCCAAAAATTCCAACGACTCCTTGATCAAACAAGAATTGATAATCTTGCACGGGAATAACCCCACCGGCAATCACCAGAATATCATCTCTACCATAGTTTTTAAGCTCTTGAATTACTTGAGGAATTAATGTTTTATGACCTGCGGCCAGAGAGGAAACCCCTAACACGTGAACATCATTTTCCACCGCTTGTTTGGCGGTTTCTTTAGGCGCTTGAAAAAGGGCTCCAATATCAACATCAAAACCCAAATCGGCAAAACTGGTCGCCACAACTTTGGCCCCTCTATCATGCCCATCTTGTCCCATCTTGGCTATCATAATTCTAGGACGACGTCCTTCTAATTCAGCAAATTCATCTGCTAAATCTTTGGCTCTTTGAAAGAGTTTATCTTTTTTGATCGCTTTTTTATACACACCGGATATCGTTTTTTGAGATGCTTTATGACGGCCATAAACCAGTTCTAAAGCATCTGATATTTCACCCAAAGTTGCTCTTAATCGAGCTGCTTCAACAGCCAAAGCTAATAAATTTTCCTGACCTGTTTCCGCTGCTTTACTCAAAGCCTTCAGGGCAGCAATTACTTGTTCGTTATTTCTTTCCTTTTTTAAGGTGTTCAACCGAGCTATCTGCAAGTCTCTAACCGCCTTATTGTCCACCTCTAGGATATGAAGAGGGTCTTCTTGTTCTAATTGATATTTATTCACTCCTACAATCACATCTTGCTGGCTATCTATGCGTGCTTGTTTTTCTGCTGCAGCCGCTTCAATACGCATTTTGGGAATTCCTTTTTCAATTGCTTGAGTCATACCACCCAATTCTGCAACTTCTTGCATCAATACCCAAGCCTTCTGAGCAATATCTTGAGTTAATTTTTCAACATATACTGAACCTGCCCACGGATCTACAGTCTTAGTAATAGCCGTTTCTTCCTGTAAATAAATCTGGGTGTTCCGGGCAATTCTAGCTGAAAAATCAGTCGGTAGCGCAATGGCTTCGTCTAAGGCATTGGTATGTAATGATTGCGTGCCGCCAAATGCCGCTGCCAGAGCCTCTGTCGTGGTTCTTGCCACGTTGTTAAACGGATCTTGCTCAGTCAAACTCCATCCACTGGTTTGACAATGCGTACGCAAGGATAATGATTTTGGATTTTTAGGGTTAAATTGTTTGACCAACTTGGCCCATAACAATCTTCCGGCACGGAGCTTGGCTATCTCCTGAAAATGATTCATTCCTATTCCCCAAAAGAAAGATAATCGTGGGGCAAAAGTATCAATATCCATTCCGGCAGCTAAGCCGGTTTTGATATATTCCAATCCATCAGCCAAGGTATAAGCCAATTCAATTTCCGGAGTAGCACCGGCTTCTTGCATATGGTAACCTGAGATGGAAATGCTGTTAAACTTGGGCATATTCTTACTGGTATAAGCAAAAATATCTGCAATAATTTTCATAGAAGGTGCCGGTGGATAAATATAGGTATTACGCACCATAAATTCCTTTAATATATCATTCTGAATGGTACCTGACAAACTTTCCAAAGCCACACCTTGCTCCAATGCCGTTACAATATAGAAAGCCATAATCGGTAAAACAGCGCCATTCATCGTCATAGAAACCGACATTTTATCCAATGGAATTCCATCGAACAACAATTTCATATCTTCCACAGAGTCTATCGCTACACCGGCTTTTCCCACATCGCCCTGCACCCGTTCGTGATCGGAATCATAGCCTCGATGCGTGGCTAAATCAAAAGCGACAGACAAGCCTTTTTGCCCGGCAGCCAAATTTCGTTTGTAGAAAGCATTACTCTCCTCAGCGGTAGAAAATCCGGCATATTGCCGAATGGTCCATGGGCGCTTGACATACATCGTGCTATAGGGACCTCTTAAATAGGGAGGAATTCCGGAAACAAAGTTTTCGTGTTTGTAAGCAGGACCTTCCTTATGCTGTATATCAATTGTGATATTCTGAATCCTTTTTCGTTCCATGGTGTATCGTAAATGAGTAGCAAAGTTACAATTATTAACGCGAAGAATAAATACCGGTAAAAATATTTACAATTTTACTAAAATTCACTATTTTTTGTTACAATATATATTCAATTTCTTATTATTTGTAAAAATTATTAATAATATTAAGTGATTTGCATCATAAATATTAATCATAAGAATAAATATAAAAAGTATGTGCGGAATATTAGGAATTATCGGAGGAGGCTTTCCATTAGAAAAAGCAAAAGAATTATCTCAAAGAATGTCTCACAGAGGCCCGGACGAACGGGATATCATCAAAACCAAAAAAGGACATATTTTAGCTCATGAACGTTTATCTATCATTGATTTACAATCGGGAATACAGCCTATACAAGGATCTCAATTTGCCTATATGGTTCACAATGGTGAAATATACAACCACCAAGCGCTCAGAAAAACCATCCTGAAAGATGTGGTGTTTAAAACCCAATCGGATTCAGAGGTTATTGTACATTTATTTGAAAAATTCGGGTATGATTTTTTAGAATATTTAGACGGTGTTTTTGCATTTATTGTAGTAGATGGCGATGATTTTATCGTAGGACGGGATCCTATTGGGGTCAAACCCCTTTATTACGGACAAGATTCCAAAAAAAGATGGTTTTTTGCCTCTGAAATGAAGGTGATAGCCGATCAATGTGAATGGTTTAAAGCCTTTCCTCCGGGTCATATCTTTACGGCAAAAGACGGCTTAATACGCTACTATCAACCCGATTGGTTTGATTACAAAGTGGCAAGCAAAAAACTGGATTTGACAAAAATCAGAGAATCCTTAATTACTGCTACCAAAAAACGCTTGATGACCGATGTACCTTTGGGTGTACTTCTATCAGGAGGTTTGGATTCTTCTTTAACTTCGGCAATAGCCAGTAGAGAATTAAGGAAACAAGGAAAAAAACTGCATTCTTTTTCTATCGGTTTAGACAAAACGTCACCCGATCTGAAAGCTGCCAAAAAAGTAGCTGATTTTTTAGGCACGCAACATCACGAATTTTATTTTAGTGTAGAAGAAGGTATTCAGATTCTCACGCAATTGATTTGGCATCTGGAAACCTACGATGTCACCTCCATACGCGCCAGTACGCCTATGTATTTTCTGAGTCAAAAAATAACCGATCTAGGCGTACGAGTGGTTTTATCGGGAGAAGGTGCCGATGAAATATTCGGCGGATAC
This sequence comes from uncultured Polaribacter sp., assembly GCA_964396505.1. GTDB lineage: Bacteria > Bacteroidota > Bacteroidia > Flavobacteriales > Flavobacteriaceae > DQTL01. The sequence goes on along the minus strand of CAYNFJ010000004.1, from coordinate 10,968 downwards.
CTTTACTTTGGGAACGCCCCGAGTGCAAAAGATTTTCAAAAAGAAACCATACGACGTGTACAACGACTCGCTACATCCGATTGCTTACGCGCCGACAAATCAACGATGGCACACGGATTAGAAGCACGGGTTCCTTTTTTAGACAAAGATTTTTTGCAGATAGCGATGACAACCGAAACACGTGAAAAATTGCCGGAAACTTACAGCGGTATTGAAAAATATATCTTGCGCAAATCTTTTGACACCACCGATGACCCGTATTTACCCAAAGAAGTATTATGGCGACAGAAGGAACAATTTTCGGACGGTGTAGGATATCATTGGATAGACCAACTCATCGCATATTGTACACAACAAGTTTCGGATCTGGAAATGGAAAAAGCGGGAACAAAGTACCCTCATAACACTCCAAGTAGCAAAGAAGCTTATTTCTACAGGGAAATTTTTCATAAACATTTTCCGCAAAAATCTGCCGAAAAAACCGTTTTAAAATGGATTCCCAAATGGCAAAAAAACGAAGATCCTTCCGGACGTGCCAACAAAGCACACGTACATGCCGATATGGCTATTGCATCTCCAAAAGCCGTTTAATTCAAAAATGCATTATCTACAAAATAATCCTAACTTTGCCCAATGAAGCAAGTAGGATTATTTTTTTTATTGATTGTATTGGTACCGGTTAAAGGTCTCGGCCAAACGGACAGCATTCCACCCAATTCTTTGTATTTATCCATTGATAACCTGAATTTTATTAAAAACAACGAATATTTCAATAATATTGCTGACGGCTATACACTACTAGGCTCTTATCTGCATCCCAAAATAAGTTTTCACCCCTCTTCTAACAGCAAACTGGAACTGGGTGTTTTTGGGTTAACTTATGCCGGATTGGATGATTATCATCGTATCATCCCTACCTTTTCATTTACTTACTTTATGAAAGATGCCCAACTCACTATGGGTACATTACATCAAAACAAAGGACATGGTTTAATTGCTCCACTGATGGCTTTTGAAAGTCAATTGGATGAACGGAGTATCGAAAATGGCTTGCAATATGAATTGCACAAAGATAAATTCACATTGGACACTTGGTTAAATTGGGAACATTTTATTTTTAAAGGAGCAACAAAAAACGAAGAATTGGTCATGGGAATCAGCACAAAATACACCCTTTTAGACTCAGACAATTGGTCTATAAACATTCCTTTCCAAAACCTATTTTACCATCGTGGCGGTCAGATTAACACTAATGAAACCCAAGACCGGGTGGTTTTTACAATGCGTCATACGGCTATTGGATGTGTGGTTCAAAATAAATTTTCCGGAGGTAAAAAATTGGAATTCAATACATTTTTTATGCAAAATAAAAGCGGAAACATCCCACAAGAATATATCTTTACCTCAGGTTATGGTTCCTTATCTCATATTTCCTACACCTATAAAAATTGGAAATTGGGCATAGGCTATTGGTATGGAAATCAATTTGTTAGCCCCAAAGGAGATGATATGTTTCAATCTGCATCGGTAAAAACTGATATTCATTATGAGAACGGCGTACTACAACCCGTTTATTCAGGACATACAGAACCGGAAAGAAGTTTATTCTTAGGAGATTTTTCTTATCATAAAATAATTGCTAAAAACATCGTTTTAGGTTTTACAGTTCAGACTTATTTTCAAAATTATGCTTCCAGTCCAACCCCTGACATTCCTGATAGTTTCACCGATAATCAATTGGATTACAGCATGGGATTGTACATTCATTACAAAGATGTTTTTAAACTGATGAAGTAAGCTGTTAGTGAACTATACTACAATGTTAATAATCCCATTTTTCACTCCGAATTGTTAATAACTTACCGTATTTTTCAACATATTAAAGCCTCCATAATTAGCGATTTTTCTATATTTGTCAATTACGATTTAATATAACTATTTAACGATAAAGAAAATGAGTGACGAAATTAAAAAAAACAGTTATTCCGCAGAGAGTATTCAGGCCTTAGAGGGAATGGAGCATGTGCGCAAGCGCCCCTCTATGTATATTGGAGATATAGGAGTAGGAGGTTTACATCATTTGGTTTATGAGGTGGTTGACAACTCCATTGACGAAGCGATGGCAGGTCATTGTGACAAGATTGATGTTTGGATCAACGAAGACAATTCAGTAACTGTAAAAGATAATGGTCGTGGTATTCCGGTTGGAATGCATCAAAAAGAAGGGGTTTCCGCACTGGAAGTGGTTATGACCAAGATTGGTGCCGGAGGAAAATTTGACAAAGATTCCTACAAAGTATCCGGTGGATTACACGGGGTTGGAGTATCGGTAGTAAATGCATTATCCGAACATGTGACCGCCTCTGTTGAACGAGAAGGGAAAATATGGCAACAAGAATACGAACGCGGTAAAGCCCTTTATCCGGTAAAAGTAGTGGGTGAAAGTACCGAAACCGGTACAACAGTCACTTTCAAACCTGATCCGCAGATTTTTAAAGATTCGACCGTATTCAATTACGACACTTTATCAACCCGTATGCGGGAATTGGCTTTTTTAAATAAAAAACTGACCATTACCATCACCGATAAGCGTCAAAAAGACGATGAAGGGAATTATATCAGCGAACAATTTTATAGTGAAATAGGATTGCCCGAATTTGTATCTTATCTGGATAGCACACGGGAACAATTGATCGCCAAGGTGATATCTATGGAAGGCGAAAAAAACGGAATACCGGTAGAAGTTGCGATGACTTACAACACCTCTTATTCTGAAAATCTGCACTCCTATGTGAATAATATCAATACACACGAAGGGGGTACACATTTGTCAGGGTTTAGAAGAGGTTTGACACATACATTAAAAAAGTATGCCGATGCTTCCGGAATGTTGGATAAACTCAAATTTGATATTGCCGGTGATGATTTTCGGGAAGGTCTGACAGCCATTATTTCTGTGAAAGTTGCAGAGCCTCAGTTTGAAGGACAGACCAAAACCAAATTAGGAAACAGAGAGGTCAGCTCGGCAGTTAGCCAAGCAGTTTCTGAAATGCTTTCTAATTATCTGGAAGAAAACCCTAATGAAGCAAAAATTATTGTCCAAAAAGTAATCTTAGCTGCACAAGCCAGGCACGCCGCTCGTAAAGCCCGTGAAATGGTACAACGAAAAACCGTAATGTCTCTAGGAGGGTTACCGGGGAAACTAAGTGACTGCTCTGAAACCGATCCTGAAAAATCCGAAATATTCCTAGTCGAGGGAGATTCTGCGGGAGGAACGGCTAAACAAGGACGTGACCGCTATTTTCAAGCTATCCTTCCATTGCGTGGAAAGATTTTGAATGTTGAAAAAGCGATGCAACACCGGGTTTTTGAAAATGAAGAAATAAAAAATATTTTTACCGCATTAGGAGTGACCATTGGAACCGAAGAAGACCCTAGAGCCTTAAATCTCAGTAAATTGCGTTATCACAAAGTAGTGATTATGACAGATGCCGATGTAGATGGTAGCCATATTGCCACATTGATCCTTACTTTCTTTTTTAGATATATGCGTGAACTGATAGAACAAGGTTATGTATATATTGCTACACCCCCACTCTATTTGGTTAAAAAAGGAAAAAACAGAGAGTACGCCTGGAACGATGATCAACGTGATTTGATAACCCAAAGAATGGGTGGGAACGCCACTATTCAACGCTACAAAGGTCTAGGTGAAATGAATGCCGAACAACTTTGGGATACTACATTGAATCCCGAATTCAGAACTTTGAGACGGGTCAATATTGATAATGGTACCGAAGCAGATAGAGTATTCTCTATGTTAATGGGAGAAGATGTACCACCTCGTAGAGAATTTATCGAAAAAAATGCAGTTTATGCGAATATCGACGCATAATATTGCGTGAATTTATACATTAATTACAAAAAAATTCCCTTTAACGTGATTAAAGGGAATTTTTTTATCATATCTTCGTTATGCAATTAGTACTAAAATCTTTTGTCATGAAAAAAATAATCCTAGCACTCTTGTTTATTACATTTTCAAATATGGTAAATGCCCAGTTAGAAGCTATTTTTGCCGCCCGTGATGATGCAGCTATCTATACCAAACAATACTTAAATCCCGCGATGAACGGAATCATGTACAATCTAAATAACGGATGGTATTCCAGTGGAAAAACACATAAAAAATTGGGGTTTGATTTGACCGTTTTTGCCAGCACATCTATGGTCCCCGATAAAGACAAATTTTTTCAATTTATCGCATCGGACTACAATTATTTAAGTATTTCCAGTGGTAGCTCACAATTACCAACAGTAGCAGGTGGAACTACTAATACAGTTTTGGAAGCCAACAATGGATCGGACAGTATCACCTTTGATGCCGTTGACGGATTAGGTGGAGAATGGCCTACTGATTTTTTTATTCCCGTGTCTGTACCTACTCCAATGGTACAATTAGGTTTAGGACTGACCGGTAAAACAGATATCAAATTACGGTTTTTCCCAAAAACAACCAATCAAGGAGTCAGTTTTGGATTACTAGGCATAGGCATTCAACACGATTTGACACAATACTTTAAAGCTCTGGATAAGATTCCTATGTTACACATTTCAGGTTTAGGGGCATTTACAAGAGCTAACCTTATCTACACACCGGACAACACCGATATTTCCGGCTCAAATCAACGTATGGAGATGCATATCAACGCCTATACCTTACAAGCCATTGGAGACATTAATTTAAAGATAATAGATGTGTATTTAGGAATGGGAATCACTTCCGGCAGCACCAATCTAGATGCATTAGGAACCTATGAATTCGATTTTAATGATAACGGAAGTATTGAAAATGATGAAATAATTACCGACCCGATTCAATTGGATTTTGCTATAACAGGAGTTAAAACAAGTATAGGAGCCCGAATTAACTTAGGCCCTGTAAAAATATTTGGCGATTACACCTTACAAAAATACCCTAGTTTAACAGCCGGATTGGCACTGAGTATCCGTTAAAAGTGAATTTATTTCAGTTATTTTTCTTATAGTTTTCATAAAATGATATTTATCACTTATATACTATCTTGAATGTCTGTATATTTGTGCAATTGAACATTTTTAATTAAAATTTAAAATATACTTATGAAAGTAACTGTTGTAGGTGCAGGTAGCGTAGGAGCCACTTGTGCAGATGTACTCGCTCAAAAAGATGTAGCAAACGAAGTAGTATTGCTAGACATTAAAGAAAACTATGCCGAAGGTAAAGCCCTTGATATTTGGGAATCTTCTGCAGTAAATTACTACGATACACGTGTGGTTGGTTCTACTAATGATTACAGTAAAACTGCCGGATCCGATGTAGTCGTTATTACTTCCGGTATTCCAAGAAAACCGGGAATGTCACGTGATGATTTAATCTCAACCAATGCAAAAATTGTAAAATCAGTTACTGAACAAGTAGTAGCACATTCTCCCGATGCGATTATCATCATCGTATCTAATCCATTGGACGTAATGACATATGCTGCTTATCTCACTTCCAAAAAACCGGCAACCAAAGTTTTTGGTATGGCAGGGGTATTGGATACCGCTCGATTCCGCGCTTTTTTAGCATCGGAGTTAAACTGTTCTCCAAAAGATATTCAAGCATTATTATTAGGTGGTCACGGAGACACTATGGTGCCGCTGCCTAGATATACTACAGTAGCAGGTATTCCTGTAACTGAATTATTAGACAAAGAAACCATTGACGCCATTGTGAATCGTACCAAAAAAGGAGGTGGTGAAATCGTCAATTTATTAGGAACCTCAGGATGGTATGCACCGGGTGCTGCCGCTGCGCAGATGGTAGAAGCTATCTTAAAAGATTCTAAAAGAATATTCCCTGTTTGTACAATGCTAAACGGAGAGTATGGAATGGAAAACATCGCTTTAGGTGTTCCGGTAAAATTAGGAAAAGACGGTATCGAACAAGTGATTGAACTCAAACTAAACGATGAAGAAATGAACTTGATGAAAGAATCTGCTGTTCACGTTAGAGGTGTAATGAAGGTTTTAGATGATATGAAATTGTTTTAATTAACATCTATTCTTGATAAAAAAACTGCCTTAATAGGCAGTTTTTTTGTTTGAAATATATAGATATTGTAGAACATACTAATTTGTATGAGTTTAAGGCAAAAACCACAAAAGAGTGATAGCTTGGCTCTATTAAGATTCTATGATATTGACTTCCATTTCCAATTGAACACCAAACTTTTCAAACACCTTATTCTGTACATATTTGGCTAAATTAAGAATATCCATTCCGCTGGCGTTTCCGTAATTGACCAAAACCAGAGCCTGTTTGTGATGTACTCCGGCATCTCCTTGTCTAAATCCTTTCAATCCACATTGATCAATCAGCCAACCCGCTGCTAATTTTATTGCACCGGAATCAGTGGCTACCGGATAGTGAGGCATCGTAGGATGTTTCGCTATCAAACGCTTAAACAATTGCTTGGTAATCATCGGATTTTTAAAAAAACTACCACTGTTCCCTATTTCTTTCGGGTCGGGCAATTTTTCAGAACGAATAGCTATAACAGCATTTGCAATTCCTTTGATATTTCTATCAGAAGCCGGTAAATTCTTTAAAGCTCCATACGTATCGTGAATTGTGTGGTGCTGTTGGGTCAATCTAAACACCACAGCGGTAATGATATATTTCCCTTTATGTGTGTTTTTAAAAATAGAATCCCGATACGCAAAATGACATTGGGTATTCGTGAGATTTTTTGACTTAATAGTTTCTATTTCCAATACTTGAACTTCCTCAATAACATCCTTCACTTCCACGCCATAGGCTCCTATATTTTGTATAGGAGCGGTTCCAACATTACCCGGAATTAGGGCTAAATTTTCAATACCACCATAATCATTTTCGACACACCACATTACAAAATCATGCCAGTTTTCACCGGCAGCAACTTCAATATAGACATGAGATGCATCTTTATGAATTATTTTTTTTCCCTTGGATGTAATATGTAAAACCGTCCTATCTATATCGTGAAGCAATAACATATTACTGCCTCCTCCTATCAGAAGTAAATCCTTTGCACGAGTGACAATTTCAGCAATGTCATCCATGTTATCGGCTTCCATAAAGCGTTTTGCGGTCACATCAATTCCGAAAGTGTTGTAGGGCTTTAATGATATGTTTTCCTGTATTTTTATAAGTGATTGGATTTATATTGGTTCAATGCTATTTTGATGATTTCTACAGCGCGAATTAAATCTTCTTTTTTCAGTACGTACGCAATACGCACCTGATTGGCACCGGCACCTTGGGTAGAATAAAAACCACTGGCAGGAGCAATCATAACCGTTTCGTTGTTATCGTTAAAATCTTGCAAAAGCCATTTGGCAAAATCATCGGCATTGGCAACGGGCAATGCCACCACACAGTAGAAAGCCCCTTTGGGACTGGAGACTTTCACCCCTTCAATTTTTTGTAATTCACTGACTAGAATATCCCGTCGTTCGCGGTATGCTGTATTCACTTCTTCAAAATAAGAATCCGGTGTGTCCAAAGCAGCTTCGCTGGCTATTTGTGCATAAGTAGGCGGACTTAATCTAGCTTGCGCAAATTTCAATGCCGTCTGCATAAAGGCTTTATTTTTAGAGACCACACAACCGATACGGGCACCGCACATACTATACCTCTTAGATACGGAATCTATCATAATTGCATGCTGTTCCAATCCGGTTTCTTGCATTACAGAATAATGCGTCAATCCATCGTACACAAACTCACGATAGACTTCATCGGCTATCAAAAACAAATCGTGTTTTAAAACCAGTGCTTTTAATTTTTGAATCTCCTCTTTGGAATATAAATAACCGGTAGGATTCCCCGGGTTACAGATTAAAATTGCTTTGGTTTTATCGGTGATTAATGACTCAAATTCTTCTATAGGAGGCAAGGCAAAAGCCGTATCAATAGAAGATATTACGGGAACCACCTTGACACCACTCGCTGTTGCAAACCCGTTGTAATTGGCATAAAAAGGTTCCGGAATAATCACCTCATCTCCTACATCGGTAATACTTCCCATTGTAAACAACAAAGCCTCTGACCCGCCGGTTGTAATGATAATATCGTCATAATCAACATCAATATGATGTTTTTTATAATAGTTTGACAACTTGGTTCTATATTGTTCCGATCCTTCAGAGCGGCTATAAGAAAGCACCTCTATATCATTGTTTTTTACGGCGTCTAATGCAACTTGAGGGGTTTTAATATCGGGCTGTCCAATGTTTAAATGGTACACAAACACACCTCTTTTCTTAGCCTCTTCTGCAAAAGGAACCAGTTTTCGAATAGGTGATTCAGGCATCGATTGCCCTTTTTTTGAAATGCTTAGCATAACGAAAGATTTAGACTACAAAATTGCATTTTTTTTTACAAAAAACAGCCGTTTTTACAGAATCCTTTTCTTGTTAATCTTATCTTAAAAAAAAGGTGCATTTAGGTATCAAACAAATATTTTTTTACCTTTAGAAAATATGCCTACTAAACTATTTATCAAACTAGCTATCTATCTATTTTCCTTAGGGAATATAGTGAGCTATTCGCAGAGTGAAATGCGATTTATAGGGCATCATTCCTACCAAAAAATCCCTTTTGAAACGCATAACAATTTGATTGTCATTCCGGTAACTTTGAATGGGAAAGAACTCTCATTTATTCTGGATACCGGTGCCAGTAGAAGCATTATTTTTAGTTTGGGAAGCACTGATTCCATCACATTAAATAACAGTAAAAAGATAAAAATCAGAGGTTTGGGTTTAGGAGAACCCATAGAAGGGATTATCTCTAAAGAGAATATAATCAAGATCAAAAATATTATGGGAATTCATCAAACCATGTATGTAATTATGGGTGACCGTTTTGATTTATCTTCCAGAATGGGCAAAACCATCCATGGCGTAATTGGTTATGATTTATTGAAAAACTTTGTGACAAAAATAGATTATCGTCGCAAACAAGTTACATTTTACGATCCGGCAAAATTTTATCCGCCCAAATCCAAATATCAAAAATTTACATTCAATTTTCATCATAAAAAACCGTATATTGATGGTTTGGTATCTATTTCTGATAATACAACACACGGTGTCAAACTTTTAATAGATACCGGAAACAGCGATGCTTTATGGTTATTTGAAGATGCTAAAAACGGAATCAGCATTCGCAATAAATATTTTATTGATCACATCGGTGAAGGATTAAGCGGTAGCATTGATGGAAAAAGGAGTAAGATACAATCTTTTCGTTTAGGTACTTTTGTTTTCCACCAACCTACAGTTGCTTTTTTAGACTCAACCGCCAGCTCGTATGCCCGGGCTTACGAGAGTCGCAACGGAAGTATCGGTGCCCGGATTTTAAATCGGTTTACGGTTATATTGGATTATCCCAATCAACGGGTCTATCTAAAAAAAACAAGGCGTTTTGACAAAGAATTTAAGTACAATCGTGCCGGAATAGAACTGGCATATATAGGAAAAACATTGGTGCGTAGCAAACATTATGAATCAAAAACTATTTTGGGAAACCAACATGTCAATGAAACCAATTCCGTTCATTTTGAGATTGATTACCAATACGATTTTAAACCGCTGTATGCCATCTACAAAATACGTCCCGGTTCTCCGGCTGATAAAGCAGGATTAAAAGTAAATGATATTATCAACCGGATCAATGGTAAACCCGCCTACGAATATAACAAGCTACAAAAGCTTATCAATCTGTTCTACGGTGATGACGGAAGCACTATAAGACTGACGGTAGAAAGGAATAGCGCCTTATTTTACTATGAATTTCAATTAAAAAAACCTTTATAAATTTTTGAGAAAATCATACAAAAGACGTACGCCGGCACCGGTAGCTCCTTTTCCATTATAACTATCTGCCGATTCTAAAAAGGCCGGACCGGCAATATCAATATGGATATACGGATATTTGACAAAATGTTCTAAAAATTTTCCTGCAGTAATCATACCGGCATTAGAACCGCCCAGATTTTTCATATCGGCAATATCCGATTTGAGTTCTTCTTTCCATTCATCCCAGAAAGGAAAACGAAAAACTCTATCATGAGTTCTTAAACCGGATTCGTATAATTTTCTAAAATACGTGTCTTTAGCATTTCCCATACTGATAGCCGTCTTAGTTCCCAAAGCTCTGACAGCCGCACCGGTCAGGGTTGCCGCATCAATCACCAACTCGGGTTCGTATTTATTGGCATACGCCAGTGCATCGGCTAAAATCATACGACCTTCTGCATCTGTATTGAGTACTTCAATGGTTGTCCCGTCAAACATAGTCACAACATCACCCGGAGCATAAGCTGTTTTCCCCGGACGATTATCCGTAGCCGGAATTAAGCCGATCACATAGACCGGAACCTTGTTTTTTGCCAAAGCATCTATGGTGGCTGCCATAGCGGCAGCACCACCCATATCGCTTTTCATAAGATCCATAGAATGTGGTGTGGGCTTAAGACTCAAACCACCGGTATCATACACTACTCCCTTTCCTACCAATACAACCGGTTTTTTGTTTTTGGCATTCTTAGGTTTGTATTCAATGATTGTAAAAGTAGGCGGCTGTTCCGACCCTTGATTAACGGCTAATAAACCACCCATTTTCAAGGTTTCAATTTGTTTTTTACCCAACACATTGACTTTGTAACCCGATTTTTTTCCTTTGGCTACAATTTCGTCGGCCAACTGCGCCGCATTCATAAAAGAAACCGGTTCATTTACCATATCTCTTGCCCAAAAAACGGCATCAACCAGTTGCTCTAAAGCAGTTAAATCTTGTGCTGAAACACTCCCTTGCACTTGGATAGCCTGTAATTTATTTTTTTTCTTTTCGGCATCTTTAAAGTATTTTAAAAACTGATAACCGGATAATAA
>CAYNFJ010000003.1:46710-50171 GCA_964396505.1 uncultured Polaribacter sp. | reverse complement strand
AAAGCTAAGTTAAATAAAAGAATTTTACTTTCGGTTTTTTCGTTTGTATGTATAATCTTTCCGCTCTAATTCATACTGTCTTTTAACCACTTTTTTAAATTCGCCAAACAATTTGTGTGTAGCTTTTAGCAAATCCGAATCTTCCTCTGCAAGCAATATTTTTTTACTTTTCATATCCATAGAGGCACTTATTGTATAAGTTTTGGCTGATTTTTTTACAATGACCTCCAGTTTCAAATCTTTGTCGTATTTTTTAAATAGATTTTGGTAAAAAGCTATTTTCTCTTGACAAATATTTTCCAATTCTTGCTTGAAATCAGTTTCAATTTCTTTTAAATTCTTTATAAATAATTGTACCATAATTTATTTTGATTTTATGTTTAAACGTTAGAATTACAGCATGTAATGTTCCAAAAACAACTAGTCTGACAATATGACTTACTTTTGCATTGAGAAATAAACATTGTGTTTATTTTGTCAGTGCTTTTAAGACAAAGATTTTTATTTTAATAAATTTTTAAGAGCACTTTCCAAACGGTTTATTCCAATATGCTTTTCAATAATTCCTCCTTGATTATCAACAAGAATAGCATACGGAATCGTTTTAACATGATACATATTGGCTACCCGTTTATAATCATCTATTACGTGAGTCCAATGCATCCGGTCTTGAGCAATAGCATTTTTCCAATTTGATTGCTGTTTGTCTTCAGAAACCGAAAGTATTTCAAATCCTTTCTGATGATAGGTTTGGTAAAGACGTACCAAATCGGGAGTTTGTGCCCGGCATGGCATACACCAACTAGCCCAAAAATCAATTAGAGTCAGTTTGTTACCGGCAAATATTTGTTGAGCGCTTATATCGGTGTCTTGAGTTCCCATAGCGTAAAAATAAGGAGCGTATTCTGTAGTGGTAACAGCTTTATGTGCAATGGGCTTGGGTTTGGCAATCCTTGTTTCTGTACTTTTAGAAATCTTGGGTTTGGGTTCTTTGACGGTAACTTCTTTTTTTAGTTGGCTAAAACCATCCTGCAAATACACTTGTATTGCAGTCCCTATATCCGATTTTTGTACCGGCACTGTCAGTGTATTGTAGAGCGATTGGGTTTGTTCCAAGCGCCATGTTGTTTTTCCCAACATTTCTTTTAGAAAAATGGCACCTAGCATGGTTGTACGATTCTCTTCTACATATTTTTTTTGGAAAGCAAATCGTGTTTTGGCTTTTTCTTTGCCCTGAGTATAACGGGTATATATTTTTTGAAAATCACTTTTGCCTTGTGTGTAAGATTGGGATAAATCGCCGGAATTTAGATGTAATACTATATTTGTATTGTCTATCAGGACGGGAATACGATTCTGAAAGGTGTCTATTTGAATATAATACACATCCAAAGGGAATTTTTTAGTACTGGTTATATAAAATTTTCCTTGTTTCTGTGTGGCGCGTAGTAAGTCTGTGGAATCCTTTGTCTGTAAGTTAATATTTTGAGTAGCTAAATTGGTTAAATCACCGGTAATTTGAAAAACATAGGCCGTTTTTTTCTCTTTTTTACAAGAAATAAATAAAAGTGGAATACTCAAAAAAATAGCTAACAGTGTATTTTTTGGGGTTCTATTCATAAAAATAAAAAAAAATTATACAATAATAGTAGTTCCTGTGGCTTTTTTTCCGGAGGTGTCAAAGAAGAAGTCAATACGTCCTACATTTATACCACCCCAACCAACTTGGTTTACCAATACATTCTTTCCTTCACTGTTTTTAGTAATAGTGGGCTTTTTTAGAAATGTATGGGTATGGCCGCCTATAATAAGGTCAATACCCTTGGTGAGAGAAGCCAATTTGAGATCGGATATTTTATCCGGATTTCTTTTGTAATGGTAACCTAGGTGCGAAAGACAGATTACCAAATCACAATGTTCTTCTTCATTGAGAATACGGCTCATATCTTGTGCTACCGCTACCGGATCTCGGTATTGTGTTTCTTTGTACATACGTTTATCGACCAAACCATTCAATTCAATTCCCAAACCAAAAACACCTATTCGGATACCGTTTTTCACAAATACCTTGTAGGGCTTTACATGAGTATCCATCACCGTATTTTTAAAATCGTAATTAGCTGAAAGAAAATCAAATTTGGCGTGGGGCAATTGTTTGAATAAACCGTCGATACCGTTGTCAAAATCGTGATTACCAATGGTCGCTGCATCATATTGCATCATACTCATCAGTTTAAATTCTATTTCACCACCATAAAAATTAAAATAAGGTGTGCCTTGAAAAATATCACCCGCATCTAATAATAAAGTATGGGGATTTTCTTTACGAATAGCCTCGACAATACGGGCTCTTCTGGAAAAACCACCGCGATTCGCATTGCGTGTATCCGAGGCCGGAAAAGGTTCAATATGACTGTGTACATCGTTGGTGTGTAATATAGTTATATGCTGGGCATTTGCTTTGTTAAATGATTGTAAACCCAATCCGCCTAAACCTATGAATGTAGCGGTAGCTCCTGTGTGTTGAATAAATTGACGTCTTTTCATTTTGTAATGGAGTTGTTTCTTATTTTTGATTGGTTTTTCTGATTACACGGCCATCTACTACTGCCCGTATGGTATCTTTTGCTTTAAAAGTGTCGATAATGGCAGTACGAATCTTGTAATCTAAATTAATTAATGAAACAGGATTTTTAAAAAAGTTCATCCGGTCACCACCGTGTTGTAAATAATCGGATGTCAGTACATAATATGTGCGCTTCGGATTCAAATCTTTTCCAAGGAGTTTGGCAGAAACCGGTTTAGCATCGGAAAAAACCAGATGCAATTGCTTGGATACCGGATGGGCGCTTCCGGATTGTGCCAGATAATCCAATAATTCTTGAATTTTAGAATAACTCATTTCTACCACCACCATACTGTTTTCAAAAGGCATGACTTCATAAGCGCTGCTCAATGTTACGGGTCCTTTGGGAATACCGGCACGAATGCCTCCAAAATTTAGTAAAACAAAATCAATATGCTTACCGGTTTTTTTATTAAAAATGGAATCGCCGTGTTCATAACATACATCAGCCATAAAGTTCCCGATGTTTGTCTCTGCCGTTCCCCGTTCTTTTATAAGACTTTCCGGGGCATAGGACAATACGATATTCATTTCCTTATCCACTTTATCACGATAGGGTGCAATAATACTGTCCAATAATTTTGAATTGGCAACACTGGAATCTACCGGAATTAATTTCCCTTCGATTCGAGTGAGTTGAACCGGTGTTTTCTTACAAGAACTGAGACTGATCAAGAGTACTAAGAGCCAAAAATATCGTTTCATGAATGGTATGTTTTAAAGATGTGTAAAAGTCTAATATTTTTAAGTAAATTTGTGAGCGAAAATTTAGACGTGTAAATATACAGTTATTCATGGGAATACAAGCACATTTTATAGATAAAAAAATAAAAAA
>CAYNFJ010000003.1:30531-46610 GCA_964396505.1 uncultured Polaribacter sp. | reverse complement strand
GATAAAAAAGATGATTTATATAATTTTATGATAAGTGTAAACCCGAGTAAAATAGGTCTTTTTAATCAAGAATTAGTGCGTTATTTAAAAATATTAAAACTGCTCTAACAATGAAAAAATTTATAGGAACCGGTGTAGCGGTAATCACGCCTTTCAAAGCAGATTTTCAAATAGATTACAATGCATTATCACGAATTATAGCAAATTTATTACAAAACGGAATTGATTATTTGGTAGTCTTAGGATCTACTGCTGAAGCGGCAACCATCAATCCGGATGAAAAGAAAGAATTGATGGCGTTTTTTGTTAGAGAAACCCAAGGAAAAGTTCCATTGGTATTAGGATTAGGCGGGAATAATACTAGAAAAGTAGTGGATGAGATACAGCAGACCGATAGTACCGGATTTGATGCTATTTTATCGGTTGTGCCGTCTTATAACAAGCCCTCTCAAGAGGGTATATACCAGCATTTTAAATCGATATCGCTAGCCAGCCCGTTGCCGGTTATTGTGTACAATGTGCCTGGTAGAACGGGAATTAATATGCGTCCGGATACCGTGCTTCGTCTGGCAAATGACTTTAATAATATCATCGGGATCAAAGAAGCTGCCGGGGATATGGTGCAGATTCTGGAACTGATAAAAAACAAACCCGATGATTTTCTCGTCATTTCCGGTGACGATATGTTAGCATTGCCCATTACGCTGGCCGGAGGCGCCGGTGTGATATCGGTGATAGCCCAAGCCCTGCCCAAAGATTTTTCTTCGATGATTCGATTGGGTTTAAAGGGACAAGTGTCCGAAGCATTTGCATTGCAATATCAAATGATGGAAGCGATTGACCTGATTTTTGAAGAAGGAAATCCAACCGGAATCAAGGCGATGTTGTACGAACAATCTTTTTGTGACAACGTATTGCGATTGCCTTTGGTAAAAGCATCGGAATCCTTGCAAAACAGGATTGCACATTTTATCAAATAGGCTTTTTAGAGGGTTCTTAAAAACACCTTGTATCCAACGCACATTATTAACAAACATTTAGTAATGCAAATGCACAGTTTTCTGCTGTCATTGGTATTTTTGCCCTGATTTATAGAGAATCACCATTATTTTTTTACAATTACAATATAAATAAGTACTTTTGCAAAATGCTAAAAATTAAAAATAGTATCGTAGGTTTATTAATTGCACTGCTCGTATCTTCTTGTGGTGAGTATTCCAAGGTCTTAAATAAAGGGACTAGTGCCGAACAATATACCTTGGCGAGTAAGCTTTACAAAGATGGTAAATATAACAAAGCCCTTCCGCTTTTTGAAAAGGTTATTCCGGCTTATCGTGGAAAACCCCAAATGGAACGTATTCAATTTATGGTTGCCGATGCCAATTATCAAACTAAAAATTGGTTATTATCAGCTTATCATTTTGATAAATTTACCAAAAATTATCCCAGAAGTACCAAGCGCGAAGAAGCACTTTTCCAATCGGCACATAGTTATTATAAAGCAATACCCCGATCCAGTTTAGATCAATCGGATACTAATAAAGCCATTGAAGCCTTCCAACGCTTTATAGATACGTATCCTTCTTCCGATAGAATTGCACAAGCCAATAAATATGTGAAAGAGATGCAATTACGATTGGAGAAAAAGGCCTATGATATCGCCTATCAATATTATCATACTGAAAATTACAAAGCGGCCATCGTGGCATTTGATAATTTTTTATCGGATAATTTGGGAACCTCCTTTAAAGAAGATGCCTTGTTTTATAAATCTAAAGCCGCTCACGATTTGGCATTGAACAGCGTGCTGTCAAAAAAAGAAGCTAGAATTCAAGCGGCCATAAAGGCTATAGATCGATTTGAAAGAAATTTTAAGAACAGTAATTATACAAAAGAAGCCGAACGATTAAGAAAAGATTTGAACAACGAATTACAATTAATGGCAAGTACTAAAAGCGAATAAACTATGGATTTTAAAGAATCAAAAGCTCCGAAAACAACCATCACTTACAACCGAGATGATATTGCCAGACCAACCGGCAATATTTATGAGGCAATCACTATCATTGCTAAAAGATCGGAACAACTGGGCGCCAAATTTAAAGAAGAACTTTTGGCAAAACTCAAAGAATTTGAAACACACAATGAGGGTTTGGAAGAAATTTTTGAAAACAAAGAACAGATTGAGATTTCAAAATTCTACGAAAGATTGCCCAAAACAACTGCATTGGCAGTAGAGGAGTGGTTAAACGGTAAGATTTACTATCGCAATCCGGATAAAAACGAAGCCTAATGTCTATTCTAAGCGGTAAAAACATTCTATTGGGTGTAACCGCGGGTATTGCTGCTTATAAAACAGCATTTCTTACGCGTTTGCTGGTAAAGGCAGGCGCTCGTGTCAAAGTAGTTATGACACCTAAATCCAAGGAGTTTGTAACTCCCCTGACTCTTTCTGTTTTATCAACAAATCCGGTCTTTAGTGAGTTTGTCAATTCTGATGAAGAAAATGACTTGTGGAACAGTCATGTAGATTTAGGCCTGTGGGCAGATTATATGTTGATAGCGCCGGTTACTGCCAATACGCTTTCTAAAATGGCAAACGGAACAGCCGATAATTTGCTGATAGCCACGTACCTTTCTGCTAAATGTCCCGTATATCTGGCACCGGCTATGGATCTGGATATGTACAAACATCCGTCCACAGAGAAGAGTCTGGAAACACTGAAATCTTTTGGAAATCTCATTATCCCTGCTGAAAGTGGTGAGCTGGCTAGTGGATTAGTGGGTAAAGGGCGTATGGCAGAGCCTGAGCATATTATCCAATTTTTGGAAAAACATATTACCACTTCTTTGCCTTTATATCGTAAAAAGGTCTTAATAACCGCCGGTCCTACTTATGAAGCCATTGATCCGGTGCGTTTTATCGGAAATCATTCTTCGGGTAAAATGGGTTTTGAATTGGCTAAAAAAGCAGCCAACTTGGGCGCTGAAGTGATTCTAATTACGGGTCCGACTGCACAAAACTGCGACGGATTGCCCATACAACGAATAGACGTAGTAAGTGCAACACAAATGTACCAAGCGGTCTTTGAGCATTATGATTCGGTTCATATTGCTATTGCTGCGGCGGCTGTAGCTGACTATAAACCGCGCAATACGGCGACTCAAAAAATCAAAAAATCGGGAAATACCAAGACGATTGAACTCATTCCTACCAAGGATATTCTGGCAGCGATGGGAAAACAAAAAACTACACAATATTTGGTAGGTTTTGCGTTAGAAACAGAGGATGAATTAGTAAATGCTATGGGTAAATTGGAAAGAAAAAATTTGGATTGTATTGTCCTGAATTCATTGCAAGATCCGGGAGCCGGATTTAAAACGGAGACCAATAAAATAACCATTATTGACAAATCCAAAAAAATTTCCGAATTTAGTCTCAAATCTAAGGAGGCGGTTGCTGCTGATATTTTTAACACGATAATACCAAAATTACATGCGTAAATTTTATATAATTCTAGGTGTTTTGTTTTTTTCTTATAATGCTTTTGCTCAAGAATTAAACTGTAAAGTTGTAGTCAATGCAGATAAATTGACAAGTGCTAATACACAGATATTTAAAACATTAGAGACTTCTATCAACGAATTTGTCAATCAGAATCATTGGACTGATAAAATTTATAAACCTCAAGAAAGAATAGATTGTTCTATGTTGATTACCATCCAGAATCAATCAGGTAGCAATTCCTATTCCGGAAGCATTCAGGTGCAATCTTCGCGCCCGGTTTACAATTCTATTTATACGACTCCGGTGTTTAATTTTAAAGATGATAACTTTAATTTTAATTATACCGAGTTTGAACCCTTGCGATATGATAAAAATTCATTTCAATCGGATTTAGTATCCACACTTTCTTATTATGTATATCTTATCATCGCCCTAGATGCAGATACCTTTGCAATGTATGGTGGTGACCCGTATTATAAAATTTGTCAAAACATAACCGATCAAATTGACAACCCAAATGCGAAGCCCGGCTGGAAAATTAATGCCAATAAATTAAACAGATACCTGTTGCTCAACAAACTGACAGCACCGGCTAATAAACAATTTAGGAGAACACTGTACAACTATCACATTAAGGGCTTAGATGCGATGGCAGACCATAAAAAAACAGCCAAGGAACATATTCTGAAATCGATTGTCGATTTAAAAAAAATAGCCAATAATAGTTTGAGCACCTACGTCTTTAGAGTGCTTATGGATGCCAAATCGGATGAAATTGTACAGATCTTCTCTGATGGACCTCAAATGGACACCCGGAATTTAGTAGAAGTTCTCAATAAAATTTCCCCTACAAATGCCGGTAAATGGGCAAAAATTCAGTAGTATTTTTCCTGTTTTAAGAAAGTCTGTTACTTTTGCAACAGATTTTCTAGTATAATCTGATTAAACCCGATGCCTTGCTAACGAAACTCAGCATACAGAATTACGCACTAATTAATGATGTAAGCATCTCTTTTTCTAAGGGATTTACCACGATTACCGGTGAAACAGGTGCCGGTAAATCTATCTTGTTAGGCGGTTTAGGATTGGTGCTGGGAAACAGAGCCGATAGTCAGGCACTGATGAATCCTGACAAAAAATGTATCATCGAAGCCGAGTTTGATATTGGAGATTACGCCTTGACTTCATTTTTTGAAACCCATGATTTGGATTATGATGCCTTGACAATCATCCGGCGTGAATTGTTACCCAATGGTAAGTCCAGAGCTTTTGTCAATGATACACCGGTTCGACTCAACCTGTTGGCAGACTTGCACAACCGGCTGATTGATATACATTCCCAACATCAGACCTTGGAATTGAACAATACGAAATTTCAATTCCGCTTGGTCGATTTGCTCGCCGGTACACAAACCTTGTTACAAGAATATGCAAAAGCCTTGCAGGATTACCATCAATTGGGAACCGAATTGGATGCCTTAACCCAACAAATTCAATTGGAAAAAAATCAATTTGATTATCATTCTTTTTTATTGGACGAATTGGAACAAGCTGATTTTAAAATTGGAGAGCAGGAAACATTGGAATTGTTGTTGGAACAATACAACAATAGTGAATTCATTCAACAAAACCTCAGTGAAGCCTACGGTAGCTTGTCACACGAAGAATTGGGGTTGACAAATTCATTACATCGTGTAAAATCAAACTTGGAGAAAATACAATCATTTTCCAAAAATTATATGGATTTATACCGACGTTTGGAAAGTATGTATATCGATATTAAAGATATAGAAACAGAATTGGAAGATGCTACTGAAAGCCTTGTAAATGAACCGGGTGAATTAACAAGAGTAAACAATCGCTTGCAATTATTATACGATTTATTTCAAAAACATCACGTACAAAATATAGAAGAACTTCTGCAATTTAAGGAGGAATTAGCCACCAAAGTCTTGCAAGTAACCGATGCCGATCGATTGCTAAAAGAAAAAAAAGAGCAGTTGTCAGCTCAAAAAAATAAATTATTGGACTTAGCGAAAAAAATAAGTTCAAAACGAAAATCTATACTTCCCAACTTGGAAAATCAATTAGTTGAAATTCTTAAAGAATTGGGAATGCCCGATGCCAAATTTCATATACAAATCAATTCTTCAGAAACATTTTATGCCCTTGGTATTGATGAGATGCAATGGCTTTTTAGCGCCAATAAAGGCAATCGTTTGGGAAGTTTAAAACAAGTAGCTTCCGGTGGTGAATTATCCAGAATTATGCTGGCTATCAAGTCTATTATGGCAAAACACAGCCAATTGCCCACCATTCTGTTTGATGAGATTGATACGGGAATTTCCGGTGAAGTCGCATTGAAAATGGGCGATATACTCCAGAGAATGTCCCAAAATATGCAAGTCATCAGTATTACGCATTTACCACAAATTGCAGCAAAAGGGAAGGAGCAGATGAAAGTGTATAAAGATACACAGAACAATGTGACACAAACCGGTATAAAAAAACTGACCCCTGATGAGCGTATTTATGAAATTGCAGAGATGTTAGGAGGTAAAAAAATTACCGAAACCGCTCACAAACATGCCCTACAACTTTTACAATTAAAAAAATAGTCTATTTTTGCCAAGCTTTTTACCATGATAATCAGCTATTAACCAAATACCGTATGTATGTATAATTTATTAAAAGGAAAGAAAGGAATTATTTTTGGAGCTTTAGATGAAAACTCCATCGCTTGGAAAACTGCAGAAAGAGCACACGAAGAGGGTGCCAAGTTTGTATTGACCAATGCACCGGTTGCCTTACGATTGGGTACCATTAACGAATTAGCCGAAAAAACGGGGTCTCAAGTCATTCCGGCAGATGCCACTTCTATTATGGATTTGGAACATTTGGTCGATGAGGCTATGAAAATATTAGGTGGAAAAATTGATTTTGTACTGCATTCTATCGGAATGTCTGTCAATGTAAGAAGAGGAAATCACTACACCCACCAAGACTATAATTTTACTAAAAAAGGTTGGGATGTCTCCGCTCTATCCTTTCATAGAGTGATGAGTGTCTTATACCAAAAAAAGGCGATGAATAAGTGGGGAAGTATCGTGGCATTGACTTATATGGCTGCACAACGGGTATTTCCGGATTATAACGATATGGCTGATAATAAGGCTTACTTAGAATCGGTAGCCCGTAGTTTTGGGTATTTCTTTGGACGTGATTTTAAAGTACGTGTCAATACCATTTCACAATCACCTACCCCTACGACCGCCGGTAGCGGTGTCAAGGGTTTTGACGGATTTTTAAACTATGCCGAGCAAATGTCTCCGCTAGGGAATGCAACCGCCCTGGAATGTGCCGATTATACAATTACCTTGTTCTCTGATTTGACAAAAAAAGTAACGCTTCAAAACTTGTTCCACGACGGAGGTTTTTCCAATATGGGAATCAGTACGCAAATAATGGAAGGCTTTATGAATCAGCATAAAGACGATGCGAAAGCGGATGAGAAAGCAGCTGTTAAAGAAAAAAATAAAAAAAAATAAGCCTAATTTTTTAGGCTTATTTTTTCACTTTATACCAAATATGTGCTTTCGGTATTAAATCCGATTAAAAAAATCATAAAAATTCTCCCCTTTACTCAGATGGAGTTTTTTTCGTAGTACATAACGAGCTGTTTTGACACTTTCCGGGGAAAGATTTAATAAGGAAGCTGTTTCTTTGATGGTAAAACGTAGTTTTATTAAGGCGCTTAGTTTGAGTTCAGAAGGCGTTATTTTGTTGTTTATTTTTTTGAGATTGACGAAAAAATCTTTGTTGATATCTTCAAAATAATGCTTGAATAGTTCCCAATCTTTCTCGGAATGTAAACTGTGTTTTAGCTTTCTTTTGAGCTGTAAAATCTGTTTATTAGACGTAATCCCTATATCTTTTATATCGGATAAGGCCTTTAGTAAATCATCTAATAATTTGTTTTTCTGCATCATCATCAGCGCTTGTGAGGTCAGTTGTCTTGTTTTGTAACGGACTTCTTGATCTAATTTTTCTTTCATCAGTACATATTCTTCTTTTTTGTGTTTGTTAATTCGTATGATCATAAAAACCAATAGAATGGCAAAGACAAATCCGATACTCAATAGCCATTTTATTAAAAAATCTTTTTTTTGTTTATTTTTTAGTGCTTTGATTTGAAGCGTGTTTTTTTCATTTTCATATTTTGATTCCAAATTAGCAATCGCAATCTTTGCATTACGTGTACTTAGGGTATCTCTGGCGTCCACAAAGGCTTCTAGATAATTACTTGCTTTTTTCCACTTGTTTTGTGCTTTAAATGCTTTGTATAAATAGTAATTACTCAATTCTAAAGTAACCCAATCTTGTTGTGTCTTGGCTAGATCCAATGCTTTATTAGAATACTGAATACTCTTGCTAAATTGCCTGTGCTCGTAATACATTTTACCCATAGCACTATATACCGATCTTACAATGTTTTTATTGACACTTTTGGCCAATGCAAATGATTTTTTGTAATAATATTCCGATGAATCTAAGTTCTTAAGGTTAAAAGCATATAGATTTGCCATATTGTAATACTCATTACTCAAACTCCTTTTATCATTAAAATGCACATCTTCATTGATGGCTTTTCTATAATAATATAAACTGCTATCGGGATGCTGATTTCTCAGTATCAAACCCATATTTGTAAATAAACCGGCTTTGTTTTTTTTGATTTTTTTTTGGTCAATTGTCTGGATGGCTTTATGGTAATAAGCCAAGGCTTTAGACGGATTTTTTGCTTCTTTATAAAGCAAACCTATATTGTTATACGAAGCAATTATTCCTTTTGTGTTATTTAAATGCTCATATAAATCCAATGCTTTAAAAGAAAGTTCGATTGCTTTTTTAGGTCGGTCCGATTGAAAATAAATACCGGCAAGAGCTTTGTAAGAATCAGCTAAATCAAGTGTCATATTCCCCTCTTTTTGGATGTTGATAGCTTGGTTTAATAAATCGATAGCCGGATTGTATTCTGAATTATAAAGATGTATTTTAGAAAGATTTTTATAAGCATAAGCTTGATATTCGGGGTTTTTATTCTTGTTAGCCAAGACAAGTAGTTGATCTGAAAAATACCGCGCACTATCCGGATTATTGGATAAATAATACTGACTGACTAATAGATGAATACTTGACATTTTTTGAATACCTGTTTGAGTAGGTAGTTGATGCAATAAACTGTCTTTTTCGTGAACGGTTAATTGACCATAAGAAAGCAAGGGGCTCAAAATCAAAAATAGCAAGTTAAAAAAAAGGCTGTAAGACTTCATTTTCCGGTGGATTATTTTATAAAATCTCTTGTTGAGAGAATTGTAACAAATTTACTTAAAAAAAATGAATACTTCACATGATATATGGATTATTTGTTTGTAATATATTGAATATTAAAAATTTATAATTTAAAACCTTACTTTATTCTTACCTGATTATGTTTGTAACCTCACCTATTACTGACCCGGAAAAATAGGGTGGATAGCGGTCAGTAACTACTTTTACACAAAATTTCAAAACAATGATTGTGATCAATTACTTAAAACCCAATATTGTAGTGTATGCAGATGAACTGTTAACCGGTTCAATTCGTGTGCTCGATCGGAATAATTTGCCACTCTTGCATAAGCGTTTTGAAAACAAAGACTTGGTACAGTTAGCATTGGATGATAATCAAAATCAAGTCAAAGTAATTGTAAAAACTGCCAAACAAATCTTGTCAAAAACCATTAATCTTAACCATAAATCATCATAATGAAAACAAAAATTCTTTTTATCTTATTGTTGTCGCTTTCTTTTTCGACCTTTGCTCAAAACGGTTTTAATTACAAAGCTGTATTAACTGATAATGACGCGGTGTTACAAAATCAAACTGTCCAACTTCAACTATCTTTGTTAGATGCGCCATCGGGAACGCTTATTTATCAGGAAAGACAAACTACTACGACAGATGCTCATGGAATAGTAAGTGTAATTCTCGGTGAGGGCGATACTGTGTTAGTCGGTTATTTTCCTGATATTGATTGGAGTCAACAGCTGTATCTACACGTGCAAATTGATTTTAACGGCGGGAATACTTTTACAGATTTTGGTACAGAAAAACTCAATTATGTGCCCTATGCTCAATTTGCCAAACATGTATTTAGTGTGGATTACAGCCAAATAACAGGTGTTCCGGCTAATTTAGATACCGACACTACCGATGATGTTACCGAATTGGGAGATCTGGATGATGCCCGGACTGACCGTACTTGGAGAGATGTTTTTGTTGGCGAAGACGCCGGACACGAATCGGTAGAAGGGGGTATAGGATTAGACAATACGGGGGTGGGTTATAATGCTTTGTACAAAGGTTTCGGTAGAACCGGAAATACCGCATTAGGCTCTTATGCAGGCTATTATTCAGGATATAATTGTACGGCTATTGGATTCTGTTCTTTACGAAATAATGCAGGTTCCAGAAACACCGCTATCGGTGCAAAAACAGGATGGTATAGTTCCGGTTCTGATAACGTTTTTATAGGGTATCAAGCTGGTAAAAATGCGACTGTTGATAATAAACTTTTTATAGAAAATACCGATAGCGCTACCCCGCTGATTGGGGGTGATTTTGCAGAGGATTATGTCGTTATCAATGGTAAGATGGGAATCGGTTTAAATACGAATCCCACGGGTCGTCTCAATATTATTCCAATTGATAATTTAAACTCGGGAAGTACATTACCCAATATGGATAACGCAGGTTTGTTGATAGGAACTGCTGCTTATGGTATTGCAATGGATGCAAATCAGATAGAATCGGTTGGGACTAATCTCTATATTAATCACAATACGACTAATGATGTCTTTTTAACAACAGGTGGTGGAAACGTAGGGATAGGTACTAGCAGTCCGGGTGAAAAATTGCAAGTGACGAAAACAGATGATAATGTCGGGGTTAAAATAATAGGAGGCGATGGCAAAAAATCTAAATTGCAATTGATGGAATCCGGAAATTATGGATATGAACTAGAATATGATGGTGCCCATGACAAATTAAATCTTTGGTCTAGACATTATACCGGCAATGAGGCTATTCATACAACTTGGAAAAAGAATGGCGAAGTAGAAATAAACGGAAAAATAACGGCTACTGCTACCGGTTCCAATGATTTAAAAGCCTTTGCCTATGGTATCATCGCATCAGATGGAAGTATCATTTCGGGTACCGGTAATTTTAGTGTGGATACCGGAGCCGGTACGGGTGTAAAAAAAATAACGTTTTCCGGTGAAACCTATGACGATCAACATTTTATAACGGTTGTTTCTTTAAATAAAGTATATACTCCTGCTTTTATTCTTTCGTATGCAGCAGGGGATATGTTAGTTGTGAAAACATTTGACGCTGATGGAAGTACCTTAGAAAATGACCAATTTAGTTTTGTTACCTATAAAAAATAGTACGATGAAAGTAGCCCGATATTTAGTATTAATCATAAGCTTTGCCGTACACGCACAGCAGGCTATTCAAAAGAGTAGTTTGGATAGTGGAGGCACTCCGGTTACAAACGGATCAAAACAATTGCTTTATACCGTAGGTGAGGTTGTGACTATGGAGGCAAGTCAGTATGATCAACACCTCTCCGAAGGTTTTATCAATGCCGGTATTTTTTCTTCCATCGGTATTAAGGACTACGGTATGTTGCAAGGTGTTCAGGTCTATCCCAATCCGGTACAAACCAATTTGTATATCCAATTGCTGACCGATACAACCTATGAATGTGATGTGTTTGACTTAAACGGAAAAAAATTGAAAAATTTTACATTTGAAGGAAATCATACAATGCTCAATCTTACTGATTTGGTCGCAGGCATGTATATTATCGCTCTTGTTGATAGGGAGCATCAATTATCTAAAATAATTAAAATCCATAAAATTTAATCTACATACGATGAAAACAAAAATTTTATTTTTCTCCATTTTTTTGATCTTTACCCATACGTTTTCCCAAGCACAAAACAAGCAACTAATGGGAACTTGGAAAGCGACCAACGGTACTTTGATGATTTTTGCCAATAACACGGTGCAAGTAGCCAATGATACCTATGCCTATCAAATATATGGCGATCAATTGACGATGTTCGATCAATCCGGTAATACGATAAGCTATACTTATAAGATCCAGAATGCCCAATTGTATCTGTATTTACCCAATGTGGGTACCTATGTGATGAGTCGGGTACAAGCTAATAACAGAGGGTATAGTCAACAACGGACTCATACGAATTCAAATGCAAGAAGAAGTGCCGGAAATCCTGCGGCAAACAGACGCTTATACGGTACTTTTTGTAGTTACTCTTCTTCCGGATACAGTGGCTCTAGTTCATATTCCACTACCCAAAGGGTTTATTTTGACGGACAAGGACATTATCAGTACGGTAGTCAAAGTTCATACAGTGGAAATGGCGATGTGTATGGTGGTGGCGATGGCGGTTATTCAGGTACTTATAGGGTAGTGGGTAACCAAGGCGTAGTCCTTACTGCATCCGATGGGAGTCAGTACCGGGTAGCTATCTATTTTGTACAAGATTCCGGTGAAATTACCGAACTAAAATACGATGGGACCGTTTATGCAAAATCGCTCTGCGATTAATAAACTAAATGATATCAAATAGGCTTATAAGCTATAATCCGTTGTAGGAACCCTGTCGTACAACGGATTATTTCAAACCTGAGGTTTGTCATATTTTTTCTCAAAAAAAGAGTCTAGATTTGCGAGACTTATTAATAATTTTTTTTAAAAAATATGAGACCACTTAAAATTGTTGTCTTAGCCAAGCAAGTTCCTGACACTAGAAATGTAGGACCCGATGCGATGAAACCTGACGGAACGGTAAACCGTGGTAAACTGCCCGTTATTTTCAATCCCGATGATTTACACGCATTAGAATTGGCTTTAAATATCAAAGACCGTGTCCCCGGAACCCACATCACCATCCTGACAATGGGGCCCAAACGAGCCGCAGATATTGTAAGAGAAGGCTATTATAGAGGAGCCGATTACGGTGTGATGATATCCGATAGACGTTTTGGAGGAGCCGATACATTGGCTACCAGCTATACCTTGGTAAAAGGAATTGAAAAAATCGGTAAAGTTGATTTAATTATCGGTGGACGACAAGCCATTGATGGAGATACAGCTCAAGTAGGACCGCAATCTGCTGAAAAATTGCACATTCCTCAAATTACTTATGTAGAAGAGGTGGTCGATATGAATGATCATGAGATTATTGCCAAAAGACGTTTGGAAAAGGGCGTAGAAACCCTGTCGTCTCCCTTTCCTTGTTTGATGACCGTACACGATTCTTCGCCACAATGCCGGACAAGAATTGCCAAAAGGGTGATGCAATATAAATATGCCCGTACCGCAACCGAGTTAAAATCGAAAACAACCCCCGATTATATCCGTGATTTACACGAAAAAAAACCCTATTTAACCATTCCGGAATGGGGCGTGGAAGATATTCAAGCTGAAATGGAAAAAATAGGATTGGCCGGTTCTCCTACTAAGGTGAAAACGGTGGAAAGTATAGTCTTAAAAGCCAGTGAAGCTAAAAGAATCTCCGGTTCTGATGAAGCGGTAGATCAGATGGTTAAAGAATTGATAGCAAACCATATCATTGGATAAGTTTAATGTATAATAAATGAATAATGAAGAGTGTATTTGTATATTGTGAAGTAGAAAACAAACAAGTAGCTGATATTAGTCAAGAGTTGTTGTCTGCCGGAAAACGGCTGGCCGAAAAATTGGGCTGTCCGCTGGAAGCGATGCTTTTTGGTAAAGATTTACAAGGTATTGAAACGCAAATTGCTCCTTACGGAGTCGATAGAATCCATATAGCCGATGATGAGCGATTGGAACCTTACAGAACCTTGCCACATACCGCTTTGGCAATGGAAATTCTTAAAAAAGAAGACCCTCAAATCGTTCTGTTGGGCGCCACCTCTATCGGTAGGGATATTGCTCCCAGATTGGCTTCAGGACTGAATTGTGGTTTAACAGCCGATTGTACCGTATTGGATATAGGGGACCATTATGTAGCCAAAGAAAAGAAAGAATATAAAAATCTGTTGTACGCTATTCGCCCTGCTTTTGGAGGTAGTATTATGGCCAATATTATCAATTGGGATATGCATCCGCAAATGGCAACGGTTAGGGAAGGCGTGATGAAAAAAGAAATATTTGATGCCGATTATACCTCAGAAATTGTGCCGGTTGATGTCAATGCCATTGTAAGTGATACGGATTTTGTCGTAAAAATAATAGAACGTCACATAGAAAACTCCGATGTAAATCTGAAAGATGCTCCCATTATCGTATCGGGAGGTTATGGCGTCGGATCTAAAGAAAATTTCAAGCAACTTTTTGAACTTGCCGACCTCTTGGGCGGTGAAGTAGGAGGCTCCCGTGCTGCGGTAGATGCCGGATTTATAGAACACGATCGTCAGATCGGGCAGACCGGCGTAACGGTAAGACCCAAATTGTACATAGCTGCCGGAATTTCAGGAGCAGTTCAACATACGGCCGGTATGGACGATTCATCTTTAATTATATCGATTAATACAGATCCCGATGCTCCGATGAACAGCTTTGCCGATTATGTGATAGAAGGCGATGTTATGGAAGTCATTCCTAAGATGATTGATGCCTATAAAAGAAATGCAAAATAATAATAAATTAAAAGAAACTTTGAATTTCAATCAGTTTCTCAAATGATAAAATTTTTACAAAATGGCTAATTTTTTTAAAGACACTCCTGATTTTAAATTCCATCTGGAGCATCCATTGGTTCAAAAAATTGTGGCACTTAAAGAACATAATTTTACCGATGCCGAACACTTCGATTTTGCTCCGGTAAATCATGAAGATGCCTTGGACTCGTATGAAAAAGTATTGGAAATTGTAGGAGATATTTGTGCCAATACCATCGCCCCCAATGCGGAAGGGGTCGATCTAGAAGGGCCACATATTGTCAATAATGAAGTGGTATATGCTAAGGGAACCACAGAAAATTATCAAACCCTTTACAAAGCCGGTTTGATAGGAATGTCCTTGCCTAGAAAATACAAAGGGCTTAATTTTCCATTGATGCCTTATGTGATGGCAGGTGAAATGATTGCCCGTGCCGACGCCGGATTTGCCAATATTTGGGGATTGCAAGATTGTGCCGAAACCATCTACGAATTTGGATCGGAAGAACAAAAAGAAAAATATTTACCACGTTTTAACCAAGATGGTGTAACCGCTGCTATGGTGCTTACAGAACCCGATGCCGGATCAGATTTACAATCGGTAAAACTCAAAGCAACGTATGATAAAGAAAATAATGTTTGGCGCTTAAATGGAGTAAAACGCTTTATTACCAACGGAGATGCGGATATATCATTGGTGTTAGCACGTTCTGAAGAAAATACCTCAGATGCCAGAGGATTATCTATGTTTATTTATGACAGAAATAACCATGCAGTAGAAGTACGTCACTTAGAAAAAAAATTAGGAATCAAAGGATCTCCTACAACAGAATTGGTGTTTAAAAATGCGCCGGCTGAATTAGTCGGTAAGGAACGTTTTGGGTTGATTAAATATGTAATGGCATTGATGAACTCCGCCAGATTAGGTGTAGGAGCTCAATCAGTAGGAATAGCGGATGCTGCATACAGAGAAGCTGTAAAATATGCTGAGGAACGGGCACAATTTGGTAAAGAAATCGTTCATTTCCCCGCTGTTTACGAAATGCTGACCAATATGAAAATACGCATTGATGCCTTACGATCTTTGCTGTACGAAACCACCCGTTTTGTCGATATTACCAAAGTATATGAAGAAGTCAAAAAAGAACGGAATTTGGACAAAGAGGAACGTATGGAGATGAAATCTTTTTCTAAACTAGCCAATGTATATACGCCCTTAATAAAGCTGATGGCTAGTGAAGCTTCCAATGATATTGCTTACGATTCTCTACAAATTCACGGTGGAACCGGTTTTATGAAAGATTTTCCCATAGAACGGATTTATAGAGATGCCCGGATTACTTCTATCTACGAAGGAACCAGTCAATTACAGGCCGTTGCCGCTATAAAAGGGGTTACTACCGGTGTTTTTCTGGAGCAAATGAAAGCCTATGATACACAGGTAGCACCCGAGTATCAAGATGAACAAAAAATATTAAGAGCCATGACAGTACTGTATCAGCAAAT
The DNA here is from genome assembly GCA_964396505.1 of uncultured Polaribacter sp. Classification (GTDB taxonomy): domain Bacteria; phylum Bacteroidota; class Bacteroidia; order Flavobacteriales; family Flavobacteriaceae; genus DQTL01. The sequence continues at coordinate 30,810 of CAYNFJ010000003.1, read as the reverse complement.
AACCGAACAGGTAATGGCTGAAGATACGGAATGTTTGGATTTTCACGCCCGTAGATTAGTAGAAATGGCGGGTAATATTATCATGGGTTACCTTTTGCTTTTAGATAGTCAAAGAAATGAAAAATTCAGCAAATCTGCCCGCTTATTTATCCAATTGGCGCGCACTGAAAACATACAAAAACACGAATATATCAAGGCTTTTGACCCGACAAACTTAGCTTTGTATAGAGTGGATTAAACCCATTTTTATAAGAATTTAAAAACCGGAATTCCTTAGAA
>CAYNFJ010000003.1:0-30521 GCA_964396505.1 uncultured Polaribacter sp. | reverse complement strand
ATTTGGTTTTTTTAAAAAGGATAAAACCCTTTTTTTTAAAAATATAAAAACCATTATTTCTTTAATTTTTGTTTTTTTTTTTTTTTTTTTTTTTGGATATTAGTAGGTAACTTTTGTTTCAGTCCTCCTTAAAAAAACAGTTAAATATTTGCGTATATATTAAAAAAGTAATATCATTGTTCTTTTAAACCAAAAATTAACTTAATTTATTTATTATGATGAAAAAAATTACACTATTATTTACGATGCTTTTCTTAACGGCCTTTAGTTGGCAGGGAATGGCGCAGGTATCTATTGGTGACGGTACGGCAACCAATAGAAATTTACCAATTGAACCATATTATGGATATTCTTATTCACAGGTTATCTATCTGCAATCTGAAATTTATGTAGCCGGTGACATTACAACACTTACTTGGGATTTTGCCGGTAGTTCAATTGATAATTCGAATGATTGGACTATTTACATTGGACACACTACAAAAACTGAGTTTACTTCAAATACAGATTGGATTCCGTTAAGTAGTATGACACAAGTTTTTTCGGGAACTGTAAGTGTTGATGCCAACAACAAAGTAGTTGTTGATATTACTGATTTTACATACAACAATACCGACAACTTGGTTATTGCTGTTGACGAAAATGCGTCAAGTTATAATGGTAGTTCTGATGATTTCAATTGTTCGGCTGTTAGTAATGATAGAGCTATTGAATATCATGGTGATAGTACTAATCCTGATCCTGCCAGTCCTCCAACCGGAACTCGAAAAGCTTATATTGCAAACATAATACTTGGGGGCATAACACAAACTTGTCCCGCTCCATCAGGTTTGTCTGTTAATAATGTCACAGATACACAAGCTGACCTTTCTTGGACAGCCGGTGGAGGTGAAAGCCAATGGAATATAGAATACGGAGCTACCGGTTTTACACTAGGACAAGGAACTATTGTAAACGGAGTTACCAACCCCTATACATTAACTGGCTTATCAAGTAACACAGATTATGATTATTACGTTCAAGCTGATTGTGGCAGTGGTGATACTAGTGTATGGGTAGGTCCTTATACCTTTACAACAGATTGTCCGGTTTATACACCTGATTACACAGAAGATTTTTCTTCATTTGTTCCTACTTGTTGGGATGAAGCTAGTAATGGTGATGAAACAACAGGACCTCAAGATATAGGAAGTGGTTCTTGGATATCAAGTTCTTCCCTTGGATCTGGTAGTGCAAAAATAAACCTATATAATACATCTCATAGTGATTGGATTTTATCACCTGAATTTGATTTATCTGCTGGTGGATATGAAGTTGTTGTTGATGTTGCTGTTACAAATTATAATAGTGCTAACCCTGATGCAATGGGGTCTGACGACAAAGTACAGCTACTATACACTGAAGATGGTTCAACTTGGACAAACATTACAACTTGGACAGCAAACGATAATATACCCAATTCACCCACAGCATATTCTTTCCCATTAAGTTCTACGGCTACAAACGTTCAATTTGGAATCTTAGCAACCGATGGACCCACGGACGATACAGAAGACTATGATTTTCATATAGATAAGTTTATTGTTCGCACTCCTCCTTCTTGTCTGGAACCTTCTAATTTAACCAACACAGATATTACAGATGTCTTTGCACACTTTGACTGGACAGAAAACGGTTCAGCTACGACTTGGAATGTTGAAGTAAAAGCAGGAGCTGATTTTACACCGGGAAATGGTGAAGCGGATTATACAACCACAGTGACAACACATCCTTTTGCCTTTGGTTTTGATTTAACACCATCAACTACCTACTATTGGTATGTACGGGCAGACTGTGGTGGGGGTGATACTAGTGCATGGGTAGGTAGTTCATTTGCTACTTTGGCAACACCTCCGGCAAATGATGAATGTAGTAATGCAATTGCTTTAGAAGTAAACACTGATTTGAATTGTACTTCGGTTACCGCCGGTACACTTTCTGGAGCAACAGCTTCTGGAGTTGATGAATCGGCATGTTTAGGAACGGAAAATGACGATGTCTGGTTTAGTTTTGTTGCGACTGCTAGTTCACATAGGATAACCTTATCTGATGTTACCGGTTCTCCGACAGATTTATATCATTCGCTTTGGGAAGGAAGCTGTGGTAGTTTAACGTTGGTTTCCGGATCTTGTAGTGATGGCAATACCAGTAATCCTTCAGGCTTGGTATCCGGTAATACGTATTATCTACGTGTTAATTCGTACTCCTCTGGTTCCGGAGCTACAACTAATTTTAATGTATGTGTAGGAACTCCTCCACCTCCACCAGCCAATGATGACTTTGCGGGTGCTATTCCTATTACACCGAGTTCAGAAGGTACAGGATGTTCTTCCTACAACTTTCAAGCTTGGCTTGCCGATACCAGTGTAACTGACAGTGGTATGGATGGTTCTTGCGATGGAACTCATACAGGATTAGATGTATTTTATTCTTGGACAGCCACTACTCCTTATTTGGTTTGGAATGATGGTGCTGGAAATCCCGGTATTGTAATAAGAGATACAGCAGGTAATGAGATAACTTGTTCGAGTACTTATGCCAGTGATGATACCATTCTTTCAGGTTGGTCAGTAGGAGATGATTTGATTATTCAGATCTATGATTATGATACAGCTAATGTAGATGTTAGCTTTTGTTTGGAAAGGAAATCAGTAGTTAACCCAATGGCCACTTATACAGCAGTTGGAGATTGTGATAATGCACAATTTAATGTATCGGTAGATGTCACTGATTTAGGAGGGGCTTCTTCTGTAACCGTTGCTGATGACCAAGGTAGTGCCACCCAACAAACTTCTTCTACAGGAGTACTGACTTTTGGCCCGTACAGCGATGGAACAACCGTCAACTTTACCGTGACTAATGATCAGGATAATGCTTATAGTACTAGCGGTTCAGTATCCTTTAGTTGTCCACCAGCCAATGATGCCTGTGCCGATGCAACACCGGTTTATACGCTTCCTTATTCTATTACACAAGATGCTTCTGATGCAACTAACAATGATGGTCCCATTAGTGATTGTGCTGGGGGAATGAATGATGGTGTATGGTACACATTTACCGTATCCACTGCCGGTGAAATTACAGTTTCTGCAGATCCCACAGGTTGGGATCCTGAGTTGGCAGTATATTCCGGTTCTTGTGGGGCTTTTACTTGTGTGGACAGTGCAGACGACGGATTAGGCGGAGATCCTGAAACAGTTACTTTTACGGCAACAGCCGGTACGCAATATTGGGTTAATATTGGAGATTTTAGTGCTTCATCTGATGGTTCAGAAGGTCCTTTTGATTTAAATATTACCACTAGTGATGGGGCAGTATTAGGTATTGCCAATAATATCATAGAAGGATTCAATATGTTCCCGAATCCGGTTACTGATATGTTAAATCTTACCGCACAAGATGCTATTGATTCAGTTAGTATTTACAATATGTTGGGCCAAAAAGTATTGCAAAATACACCCGGTGCTACACAAATACAATTGGATATGAGTAGCTTACCTACCGGTGCTTATATTGTTAAAGTACAAGTTGGTGCCCATGTAGGTTCTTACAATTTGATTAAACAATAACGCATTATTGCTAATTATACAAAAGGCTCCCTAAAAAGGAGCCTTTTTTTATGGAAATTTTTAACAAAATACAGTATTATTACAGATAAATCATTACTACCTTTGTACAGATTAAAATTTGTTCTCAGAAAGTGTATTTATGGGCTATCCTGTTTTAATAAAAGAAATTCATTCTAAAAAAGAATTAAAACAATTTGTAAAGTTTCCTTTTCAACTTTATAAAGACAATCCGTATTGGGTACCACCCATTATCAAAGAAGAAATGGAGAATTTTGACCCTCAACGCAATCCTGTCTTTGATCATTCAGATGCTCGTTTATTTTTGGCATATAGAAATAATGAAATAGTAGGACGCATAGCAGCTATAATCAATCATTATGAAATAGACCAACAACAAGTTCGTAAAATTCGTTTTGGTTGGTACGATGTCATTGATGATCTAGAGGTGTCCCGTGCATTGCTTAGCCAAGTTATGGAAATAGGCAAGGAACAGCAATTGGAATTTATAGAAGGCCCTTTAGGTTTTTCCAATCTGGATAAAGTAGGCGTATTGACCTATGGTTATGACCATATAGGGACTATGATAACTTGGTACAATCATCCGTATTATGTGACTCATTTGGAAAAATTGGGTTTTGTCAAATCCAAAGAATGGTTGGAACATTATTTTGATACAACTCATATGCGCATGGATCATTACAAACGTATGGCAGATGTCGTCAAAAGACGTTACAAACTCAGGGAATTGAATTTTAAAAAAACGGCTGATGTACTGCCTTATGTGGACAAAATATTTGCCTTGTTTGAAGAAACATATAAAGAGTTGGCTTCTTTTGTTCCGATTTCCAAAAGACAGATTTCCTATTTTAAAAAGAAGTATATTCCCTTTATCGATCCGGAGTTTATCAAATATATAGAAGATGAACAAGGGAATACCATCGCATTTGCCATTACAATGCCTTCTTTCTCTAAAGCCCTGCAAAAAGCCAAGGGGCATTTGTTTCCTTTTGGGTTTATTCCCTTGCTTCAAGCCAAAAATAATCCCAAAGAGGTATTGTTCTATTTGATAGGTGTACATCCTGATTATCAAAAGAAAGGCGTGGTTTTTATCCTATTTGATGCTTATGCTAAGACCTATCATAAAAAGGGAATTACTAAAGCTATTAGAACTCCGGAACTGGAAACCAATACGGCGATCAATGCTATTTGGAAAGACTTTGATACGGTCAATCACAAGCGCCGGCGTACTTATAGAAAGGATATTGAACCAGCTTAGGGTAGTTGTTTGAAGAAAGTCATAGAATGTTTTTTATCCAATTCAGGATGCAAAATATACAAAAAATCTTGTAAGACCAGATCGGGTCTGGTTGTTGCTATTTCATAGTAGAGAATTCCACCGGTGGGGCCTTTGGTGTTTGCAAAAGTGTAGATAGATCCATTCGTAAAACTTTTGAATCCGGCATAATGTTCTGTATCTTCCAACATCGCTTTTTTGGAACTGTAATATCCGGGTGCTATCCAATAATCGGCATCTTTTGCCCGGTCTAAAACACTTTCAAAACTCAGCGAAAGACTTCCGTTTCCTCGGGTGTTTTTCCATAAATAATCACCGCCTGCATCTGCGATAAAACGGGCTACATAGCTTTCTCCAGCGGGTAGATGCCACGTATCTTGAAACAATGCTCCACTAAGTACCGTGGGTTTATATGTGTTTTTTTGTAAACCTTTTTTTAATTGATTGTAACGGTCGGCTATTTCTTGAAACCGGATACCGGCTAGCGAATCCTGATTATAAAGGGCTCCAAAAAATCGGATCCACTCGGCACGACCTAAAGGTGTTTTTTCCAACCAATCACTATTGAAAATGACGGGAATCCCCATCTTTTGGATACTCTCAAATATTTTACCGGTATTATTTACTCCAAATCCAACGACTAATTCGGGTTTTAAATCTATTAAAATTTCTGTATTGAGCTGCTGTGCTTGTCCTAACTCTTGCACTTGTCCGGATTCGATTAGTTGGCGGGTTTTAGGCGAAGAGATATACTGCGTGTTAGGAAATCCTACTAAGGTATGCTCTTTTCCCAATAGTTCCAACATAGGAATATGGGTCGTACTGGTTACCACGATACGCTCAATGGGAGTTCTAATAATGTGTTTGTCTTTTAACGAATCGGGAATGGATTGCGTTTTAGGAATCAGATAGTAGTCCAATGTATTGCTATCTTCTTTGTAAGCGGTAAAAACACTTAATTTTTTATAGTTTGTAAAGTACTGAATGGCAAAGCCTTTTGCATAGCTGATGTTGTTTGTTGTTTTATCGGGTTTGGTTCTGATGGGTTTTGGTTGCTGCGAACAAGCCATATTGGTAATTATCAGAAACCATAATAAATTTCGTAATGGAATCATATCAATAATTTTGTTTGGCAACCCATTGTTGATATTTACGGGCATTGACATTGTGTTGTGCCAGGGTTTTGGCAAATACGTGTTTTCCAATATCTGTAACACTGGCACACATATAATAGTATTCGTGTTTATCGGGATTCAAAACCGCTTTTATAGACGAGATATCGGGCATACCGATCAATCCGGGGGGTAATCCGGTGTTTGAATACGTGTTATAAGGGGAATCTATTTCAAGATGTTCCAGCAATACTCTTTTAATAACGGTATCTGTTCCGGATTTCTTTTTTACTGCAAATATAATGGTAGGATCGGCTTGTAATGGCCATTTGTTTTGTAAACGGTTTAGATACAATCCCGCGATGGTTTTACGTTCCGGAACATACGAACTTTCCTTTTGTACAATAGAAGCTAAGATACTGACTTCTATCGGAGTTAGATTGATTTTTGCCGCTTTTTTCTTACGAGAAGCTGTCCAAAATTTTTGATATTCTTTCCACATTTTATCACGAAAACGGGAAGCGCTTGTATTCCAATAAAATTCATAAGAATTCGGGATATACATTGCCAATGCCGTAGCACGTGTAAAACCGTGCTCTCCCAGAAAATCCTCATCTTTAAAAAGAGTCAAGAGATCCAGAGAATCGGGCTCTATTTGAGTGGCAATTCTTCCGGCTAATTTTTCTAAAGAATCTTGATTGTTAAAAGATACCTTGACCGGCGATTGCGCACCGCTTCGTAATAAATTGACCAAATCATTATTGCTCATTCCTTTTTTTAGGATATATTTCCCGGGTTTAATATGCCGGATATAATTCTTTTTTTTTGCCAACCATTTGAAAGGTTTGATGCGTTTGACATAAGGTCGTATCGCCTTAGTGACTTCATTGATATCAGCGCCTGTTTGTATATAGATAGCGCCCTCTTTTACCACATAAGCTTTATAAATCTTACTGTAATAAATATTTCCTAAAATGCCACCGAATGCAATAATCATTATCACAAAGGCATATATCATATGTTTTTTGGTAATCATGTATTGAAAAGTAATTGTAAAATATGTTCGTCTTTATAAGTATTATGGCTGTATATCCACTCTTTTTTGGTTCCGCAAATTTCAAAACCGGCAGCTTGAAATAATCGGATACTTTTGGTATTATCTGCCGTGATATTGGCGTAAAGCTGGTGCAGTTGTAAGATGTTTTTGCTGTAATCTATCAACATTTCCAAACTAGTTCCGGCTATTCCTTTGGATTGATAAGCGGGTAAGACCAAAATTCCGACTCCGGCGCGGTGATGCAACGGATCAAAATCAAATAAATCAATTAATCCGACTGCTTTTCCTTGATATTCGATAACCAATCGCAATTGTTTAACGCTGTATATATCGAGATGTGCCTGTGCGATATATGCGGCTAAGATTTCTTTGGAAAAGGGTTGTATTGTGTGGCTTATTTCCCAAAAATCTTCATTATTTTCAATGGAGAACAACCACTCCAAATCGTGGGTTTCCAAGGCTCTGAGTTGTATATTTCCTTTTCTTAACACGTTTTAATAAGAGATTTACCGGTTAGTGATATATATTCCTTCAAACACAAACTGCGCAGGACCTTTTAGATAGATTTGCTGATAGTTGTTTTTTAGTTTTTTAAACGCAACTTCCAAAGTGCCTCCTAAGCATTGCAATTGAATCCTGTTTTTATTGGTTTTACCCGTTTCATACATAGCAATAGCCACGGCAGTTACGCCGGTACCACAGCTCAGGGTTTCGTCTTCAACACCTCGTTCGTAGGTTCGTACTTTAAAGGTGTTGGGTGCTATTTGTTCTACAAAATTCACATTCGTACCGGTATCATAATACGGAGCAGCGTGACGTACCTCACGTCCTTTTTCAAAAACAGGAAATACATCAATACCTTCGGTAAGTTGCACATGATGCGGCGAACCGGTATCTAAAAATACATAATTTTTGTGTTTTTCAATATGAGAAACATCGGACATTTGAAGCGCAACCAAGTCATTTTCAATACTGGCTGTATGGATTCCGTCAATGGCTTCAAAACGGGCAACAGTATCTATTAAGCCCAGTTTTTTGGCAAAGGAAACCACACAACGCCCGCCATTACCACACATACTTCCTTCCCGTCCATCTGCATTAAAATAATGCATCTTAAAATCGTAGGAATCTGAATGTTCCAAAAGAATCAGCCCGTCGGCACCAATCCCGAAATGCCGATGACACATTCTTGCTATAAGCGGTTGATTGTCAGTGTCCAAAATGTGATTTCTATTATCGATTAGAATGAAATCATTTCCGGTTCCGTGATATTTATTAAAAGGAATTTTCATCGTGACAAAGCTACATAAAATTATGAAGTATTAAAGGAAGGTTAAAAAAGTTAAAGATGGGTTAAAGTTCTTTTCTGTTTCCAATACTTGTTATAATTTCGAGTTGTAATTAAAAAAACACATTGAATTATAATTTAAAAAAATAGATCATTATGAAAAAATTTGTATCATACTTATTTATTGCGCTATTAGCCGGAACCCTAACTTTGGGAGGTTATAAATTATTTTTTGAAAACAATAATTCTTTGACTGTTGAAACAAAGGATGCTTCTGCTGATACAACTCAGATTGTAAAGACCCATTTTGTCCACAGTCCGGCCTATGCTGCAGAAACTACTGATTTTACAAAGGCGGCAGCTGAAACGGTCGATGCCGTGGTGCACGTGAAGAATACCGCTATTCAGACCTACAATGACCCTTTTCAAGAATTCTTTTATGGTCGTAGCGGGGGGCGACAGTTTAAACAAGTAGGCACCGGAAGCGGCGTTATTATTTCATCCGATGGGTATATTATTACCAACAATCATGTGGTTGCCAATGCTACGGAGTTATTGATAACACTCAACGATAAAAAAGAGTATAAAGCCAAACTCATCGGTACAGATGAAGCCAATGATATTGCACTGGTAAAAATAGACGCTACCGATCTGCCCTATCTACCTTTTGCCAATTCTGACAATGTCAAGATAGGTGAGTGGGTATTGGCCGTGGGGAATCCGTATAATCTAACCTCTACTGTTACAGCGGGTATTGTCAGTGCAAAAGGGCGTGATTTAGAAGGTAATAATAAGATAGAATCTTATATCCAAACAGATGCAGCGGTTAATCCCGGTAATAGCGGTGGTGCTTTGGTGAATACCAGAGGAGAATTAATAGGAATTAATTCGGCCATCAGTACACAAACCGGTTCTTTTGTAGGATATTCTTTTGCGGTTCCTTCTAATATTGCTAGAAAAGTGGTTGAAGATTTGATGGAATACGGTAACGTACAACGAGCCGTATTGGGCATTAGTATCACGGAATTGAACGGAGAAAATTACCGCGCATTGGAAGCGCCTGTTTCCGAAGGGATTTATGTCAATAGGGTGATGCATAAAGGGAGCGCATCGAAATCAGGTTTACAAGAAAAGGATATTATTATCAAGATTAATGGCAATCCTATTTCTAAATTTTCTGAACTAAAAGGTCAGTTGAGTTCCCACAGACCCGGCGAAACCGTACAAGTGACTGTATTGCGAAATAATAAAGAAAAAGAGCTTATGGTTGTATTGAAAAATAAATTTGGAAAAGATGTGCTGGGACCTACAGATTATATAGATAATGTACTGGGAATGAAGCTAAAAGAACTTTCATCCAAACAAAAAAATACCTATCATATCGATTATGGCGTGGCTATTGAAAAGATAAATAATCCGTCATTTGAACGCTATGGAATACAAAAAGGAGCCATTATATTGGCTATTGAAAGACAGAAAGTCTTTAGTATTGATGATGTGGAACGCTTGCTGCGAGATAATGAAAATAATACCTATGTTACCCTACAAATTTTAAATACAAACAACAAAATAGAATATATTTCGTTAAAACTATAAGAACGACTGACCAAAGACTATAAAACACTAATAATACCGGTAATTGGGTTTATTTTAAGCCTGTCAATGTATTTATATATTGGCAGGTTTTTTTGTGAATAACTTTTGATTTTTTGTGAATTATTCAGTGTAAAAGCCTACTACGAAAACGTTTGAAATGGGTATTTTTGTGAAAATTTAAATCATAATACGATGTCCACTCAGGAAACTTTTGAAAAGGAAATTAATTTTCAAACAGACCGACGCAGAGCTAGCGTTGAATTTATTAAAATCATCAGTGATTTGTGGTACGAAAATACCATTGAACTTTTGTTGTTCAGAAATCAATTGATTGATAGAAATGTCAGTGAAATTTTACATTTATTGGAATATGCACGAGATTTTGTTCAAAAACCCTTGTCCATTTTTGATGTATTAGAGATCGCCAGAGCCATCAAGCAATTGAATTTTCCACCGGCACGTTTGGATATTGGAAAGTTAGCTTACGAATGTATGATAGCAGAAGGAGATTGTAATGATAAAACGGATTTCTTACAATCCAAATTAAAAGATATTCATACCAGTAAAGAGATTGTCCCTAAAGATGTTGTTTTATACGGTTTTGGACGGATAGGGCGTTTGTTGGCCAGAGAATTAATGACCCAATCCGGACGAGGCAAACAATTGCGTTTACGTGCTATTGTGACCCGAGGTGAATTGAATGAAGCGGTCTTGGAAAAAAGAGCTTCGCTACTGCGAAATGATTCTGTACACGGTGATTTTCCGGGAACCGTACGCGTAGATGCCAATAATAAAGCTTTGATTATAAACGGAATGACCATTCATATGATTACCGCTCAAGCACCGGAAGTCATTGATTATACCCAATATCAAATAAAAGATGCCTTGGTCATCGATAATACAGGTGCGTTTCGGGATGAAGCTTCTTTAGGAAGACACCTCAAGGCAAAAGGAGTTGACAAAGTCTTGTTAACAGCTCCGGGTAAAGGAGTCCCTAACATTGTATTTGGCGTAAATCATAAGGACTATAATCCCGATGAATTATCCATTTTTTCGGCAGCTTCCTGTACGACCAATGCCATTACACCGGTGTTGGAAATCATCGAAGAAAGTTTTGGAATAAAATCAGGTCATTTGGAAACCATTCATGCCTACACCAACGATCAAAATTTGGTAGATAATTTTCATAAAAAATACAGAAGGGGTAGGGCGGCAGCACTCAACATGGTTATTACAGAAACCGGTGCGGGTAAGGCGGTTGCCAAGGCTTTACCATCTTTGGAAGGTAAGTTGACATCCAATGCTATTCGGGTACCGGTTCCCAACGGTTCATTGGCTATTTTAAATTTACAATTAGAAGGTTCTGCTACCGAAAAAGCAGTCAATAACGTGGTAAAAAAATACGCATTGGAAGGAAACTTGGTCGAGCAAATTAAGTATTCTATGAGTAACGAATTGGTTTCTTCGGATATTGTGGGTTCATCAGCACCGGCTATTTTTGACAGTAAAGCTACTATCGCTACCGAAGATGGTAAAACCATTGTTATCTATGTGTGGTATGACAACGAATACGGATACAGTCATCAAGTGATGCGTTTGGCTAAATATATTGCCAAAGTACGGCGTTTTTCTTATTACTAATTTAAAAAAACAGGAAAAACCCCCTTGTAAAAACCTTGTTTTTCCTGAGATTTATTCGGTAGGGCTACTGTAGTTTTGTGGTGTTATTAAACAATTCTAACTATACACTACAGATATGAAAACGCAAACTCTTTTTTTACTAATCTTTCTTTTTGGAACCCTTCTAGCTTCAGCTCAAGAAACAACGAAAAAATATCACAATCAGAATCCGGGAGAGCCGGTAAAAATATCACAATGCGTGGTTCGAAATGATTTACAAATTATTTGTGATCAAGCAGTAGATTTTGTGACTTTTTCTGATAGAAACGGAAGGATTGTTTATCAAGCCTCTCCGGTTGATAATAAAATTTCAATTCAATCTTTAGATACCGGTTTTTACTTATTGGATGCTTATGTAAAAGGTGTTAAGGTAAAAAGAGGAATTGTAAAGAAAATATAATCTAAAGGCATTTTATAGGCATCAGTAGATAATTACTGTACCTTTGCCGGATGAAAATTACCAATACAACCAAGGGATATATTTATGCCATCATTTCAGTAATTGCTGTTTCCAATGTTTATATTTTCAGTAAAGCGGCTTTGAAATTGATTAGTATTCCACAATTTGGAACCTATTGGTTTTTGTTTGGTTTTCTATGGATCCTGTTATTTGCTTGGTATCGTAAGTCTTCTTCTGTACTAAAATCTCTTTCTGTAAGAAGCCTTTTGCTATTGTTATTTTTAGGTATTTTTGAAGTAATTGGCACGTATTTCTTTTTTAAAGCTATTCATACTATTAGTAATCCGACTATTGTGTCATTTGTGGGAAATATAGGGCCTGTCTTGGTAATTAGTCTAAGTGTAATTTTATTAAAAGAGCGTTTTAATACCTTGGAATTAGTCGGGATGTTGTTGACCCTTGTCGGGGCTTTTGTGATTAGTTATAAGGGGAAAGCCGCATTGGAAAATATGTTTATGAACGGTACGCAATATATATTGTTCGGGGCACTCTTTGGGGCTACCAATGCAATTATTATCAAGAAAAACATCAAGAGTATTCCTCCTATTGTATTAACCTTGAATCGTACGTTCTTTTTGTTTAGTTTTTCATTAGTAGCTTTGCTGTTTTCAGGAAATTCATTTGTCATTCCCTTTTCGGCTTTTAAAAGTGTTTTTATAGGTTCTCTTTTGGGGCCTTTTTTGACGGTTATTGCCGGTTATTTTGCCTTACAATATATTCCCTTGTCACGCAAAGCCATTGTGGGTAGTACTAAAGGCTTGTTCGTATTAGTGGGTTCTTATTTGTATTTTGGGCAGTTTCCTAAATTTATTACCCTGATGGGAGGTTTGGTTACCATTCTCGGATTGATCTTAATAGGAATTGGAAAAATGAAGATAAAAAAAACACCTTAAGCAAGTACTCAAGGTGTTTTTAAAATTAACTTCCTTTACACTAGAATTAATCACAATTTTCATCGATAGCTTCCTCTAACTCATCTGCATTGTTAATGGTAATGACCTCTCCGGTTGCAATTACCTCAATCTGTAATGGGAATTGAAGTTCCCCACTTTGAGCAGGAGAACCGAAATATTGACCTAGTTGAGCATACGAATTTACTTCATAAGTTTCACCTCCATAAGTAACCTCTATCGGATATACAAAATCTACACAACTGCTTACATAATCCATAAAGTTAAAATCAACTACGGCACATTCCGGGGCATCAAATTCCAAATTTTCCCAACAGTTAGGATTTTGTGCATCATTAACAAAAATCATATCATGTTCTGTACCGCTGGCAGGAAAATCTATTGTTACCGGTAAGTCAGCAGTAGAGTAAGTTCCTAAATTAATATATGAAGTAGTGAAAACTTCAAAAGTCTCGGTAGTGGTATATTCAAAGTTTATGGTGATATTATAAAACCCCCCTCCAATACAGTCTCCTGTGGTAACTTCCAGATCATTAATATCACAATCATCATCCGTACCGTCACAGTTTACAAAGTCGCTAGGAGAAAACCCTTCACAGATGGCTTCGCAAGCGTTGTCAAATTGGATAGTTTCATTATATTGTGGGTCAACTACCACACAAACCGGTTCATAAACATCCGGACAGTCACAATCGTAACAATCATCTACCAAATCGTAAAAATCATAGAGGCTTTCTATAATTACTTCTTCACCTTCACTATCAATAACGGTAATAGGATATACAAATTGGGGCTCATAATATTGCGGATCTTGATTGGATAAAAAGGTAACCAATGCATCATCAGATGTAATTGTAACCGTGTTCCCATCTCCATCTATCATATCAAATGGATATACCAATTCAAAACAAGTATCAATCACGATATCTTCATCATCCCATACGTCCATTTGACAGTTTTGTAATACTTCTATAAAATCTTGTTCACTATTGATGGTTACCGTAGAGCCATCTGTCGTAAGAACAATATCAAAGGGAAACACAATCCCAACAATGTATAAATCGCTGGTTTCGTTTACTAAAATCTGAATAAGACCTTCAAAATTTTCAACAGTTACTTGGGCTCCCGTGTTGTATTCCAATTGGAATGGATATACAAAATCAAAGCAAAAATCATCTTCATTGTCGGCAGTTGTTCTGGCCGTATTGGCGACTCTACCGGTAATGTTGTTGGCAACTTTGAGCTTGTTCAATACGGTTCTCAAAGCGATACTTTCAGTAGCTTCCGGCTGATCGGGGGTTACCGGGCTGTTGTCTTGACAAGAGTTGAGAGCAAATAAACTCAAGGTCAATGCGACAAGAATAAATTTAAATTTTTTCATAATTAATTGGTTTTACAGTTTGCTAGTTTATCGTTATTCGAGCTTAAAACAACACGAATAAAAAAAACCCTACCTTTCTTTGATTGTTTTTTTTTGTTTAGCTTTGAACACTCAAATGTAGTATGTTTTCTTATTAAATACGAATATGGATAGGTCGCTCTGTAAGGCTGTTGTTTTTGCCAAAATATATAAATTGTATGCCACTTTGGTGCGCAATTTTATATTCTATAAATACGGCGATATGGAAAATGCCGAAGATGTCACCCAAAATGCCTTTATCAAATTATGGGAGAATTGCGATAAGGTGCCGGAAGAAAAAGCCAAAAGTTTTTTGTTTACTACCGCCAATAATATGACATTGAATGTGATAAAACACAGCAAAGTAGTACTTAAATATTCTGAAAGTGGCACCTTTAAATCCATCTCTTATGAAACACCTGAATATAAAATAGAAGAACAAGAATTTAAGGAAAAACTAGATCAAGCTCTGGCTGATTTGACAGTAAAGCAACGAGAAGTCTTTTTATTAAACAGAATAGAAGATATGAAATATGCAGAAATAGCCGTATTGTTGGGGATTTCTGTCAAAGCGGTTGAAAAGAGAATGCATAGTGCCTTGTTACAGTTACGGGAAAAAATAGGGAAAGTATAATTATAAAATAGTCTAAGGTAGGGTTTTATGATCTGGAATTGTTTCTAAAATAACAAAGATGAAAAAAAATAACTCACATATTGAGAAAGATACGTTTTTAGCCCAATGGATGGCAGGAGAATTATCCGATGAAGCATTGCAAAAATTGGTGTCCGAAAAGGATTATCAACTTTATGTCAAAATACGCACACATTTTGAACAAGTGGCATCTCCTTCATTAGATATTGACAAAACCTATCAACAATTGGAATCGAAAATAACTCCTAAACAGGAAACAACTGTCAGGAAGCTGATTCCCAATTGGGTGTATTCTGCCGTTGCCGTGTTGGTGGTTTTATTTGGTGTATTTCGATTTTATCGTGCCGAAACCATTCAAACTACCGATTTTTCGCAAACCAAAGAACTGGCTCTTAACGATGGAACCCAAGTATTTTTAAATGCAAAATCTTCATTGCAATATGCCAAATACCAATTTCAAAGAGAAGTGAATTTACAAGGAGAAGCTTTCTTTGAAGTGACTAAAAAAGGCGATTTTACCATTACAACACCCTTGGGAAAAGTGCAGGTTTTGGGAACCAAATTCAATGTGCGAGCTACCAAATCCATCTTTGAGGTGATCTGTTACGAAGGGAAAGTGCGCGTAACTTATCAAGGAAGTACGCAAGTATTGCACCCATCGGATGCTTGGCGTGTGCATAAAGGAAATACACCCATATCTTGGAAAACAACTGAAAGCACTGCCTCGTGGATTCGCGGCGAATCTGTTTTTAAAAGTATGCCGGTAAGCTATGTGCTAGAATCTCTGGAAAAACAATACCATATTCATATTACCACAAAGGTGCCGGTTGATACAATCCGATTCACGGGAAGTTTTCCCAATGATAATCTGCAACATGCCTTGCAAAGTATCTGTTTGCCGCTACAATTAGATTTTAAAATAAAGCAGGATAACGAAGTAATCTTATTGGAAAAATAAATGCGCAATTTTATCCTTATTTTATTGTTATGCAGTGCTTCAGGTTTTTCTCAAGAGCGTAAACATTTTGTGTATAAAGACGAAGCCTTGTCCATAGTGTTGTTCGATATTGAAAAACAATTTGATGTCAAATTTTCATATATGGATGAGCTGGTTGTGGACCGCCGGATTTCACTTGCTAATAAGGAGTACAGCCTTTCTGAATTAATTGACAATCTAAGACAAATTACCGGTTTTCTGTTTCAGAAAATTGATAAAAGATACTTTGCGATTTTTAAAAAGGAAGAAAAAGATGCCACCCCCACACATTTTTTGGAAGAAGTGGTTCTGCAAGGCTACCTGACCAAAGGAATTACCAAGCAAAAGGAAGCAAATTTTACCATTTTGCCCAACCGATTGGAATTACTTCCCGGCTTAACAGAACCCGATGTATTGCAGATACTCCAACAATTACCCGGGGTAATCAGTCCCAATGAAACGGCTACCGGTCTTCATGTTCGGGGCGGTACGCCCGATCAGAATTTAATATTGTTTGATGGGATTACAATGTATCAAAACGGGCATTTATTTGGCATGATTTCCGGTTTTAATCCCAATAGTATTGCATCGGTAAAATTCTACAATAAAGGAACCAATGCGATTTACGGGGGGCGTGTATCCAGTGTGATTGATTTAAAAACAACAGATAAGATTCCTGAGAAAACCAAACTTTTATTGGGAATCAATGCTTTAAATGCAGATGTATTACTCAATACACCCATTATCAAGGATAAGATGAATATGCAAGTCTCTGCCAGACGGTCTTTTACGGATTTGTATCCGTCCTATACCTACAAATCTCTGGCGGCAAAAGTATTTCAAAATACCAAACTTTCTAACGTGAATACTTCCGATAATCGCTTTTACTTTCAAGATTATTCAGCCAGAATAAATTTTCAATTATCGAAGAATAATAGCATGTCACTTAGTAGTATAATTATCAATAACGATTTAGATAACACCTATACTGAATCCGTTCCCAATATTCTTAAAAATGACCGGATGGATATTTCCAATACAGGCTATAGTCTATCGTGGAAGCACCGTTGGAATACCCGTTTTTCACAAAAATTACTCACTCATTATTCAAAATACAGCCTTAATTATACATATAAAAAATCCTATGATTTAGCTAATTACGATCTTTTTGTAAAAAGAAACAGGATATTGGATTCCGGATTCTCATTGGAAAATGAGTATCATCTGAACTCCAAACAGCATCTTGATTTTGGTTATCAATTGAGTGCGTATGATGTGAGTCATATTTTTAAATCTCAAAATCCGTCTTTGAGCTTTATTTTAGATACCAATGCGGCGTTTCTGTTAGCTCATTCTTTGTATGCGAGCTATCACTATGAAGTATCTCCAAAAATAGATATGCACACCGGTTTGCGTTATAATTATTATTCAAGTTTGCATCAATCGGTAGTGGAGCCTCGGTTGGTATTGAATTACAATATGACGAAAAAATTTAGTTTTAACATCACCGGAGAAATAAAAAACCAGATTATCAGTCAAATTAAAGAAACCGTAGTAAGTGATTTGAATCTGGAGAATCAATTATGGGTATTATCCGATCAGGAAAAACGCCCTGTTATCAATGCAAAACAGCTAACATTTGGAGCTATTTATCGTAAAAATCATTGGACAATTGATTGGGATGTGTATCACAAACATACTACCGGTTTAACTACTTTGACATTGGGTTTTTTGAATAATTTAGATCCCAATTTACATCTTGGGGAAAGTGATTCCAAGGGAGTTGATTTTTATATAAAAAAGAATTTTCATGCCTTGCAAACGTGGTTGACCTATTCTTTTAATGACACACAAACCAAATTTGAAGGGATCAACAAGAACCGTTATTTCCCTTATAACTCTGAAATTAGGCATTCGGTTAATTTTTCGATGGCTTATAAACTCAACCGGTTTCAATTGGCAATGGGTTGGTACTGGCGAACCGGAAAACCCTATACGCGTATAGATATATTGAACAACACTATTCAATACGATGAGATTAATGAAGAACAATTAGCGCCGTATCATCGATTGGATCTGTCGGCTTTGTATCGTTTCAAACTCTCAAAAGAAAAGGATCATAAAGGGAAAGTAGGTTTTTCAATCTACAATGTTTACAATCAAAAAAACCTGTTGAATAGAGAATATTCTGTAGATCAATCCATTGGAAATCAGGTTGAACTAAGAGATAAATACGGATTGAGATTTACACCGAATATTTTTTTGCGAGTCGATTTGTAGTACTGTTCAACCTTCAAAGCGCAATATCGAACAAGGAATGATGAATGTTGATTTAAGAAGTTTTTTGGAAGTATCAACTGTCCTTCAACAATCATCATTCGATATTTGATATTCATCATTCCTTATTCCTCACGTATTTTTTAAGTAAAAATAATCTGAGTTCTATCCCCGTCACACATTTCATAGAATTCTCCGATGGTAATTATTCCTTCCACCTCATCCCATAAATCTTCTTTTTTCAATTTGAACATATCTACGGCTAGTTTACAAGCATAGACCTTGCCACCACCTGCAGTGATCATTTCCAGAAACTCATCTACAGGAGGCATATCCAGAGCTTCCATTTGTTTACGCATCATACTGGATACCGCAGATTCTACGCCGGGTAATCCACCTAAAGCAGTAGGGAAGGGTAAGCCACCGGGCATACGCATAGCCGGATTACCGGTAGTTGCCGTATGGAGGTGATTCATCGTTTTTTTGGTAATGCCATCTAGCCCGAAGAAGGTGAAAAAAACATTGGTTTCTATTCCTTCCATAACAGCTCCGTTCGCCATCACTAAGGTGGCATATACATCTTCTAAACTTCCTTTGGCACAAATCATACAGACTTTCTCCAAAGGTTTTTTTTCTTGTGAATCCATTTTACTATATTTAATTAGTTAATTCTGAAAATTTTAAATTTCTCTCAGCACATCCCATTTTAATAATAAGGGAAATGGTTGCTAAACACAACTGCTGGGTTTTGGAATTCCTGCAATTTTTGAGGAGAATTTCAATGGACCTTTTGGAAATAATTGATACAATTCTTTGATATTGACTATTCCGGATTTACCCACTTTTCTAATGGATAAGGCTTCTCCGGTAGCGGTTTTTTCCCGTAAATATTTTAATACTTCAAAATGTTTATCGGTCAATTCAATACCGAGTTCATTTGCAATTTCTTTTGCAATATTCTCATCCCATTGTGACATATCTTCCAGATATCCGTCTTCGGTTACTTTAATTTGTTTTCCTGCTATTGTTTTTTCTGACATAATAGTTGATTTTAAAATTAATAATTTATTCTTCTTTTATTTTTACGTCTTTGGATACATTTTTCATAAAGGTAATTCCAAATCCAAGTGCTTTTTTCATTTCAGGACTGTTCATTTCTCTCAATACTCTCCAGATAGAATAAGAAGGAACACTCTCTGTTTCCATACTGTTAAAGGCTTTGACCGCATTTTCAATAGTACCTAGTACTTCGGGCTGGGTCATTTCTTTGACAATAGATAATATGGATACCACGCTATCGGCTAATTCCCGAAGATCTTGAGGGGAGAATCCGGTCACTATATTATCCATAATGGGGCCTAACTCTCTAAAGAATTCAAAATAGCCTTTTTGCTCAAAATGATGCAGTTGTTTGGTAAAGTCTATAATTACTTCATTAGCAATAGGACCTACTTCCTTCGTCAGATCCATTGCCATTTCCAATGTATCCATTACTTTCTTGATGTTTCCAATGTTTCTTAAAAAAGTTATGACCAAATCAGTCAATTCAGCAGGTTCCAGTTCAATGTTTCTTTTGTCGAGTTCTTCAACAGTAGAGTCGTAAGCGTCTTTTCCAATGATTGATAAATCACTTACCAGATCTTCAACAACAGTGGCACGGAGTTTCTGCTGTTGGACGTAGCCCAGAATAAGATCCAATTTCTTATCAAGAGCATCTATTTGTGCTTGTATGTTTTGTGCTTCCATTTTTGTGTTGCCTTAAACTCGTTTTTTTCCTGCCATAGTCATATCTGCTTCAATAGGAAGCTCTTTTCCTTTTAGAAGAATATGCCAATAAATCCATCGGAATAAAACTTTTCCATAATGATTCATCTTCGTGTTTTTCAATAATCCAAAGGGTCCGATTCCCGGTAATGGAAATGTTCCCGGAAGAGGTTCTGTAGTATAATTGAAATCGATTAAAGCTCCTTTGCCATAACCGGTTTCAATATAACAGTTGGCGTGCCCGTCAAATTTTGCAGGTAAGGCTCTTCCTTCTATGGCGGCTAATAAGTTCTCCATTAATATTTCTCCGGCAAAATGCGCTACTGAACCGGCTTTTGAAGTAGGTAGATTTCCCGCATCACCAATTACAAAAATATTGTCAAAATCATCCGATTGAAGGGTGTATTTATTGGTTTTTACATAGTTCATATCATCTCCTAATCCGCTTCGTGCTATCATATCCGTACCCATATTTACCGGAACGATAGTCAAGATATCAAAAGGAATTTCACGTTCGTCATAAGAAATGATTTTTTTGTTTTCGTTGTCAACTCTTTCCAGATAGAAATCGGCCACTACATCAATATTCTTTTCTTTTAATAAATCGCCTAACATTTTGGATGCAACCGGTTTGGTAAAGGCTCCGGACATGAGCGTTACATACGAAATATTTACTTTATCCCGAATTCCTTTTTTGGTAAAATAGGCTTCTGCCAAACAGACAAATTCTATAGGAGCCACCGGACATTTATAGGGTAATTCCGGTATGCACATCACTAAATTACCGCCTTCCCAATCTTTGAATTTTTTATGCAATGCCAGCGCCCCTTCAACGGTATAAAAATCAAAAATATCTTTATACCATAATTTGTCTTGTAATCCGGGTGTTTCAGAAGGACGGGTTTGTGTTCCGGTAGCAACGATTAGAAAATCATAATTCAATACCTGACCTCCTTCTAAATACACTTTATTCTCTTGACCTGCAATCCGGTCTATTGCATTAAAAATAACCTTTGTGCCGGGTGGAAAAAAATCATATTTTGGTTTTGTAACATCTTCTTTATTATAAATTCCAAAAGGAATAAACAAAAATCCCGGTTGATAATAATGTGTTTTGAATTGATCGACAATGGTGAGTTCCCATTCTTCTTGATTTAACTCTTTGTGGAGTTTATTGAGCATCATGGTACCTGCTGTTCCTGCTCCTAAGATGACTATTTTTTTCATAATGTAGTGTTTGTTTCAAATTCGAGAACAAATGTATTTACTGTAAATGGTTTAAAAACTGATATTTATCAATTTATGTAATAAATATCACACTACAAATATATTTAAAAAAACCGAATTGTGATAAAAGTAACATAAATAAAGGGGTGGAACTGATTTGTAAGATGTTTTTTAACTGAATTTTTTTTTAAAAAAGAGTTTCATTTTCAAATATTTTTGAAAAATAATTACCTATAATCATTCTAAATTAAAGAGAAATGTAAGAAATATTACAAATACATGATAAAAGTCAGTTTTTGACCTTGATACTAGCCGTAACTTTGTCGTGTTAAAACAGAATTGGTTTTAATTTAATGTAAAATTAACGAATTTATTATGAGTAATTTTAATCGTAGAGATTTTATCAAAATATCCGGAGCTTCTGCTGCAGGAGTGGCTTTAACCCCAAAATTATCCGGTGTTTTTCAAAATTTTTTCCAAAAAGAAGGAAAACACTTATTGGAAAGTGATGCTGTTAAAGTGCCTACAGTATGTGAGGTATGTTTCTGGAATTGTGCCGGTTGGGTGTACAAAGACCAAGATGATACAATCAAAAAGATTATCGGTAATGATATAGATCCCCATAGTAACGGGCGTTTATGTCCACGTGGTACCGGTGGTTTAGGAATGTATTATGATAATGACCGGCTTAAGACACCTCTTATTCGTGTAGAAAAAGATGGAAAACAAACTTTTAAAGAAGCGACTTGGGAAGAAGCCTTTGATGTGATTGAGAAAAATATGAAAGCCATTGATAAAAAGTATGGTAAGGAAAGTATGGCTTTACTGTTTCACGGAAAGACAGGACCTCATTTTGAACACCTTTTTAGAGCTTGGGGTTCCAATACGATGGGAGAGCCTGCCGGAGCACAATGTTTAATCACCCGTGAAGCGGGTTTTATAACAACTTATGGTGCCGGTTTAGCATCGCCTGAACCTACAGATGTGAAGAATACGGATTGTTTGGTATTGATCGGTAATCACATTGGAGAAAACATGCACAATGGCCATGTACAAGAGGTTTCGACTTTGATAGATAGAGGAGGTATTATTATTACAGTTGATCCGCGTTTATCTACCGTAGCCGGTCATTCAACGAAATGGTTGCCTATTAAACCTGCTACTGATTTAGCTTTGTTGTTATCTTGGATGAATGTGATTATCAATGAAGATTTGTACGATAAAGATTATGTGGCACAATATACCTATGGATTTGATCAATTAAAGGATCACGTTCAAAAATATACACCGGAATGGGCAGAAGGAATCACTACAATTCCGGCAGCTGAAATATATAAAACAGCTCGATTAATGGGTGCTGCTGCTCCTAAAACCATTATCCACCCGGGAAGACACACCGCATGGTATGGTGATGATACACAACGTACCAGAGCCATCGCTATTTTAAATGCACTGCTAGGTTCTTGGGGAAGAAAAGGTGGTTTTTATTTTCCCGAAAAAGTGAAATTACCTAAAGAAGCTCACCCACCTTTCCCGAAACCAAAGTGGTCTTGGAAAGATATTTCCAAAAAGAAACACAAGATGGCAATAATGGGTATTACCAATGAAATATTGGACAACGGTTTACCCGAATATAAAGGACCTCATCAGGTAAAAGGCTTGTTTATTGCCGCGACCAATCCGATACAATCTATTCCGGATGAAGCAAAAATTAAACGTGTTTTACAAAACCAAGAGTTTATAGCGGTCGTAGATACAATGCCAAGTGAAATTACCGGTTATGCCGATGTAGTTTTACCCGAAGCTACCTATTTAGAACGATTGGACCATATAAGAACCTCCCATCACAGACAACCTAATATTGCATTGCGCTATCCGGCAGTGAAACCCAAATGGGAGACTAAACCCGGCTGGTGGATTGCCAGAGAAATTGGTTTGCGCTTGGGATTACAAGATTTCTACGAATGGGAAGATTTTGAAGAAGTATTGGATTGGCAATTGAAACAAGTGGGTTCTTCTATGGAAGAAATGAAAAAAGTAGGAGTTAAACATTTTGACAGAAAAACACCTTTATATTTAGAAGATGGAGAAGAGTATTGGTTCAATACAAATACTGGAAAAATTGAACTATTCTCTACCGATTTAGATGAATGGGGATACGACCCGATGCCTGTATATAAATCACATGGTGATGTGCCTGCCGGCTTCTTGAGATTAATCTATGGAAGATTACCGATGCATACCTTTGGTAGAACATTGAATAATCCCAATTTGAATGATTTGAAAAAAGAACCGAATTTGTGGATCAATCCAAAAGTAGCTAACCTGTATGGAATAGAAAATAACCAAGAGGTGTGGTTGCAAAATCCAAAAGGAAAGGTCAGTTCTTTTTCTATTAAAGTGAGAATTACAGAAAGAATTCGACACGATGCAGTGTTTTTACCACACGGTTTTGGAAACAAAGGAAGAATATTTGTCAATGGAGAAAAATTGGAGATGAGTAGAACCTATGGTAGAGGAATCAGTGATGCAGAAATGATTCACAAAGTTGAGATTGACCCCGAAACCGGTGGAACCGGAATGCGTAACAACTTTGTTACAATATTAACTGAAGAACCAACTAAAAAAGAAGTAAAATCATGAGATACGGAATGGCAATAGAAATCAACAAATGTGTTGGTTGTGCAGACTGTGTAGTAGCATGTCAAACGGAAAACGATGTTCCTATTGGTTATTCAAGAGATTGGATCATTGAAAAGGTACAAGGGCAATATCCCGATGTTTCTTTGCATTTTGAAACACAACGTTGCAATCATTGTGAAGACACTCCTTGTGTCAGAACCTGTCCAACAGGAGCCAGCCATGTCATTGATGGCGGTATTGTTAAAGTAACCCAAGATGAATGTATAGGTTGTGGTGCTTGTATAGAGGCCTGTCCTTATGATGCCCGATACTTTCATCCCGATGGATATGTAGATAAATGTACTTTCTGCGATCATAGAGTAAAAGACGGTTTGGACCCTGCCTGTGTATCGGTTTGTCCTACACATTGTATGCACTTTGGTGACTTGGATGATCCGGATAGCGAGATCTCTAAACTCATCGCAAAAAGAGAAGACTTTACCTTATTACCGGAAGCAGGAACTGCTCCTCAAATTTATTATTTAAAATAGTATAAAATGGAAGAAAATATTTTAGTAACGGCACGAGATATACACGGATTGTATCCTCATGTACACGTTTGGGGTTTTCCTATCGCAGCCTATTTGTTTTTAGGTGGTTTGGCAGCGGGAATCCTTTTGTTTGCCACAATTTATTACCTGAGAGGTAAAGAAGATGATATGCCATTTACGGTAAAAATAGCGCCTATTTTTACTTTTTTGATCATTATGATTGGTTTATTCTTATTGGTTTTTGATTTGCATCACAAATTATATGTTTGGCAATTATTTACGACCTTTAGAATAGAATCACCGATGTCTTGGGGTGCCTGGACTCTGGTGGGAGTTAGTGTGTTTTCTCTGTTATGGCCCTTGAGTTATATTGATGATATTGAGGCCTATCTTCACGAAAGAGGTTGGAGACGATTAGACGGTGTTACCACTTTCATTCGGAATTTGGAACACAATTGGATCATCCCTAGATTTCTTATTTTGACATTTAGAAAATATCGCAAATTTTTTGCCTATATCTTGTTATTATTATCGGTTGTTTTAGGTATTTATACCGGTATTCTCTTGTCGGCATTTAATGCGCATCCGTTGTGGAACAATCCTATTTTAGGACCCCTGTTTTTAACATCGGGAGTTTCTACCGGTTCTGCCTTTGTGATGTGGTTGAGTAACAACAGAAAAGAACGAAAATTGATGTCCACAATTGATATGGCATTAATAGCGATTGAATTGTTCTTTATTATCCATATGATTATGGGTATGCAAGCCGGACCTGAAGTGTTTAAACAAGCTGCCGGACTGTTTTTAGGAGGTGAGTTTACCGTGATTTTCTGGGTCATCTTTGTTGGTTTTGGATTGGTACTGCCTTTTTTATTGGAAATCTTAGAATGGAGAGGTTTCCATATTCATCCGGCTTTACCGGCTTTATTAGTGCTTGTAGGTGGTTTATTGTTTAGAATTATTATGGTTCAAGCAGGGCAGATGTCTGAATATCCTTTTTAACTAAAAGTAAAATTTAATAAGATGAAAGAACAAAAACGAAATAAATATATGAACTCTTATGTGGCAGGTGTCATCTTGGGTTTATTAATTATAGCCGCATATTATTTTGCCGGCGAAGGTTTGGGGTCCAGTGGTGGTTATAGAGATATTGCCATAGGTGTAATTGACAAAGTATCTCCATCGTATGCAGAATCCAATACATTTGTAGCGCCCCATGTTGCTAGTGAAGAAGGTGCTACACATACTTGGTTGGTTTATGAATTATTAGGAGTTATATTTGGAGCTATCCTATCGGCAGCACTTTATGGAAGACTTAAATTTGTGGTAGGAAAAGCACCACATATTACCAGCAAAAAACGATTGTATTATGCCATTATCGGTGGTGTATTGTGGGGTGTTGGTACGCAATTGGGTAGAGGTTGTACCTCCGGATTGGTATTGTCAGGAATGGCTGTAAATTCATTGTCCGGTTATATCGGTTTAGCCGGTATCTTTGGGTTTGGGTTTATTTTTGCCTTTATGTTTAAGAAAATTTGGATTAAAACTAATAAATAAGAAGAATTATGGGACCATTATATCCACAAGAATTATTAAATCCTGAATACAACCTGTTAATAGGTTTTTTGATAGGAATCGGTTTTGGATTTTTACTGGAAGCATCCGGTTTTACCAATACCAGAAAGCTAGCCGGTATTTTTTACGGTTACGACGCGACGGTAATTAAAGTATTTTTTACCGCAGCCTTAACAGCTACCATAGGTCTGTTCTTTCTACATTTTATGGGATGGATTGATATTACAGCTACTTTTTATCCCAAAACATTTTGGATTCCTACACTTATAGGTGCAGCCATTATGGGATTGGGCTTTGTCATTGGAGGATTTTGCCCGGGAACCAGTTTGTCTGCAGCCGTCACCGGTAAAATTGATGCGATGGTTTTTATCATAGGAGTTATGTTGGGAATTTTTGGCTTTATCTTTTCCTTTGATGCATGGAAATCTTTGAGAAGTTCCGGAAATATGGGAAAAGTCAATATCACTCAATGGATAGGAATCAAAGAAGGAATCTTTATCTTTCTATTTACCGTAATTGCCATTGTAACATTTGTCGTTTTTCAAAAATGGCAAGACAAATGGAAAAAGAAAATGTCTCAAGAAGATATTGATGATTTAGGTTTATAATATTAAAACGAATAATATGAAACGTAGAGAAATAACTATAATGGGTGTCTTATTAGCATTGAGCTTTGTAACGATGTTTCTACCCAATACAAAGCCTTTTAAACACGTAATAAATGAAAAGGAACTCTTATATGAAGCAAATAAGGAGGGACGATATATTACTACAGATGAGGTGGCTCAAGCTCTTATGGAAGGGGATGCCAGCTACTTGTTAATAGACCTTCGCACACCGAAAGAGTTTGCTAAATTTACCATAGATGGCGCTATTAATATTCCATATGCTAAAATAATGGATGATGCCAATTTGGACTATTTTAATCAAGATGTTTATACAACCGTCTTATTCTCTAATGGGAGTAGTTTGGCAGATCAAGCATGGATGCGTCTAAGAAGCTATGATTACAAAGGAAATAAAGTGATGAAAGGGGGCTTAAATGAATGGTATAAAACGATTATAAATCCGCAAAAACCAAAAGCTATTGATCCGGTAACCGCTCAAGAGACCTATTTGTTTAGAAAAGGTGCTTCTATATTCTTTACAGGCGCACAAGTGGTCGGAAATGCGGCACCGAAATCAAAACCAAAAGCAAGTGCTAAACCCATTGTCAAAAGAAAGAAAAAAGAAGTGAGCGGGGGTTGTGGATAAGCCTTTTTTTTAAGTAAATTGAATATTGATAAATAACAATCAAAATGAAAAAAATAGTTGTATTAATAATAAGTGTAGTACTGTTTTCCTCTTGTAACTCTAAGGAAGGAATTACCGCAGACGGGGTCAATCAAAACTGTAAAGCAAGTGTGGTGCCTAAAGATGATTTGGTTAATCTATTGTATAGTAAGGATTTAAAAGGGGTGCAGTTTATAGATATCAGAACACCGCATCAATATGCGATGGGACATATCCCGCATGCAATCAATATGCCGATGAATAATTTCTTTGATACTAAGGAGTTTGATAAAATTAATAAAGAAGATGTATTAATTCTCTACGGTGATGATATTTCCAGTCCAAAGATGTTGGCATTGATGGCGGGACATTTTACGAATAGTAAATTTTATATCGCAGGAGGCGGTTACGATTTTATTAAAAATAAAATTCTCAATGGGATTGGTTTTAATTCCGGAGTCTATGATGACGAAGTCCCATTAGTCGACTATCAAAAAGCAGTAGATGAAATTAAAAGTAGAGCAGGGGTAGCAACCGGCGCTCCTAAAAAAACCAAACCTTCTTCTAAACCCATTGTAAAAAGAAAGAAAAAAGAAGTTAGTGGCGGTTGTGGATAAAGGTAGAATACTTTGCTTAAACTAAAAGTAAAAACATAAATAATTTAAAAAAATGAAAAATATAACCCGTACTTTCTCCATTGCAATTTTACTGTTATCCTTTGTCTTTACCTCTTGTAGTAACGAAGGAAATTACAGTGGAAAAGCAGTTGGAAAAACAGTTGATTTTGATAGTATTATAAAAAAAGAGAAAGTAGAGCCTTTGGCTGAAATCTACTATAAACACGGTAATTTTATCAATACCAAACAATTTCCTCCTATTGTTCGAGCCAATCAAGTATTGGACCATATCAATAATTGGTTAATTATCGATATTAGAAAAGCCGATGCTTACGAAGCAGGACATATCAATGGAGCCTATAACGTGCCTAAAGATGAAATTATTGATTTTCTTACTACTAAACAGAAAGCGGCTGCTTATGAAAAGGTGGTCATAGTTTGCTATTCAGGACAGATGGCTTCCTATGTTACCGGTGTGTTACGATTTGCCGGATTTGATAATGTCTATGTGATGCTCTTTGGTATGGCAGCTTGGAATTCACAATTTTCAGGGATTCTCAAAAAAGGTTTTGCTAAAAAATATTCCAATTGGGTGGTTCAATCGGATGATGATACATCAGAAAAGGAAGGAGCTGAAAAAGAAGCAAGCAAAGAATCAATCACACAAATTGAACAAAAATTACCTTCGTTAGACCAGACCATTCCTACCGTTTTAATGATGGAACGCGCTAGAAAACTATTAAAACAAGGTAGAAAAAGTTTCTTGTTGAAAGTAGATGAAGTCATTCCTGAAATCAAGGCAAATCAGGATAAATATTTCACGATTTTTTATCTAAATAAACAAAAGTATGATGCAGGTCATCTTAAAGGTTCTAAACTCTATTTGTCACGAAAAGATTTGAGTTTAGATCACAAATTAGCTGATTTGCCAAAAGACAAAGATATTTTGGTGTATTGTAAAACCGGACATACCGGTGGTAATGCAACCGCATATTTAGATATGTTAGGTTATAAAGCCCACAATCTGATGTTTGGTTATAATTCATTTAGATACGATCCATCGTCTTACCCTGTAGATAATTATATAAATGATTTTCCCGTAATAGAAGGTAAAAAACGAACCAGTAATAAAGTAGTAGCTTCTGCTCCTGCCAAGAAAAGCGCAACCAAAGTTAAAATAGTCAAAAGAAAGAAAAAAGAAGTGAGCGGAGGTTGTGGATAAATTAAGTTAAATATAATGGTTACAAGGCGGGTTGATACTCGCCTTGTTTTTTTTGTAAAAAAAAGAGGAGTTCATATAAAAAAGACTAATTTTGTAAGCTCTAACGAGGAGAATAAGACAAAAAATAATTTATTAAATATATAGAAAGATGAGTATCATAATAAATGTACACGCACGACAGATATTTGATTCCAGAGGGAATCCAACCGTAGAGGTAGATGTAATAACAGAAAATGGTGTTTTAGGAAGAGCAGCCGTTCCTTCAGGAGCATCCACAGGAGAACATGAAGCCGTAGAATTACGTGACGGTGGACCCGATTATATGGGCAAAGGCGTACTGAAAGCCGTAGCCAATGTAAACGACATTATTGCACAAGAAGTTGTAGGATATTCTGTTTTTGAACAAACCGAGATAGATCAATTGATGATAGATTTGGATGGGACACCCAATAAAGCAAAACTGGGGGCAAATGCTATTCTAGGAGTTTCATTGGCAGTAGCCAAGGCAGCAGCCGAAGAATTAGGACAACCGCTATACAATTATATTGGAGGTGTCAGTGCCAATACATTACCGGTTCCGATGATGAATATTGTCAACGGAGGTTCCCATTCTGATGCACCTATTGCTTTTCAAGAATTTATGATTATGCCGGTAGGCGCCT
Source organism: uncultured Polaribacter sp. (assembly GCA_964396505.1). Classification (GTDB taxonomy): domain Bacteria; phylum Bacteroidota; class Bacteroidia; order Flavobacteriales; family Flavobacteriaceae; genus DQTL01. Next base: position 699 of record CAYNFJ010000003.1, on the reverse strand, counting down.
GCTGTTTTACGGAAGCCATTAAAATGGGAACAGAGGTTTTCCATAATTTGAAAAAATTATTAAAACAAAGAGGTCTGAGTACCGCCGTGGGAGATGAAGGAGGTTTCGCCCCTGATTTTGAAAATACAGAAGATGCGCTGGAAACCATTATAAAAGCAATAGAAACTGCCGGATATAAACCCGGAACAGACATTGCTCTGGCATTAGACCCCGCTTCATCTGAGTTTTATAAAGATGGAAAATACGATTACACTATTTTCGAAGGAGCTAAAGGAGCCGTAAGAACTTCTGAAGAACAAGTGGCTTACTTGGCAAATTTGGCTGCTAAATATCCCATTATTTCTATAGAAGACGGTATGGATGAAAATGATTGGGAAGGCTGGAAATTATTACAAAAAACCATTGGAGATAGCGTGCAAAATGTAGGCGATGATCTATATGTAACCAATGTAGAAAGATTGAGTAAAGGGATAGCAATGGAAGCCTCTAATTCTATTTTGATTAAATTAAATCAAATAGGAACACTTACAGAAACTATTGCTACCGTTAATATGGCAAAAAATGCCGGTTATACATGTGTTATTTCCCACCGTTCCGGAGAAACAGAAGATACGACCATTGCCGATCTGGCTGTGGCACTTAATACCGGACAAATCAAAACCGGTTCAGCATCCCGAAGCGATCGTATTGCCAAATACA
>CAYNFJ010000002.1:52814-53645 GCA_964396505.1 uncultured Polaribacter sp. | reverse complement strand
TGTACAGGGACTTACCAATTCACTAATCTTCAAAATATTCCTAATTTTAGTGGCACCATAGACCAATCAGGAGATTATATAGGATTTTCCTTGTCATTTCATTTTAAGAGAAAAGGCAAATAGTGCTTTGCCATAAAATCATATAACTATCCCGTTATCAATACACTTCGAATAGTAAAAAAAATATGCTACACTAAAAACCCTTATCAAGCGTTTTGTATTTGTAATACTATTATAGCTATTACCTGTGGTTCTTACTATTACTTTTGATTGACCAATGCTTCTTTAATTCCAAAAAATCATTGGTCAATCTATAAAAACAATACTATATGAGATTATTTTTTTTAATATTAGTTTTTACAAGTTGCACATCAAGCATTGATATAGATATCCCGGAACACCAACCAAAAATGGTCATCAATTCATTATTTAAAGAAGGTGAAACTATTCATATATCAGTCACCCAATCTACCGGTATTGCTGATAATTTTGCACCCCCTATTGAAAATACGCATATACAATTGTTTCAAGATAACACATTTGTGGAAAATTTGGTTTTCAATGGAAATGAATTTGAATCCAATTTGATTACACAACCTCATACAGAATATACGGTTATTGCCGAATTTACAACTGCTGAAAACTGCTCGGCTAGAGACATCGTTCCACAAAAACCCGTAATCAGTAACGCTAGTATTCAAAACGTATCCATAGCCGATACAGAGGGCTTTATATTAAATCAAAAACTCAAATTAACTATAGATGATCCTGCCTCAAGCAGTGATTATTACGAATTGCTTCTAATTCTAAAGAATCAAGATCTGCTATTTT
>CAYNFJ010000002.1:42686-52804 GCA_964396505.1 uncultured Polaribacter sp. | reverse complement strand
CTCAATGGCAATTTTTTTTACACTCCTGTATATTACTATTACACACATAATCCAATCATTACAAATGAGGGTATCTTACAATATTATCCCACTAGTTTAGTTTTTTCGGATACACTTTTTAACGGCCAGCAAGCCGTGATAGACGTTTACTACAATGTTGATGAAGAATGGATAAATACCGGTTATACATTATCCATTTATTTAAGGGGTATTTCCACTAATTATTATCAATATAAAAAATCACACTACAAACACGTATACAATCAAGAACCCGATCTATGGGAAGGAGGAGAAACACCCACACCAATGTACAGTAATATTAGTAATGGCTATGGTATTTTTGCAGCTTTTGCTGAAACGCATATAGAAATCCAAAATTAAACTCGTATGAAATGGATTTATATATCTTGTCTTTTCTTGTTTTATAGAATCGGTTACTCTCAAAATATCACAATTTATGGATATATCCTGGATTATGATACGGGCGAAAGCATTCCGAATACAAGTGTTTATAATGAAACATCTAACACTTATACATTGAGTAATGATTATGGATTTTATAGTTTGGAAATACGAAAGAAGGATAACATGACAACAATAGACATAGCACATTTAGGTTATAAACCCGTAAAAGACAGCATTAGAAGTGATAAAAACTTACAAAAGAATTACTATCTAAAAAGCGAAAATTTGTTAGAAGAAGTTGTCATTATGGGGCGTAAAGAAAAACCTATTGAAAAAAGACTTGAAATAAGCACCATTAACCCAAGTATTGAAGAAGTAAATAAAATACCTTCATTGGGTGGTGAAACAGACATTATTAAAAGTTTACAACTTATGCCGGGCGTACAATCAGGAAATGAGGGGAGCAGTCAATTATATGTACGTGGGGGTAGTCCTGATCAAAACCTGATACTATTAGACGATGTACCACTCTATTATGTAAATCATTTAGGTGGATTTGTTTCTATTTTTAATACTGATGCTTTAAAAAATATCAAATTAATCAAAGGTGGATTTCCGGCAAGATATGGAAATCGCCTTTCATCAATTGTAGATATAAAAATGAAAGACGGCAACAATCAAAAATTTCAAGGAAATGCAATGATTGGTCTTATTTCGTCAAAAATTTCCATTGAAGGACCGCTTATTAAAAACAAATCATCTTATATCATTTCTGTCAGGAGAATGCTCTACGATTTGATAGTAAGACCTGTAACTTACTTTATATTTGATAAAAAAGCCAGCTTAGGATATCATTTTTATGATGTAAATATAAAAACAAATTATTTTTTATCTGATAATGATAAACTCATAGCAAGTATTTATATGGGTAATGATAAACTTGGATTTACCTCTTTTTTAAACAATGGAAAGGAGCAAAATAACAATAAATGGGGAAATCGTTTGGTTTCCTTACGATGGAATCACATTTTCAACAGCCATCTTTTTTCTAATACAAATATATCTTACACCCATTACAAATTAATTAGGGAAAATATTTATAAAGAGTCAAATCACAATAAGCAGGCATCCTACACTTTTAAATCGGCTATTAGTGATTTTGGTTTAAAAACCGATTTTAATTACTATTATAATCCTAATTATTCGCTGAATTTTGGTGCTGATTTTACATTTCATAAATATCAACCCAGCATTACTAAACTGAAGCAATATACCACAAACCAACCTAAAGATACTATCTATGGTGTTACAAAACTCAATAGCCTTGAAACTTCTGCTTATATTGAGAATATCTTCAAGATAGGAAATTTTATGGATGCAAATCTAGGCATACGTTATAATTCCTATTTTGTAAAAAACAAAGCCTTACAATCTATAGAGCCTCGACTATTAGCAAGAATAACACTTTCTAAAAAAACTTCTTTAAAAGCTTCTTTCAGCAAGATGAATCAAAATATACATTTACTCAGCACTACCGGAATGGGAATACCTATGGATTTGTGGTTGCCGGTTACCGATAGAATTCCTCAAGAAAAATCACAACAACTAACATTGGGTTTAGCACGTAGCATTTTCAATAATAAAATAGAACTGAGTCTGGAAACCTATTATAAAAAAATGAAAAATTTGATAGCTTATAAAGAAGGGGTTTCCTACTTAGGAACGAGCAATTGGGAAGATAAAATAGAAACAAATGGCAAAGGGACTTCGTTTGGCGTAGAATTTTTGGCACATAAAAAAAGAGGGAAAACAACAGGATGGATTAGTTATACTTGGGCAAAGACTAATCGGCAATTTCACAATATTGCACAAGGTCAAGCATATCCTTTCACATATGACAGGAGGCATTCTCTAAACTTAGTGCTTAATTATAAAATCAAAGACAATATTGATTTTTCAGGTACTTGGGTTTATGGTAGCGGAAACCCATACACTTTAGCCATAGGCAAATATCAAGGAATTGACAACAATGATGTACTTAATAGCGAAGAAAATATTATACATACTTTTGATGAAATCTATATCTATGATGGAAGAAATAATCAGAGAATGCGTGATTACCACAGAATAGATATAGGTTTTAATTTTCATAAAAATAAAAAAAGAGGAGAACGCATTTGGAATATCAGTATTTATAATCTGTATAATAGAAAAAACCCCTATTTCTATTTCTTTGACCAAGAAACTGAAAATGGACAATTGACACTTAAACAACAAAGCCTTTTCCCCGTTATTCCTTCGGTCAGTTATAGTTTTAAATTTTGAAAAATCAACATATTTGTATAACAAAAAACTGAAATATACACAAAAAGAGGATATTGCCGGATTGATCACAAGATAATGTTTGAATACTAGAAATAAGTCACGGATAGTTATGTAATGTATAAAAATACTAAAAAAATGACTACAATAAACACATAATATTTTTCACTCATTGAACTTAAGTACAGAATTTATTCAATCCCGTGCTAAATAATTAAAAAAAGAGAGCGAATTTAAAAATCTCAAATTATCTTTTTATCTTTGAGTTCGAACAATAAAAACAAATACAGTGAAAAATTTATTATACACAATTATTTTACTTATTACGTCAAATTATATTTTTGCACAAAATACTAGTCCAACAATAATTATGTATTAGCCCCCCAAAAACTCGGACAAGATTATAGTTAAATAAATGTAATAATTTTGTCAATTATGAGTAAAAGAACATTCACAAAACAGCAAAAGATGTCAATTTTGAAAGAGGCATCGGAACAAGGAGTAACGGAAACTATTAATTTCTTTAAAGATAATGTTGAGAAAGACGTAAAAAGAATAATGGATAACTGGATGTTAGGTTACGAAAAATAAAAAAAATACTAATTCTAAATCAACCCGACGGGATTTATTTTGTGAAAGTTCAAACACTCGACAAACTTATTATAAAAAAAAACGCCTTATAATTTCTCTATGGAAATAGGGTATTCTTCTTGAATAAAAATACAGAATCCAATAACCACATAGATATATATAGGCATTTGTTTTAATGAGACATTTTTATAATTTTTTTGGTCACAAATCCCTTTGAAAAGAATATTTTGACGTAATATACGCCATCTGATAACTCAACTAAATTTATACGATTATTTTCAGCATCACTCTTGATAAGTTTTCCCATAAATGAATAAATTTCAATTTTTTGTAAAGGCCTCTCAGAGTTGACAGATAAAAAATCTTTTACAGGATTCGGGAATACTGATGCTTTATAAACAGGCTCTTCAGCAACAGAAACAAGCTCACAGTTGCCGGGTATCGGATCAAGTTCAACAGGCACTCCGGGTGTCAGATCGCGACCGGTAAAAGCGGGATAATCCGGAGCAAATTTCTCAGCTCTGAAAACAATATTATTTACCTCGGGAGCATCCGAATTGTCACCTTGACTTAATATTCCTGATGATGTTACGGGACTAATATACTCCCATACAATTGTATCATTAGCATCAATTTCAAAGAAATATCCCGAAACACCCTCACAAATTAAAATGTTTCCATTTGACAATCTTTGACCGCTTGATACAATAGGTGAGTAAAAATTTATAGGATCTACAGGGTCTTGATAAATATAATCAGGGCTTGACGGGCCATAGGCTGTATCAGCTGTATAAGAGTAAACACCGGGTGAATCCATAGGGGGGTCTATTATAAAAAGTTGAGAATAAGAAGGCGATCTGGAGTATCCATTATTAAATATCATTATTTTTCCCCCATCAATTAAGTTATCAGGAATCCAATGCGGTTTATGTTGTTGGAATAATTGTTGATCACTCTCCGTTCCCTGATTATATGCTATAGGATTGCCCCAACGGTATAAAAAATCACCTCCTTTTCCGTAAATCCCACCGGAATGTCCGGCAGCTTCGGCTGTTGAAGTTGAGTGATCAATTATATATAACTCACTTAACATTCTGGAACTTATAATAATTTGATCAAGATCTTCATTATATTGAAGTGAATTCATATGTAACCACCGAGCTTCATTCTCGGAGATACCGATATAATTAAAATTGAGAAGTTGAGGATTATCACTTACAATTCCAAAATTATCTTTTGTACTGTCAAAATCTTGAATAAGATGATCTGTAATATTCCATTCCCAAACTATATTCCCGGAATTAGTTCCTACAGGTTCTACTTCAATTATTTGTTCGTTATAAATCTTTCCTTCAGATATTGTTGACGGATCCCGTCCCATTTGTATAGCATCGTTTTCATTAACTACTGTAACAGCAAGCATTAATATATTACCCGAAGGTAAAGGGTAAATATCATGATGAAGACTATAGGTACTGGAAGTATATTCATATGACCAAATGAGATTATTATCCCAATCATATTTTTCTATGCGACCGCCAATTCCACCAAAATTAATATCATTATTTGGAATCTTGCAAGTTCTTAATAAATCACCATTTTCTAAAAGATAAACTGAAGCTGCCGGAGTATAAGAACTGCTCCATTGATTTACTATTTCTCCACAGTTATTAATCAGATATGTTTCTGTTGATATTAATGGGGCAAATAGTGTATATCCATTTAATGCTTGATCAGTATTTAATATAGTACCTACCGTATTTTGACTATTTATGGATAATAGTGGGGTTAGAAAGAAAATCAAAGAAAGGATATGTCTCATAGTGCTGTGAATATGTTTAAGTAGAAGCACAAATATAAACAAAAATCCCGTATCATTATTCAAGTCTAAAATACGATTTTATTTTTGTAACAAAGTCTAGTTTTTCCCAAGTAAAAAGCTCAACTGTAAGTGTTTTAGAAATTCCTTCTGTGTTGGTAAAAGTTTTTGTAACCGTACTATTATCTCTACCCATATGCCCATATGATGCAGTTTCCAGATAAATAGGTTGTCTGAGTTTTAGTCTTTTTTCTATTGCAGCAGGACGCATATCAAATATTTTCTCAATACTGGTAGCTATTTCAGCATCGGATTGTGAAACTTTAGAAGAGCCGTAAGTATTGACATAAATTCCCATAGGTTTGGCTAGTCCGATGGCATAAGACACCTGAACCAATATCTCATCACAAACACCGGCAGCAACCAAATTTTTAGCAATATGTCGTGTTGCATAAGCAGCAGATCTATCAACTTTGCTTGGATCTTTTCCACTAAAGGCACCACCTCCATGTCCTCCTTTTCCGCCGTATGTGTCAACAATAATTTTTCGTCCTGTGAGTCCGGTATCGCCATGAGGGCCTCCTATTACAAATTTTCCGGTTGGATTAACATGATAAGTAACGGTATCTGTAAATAATTTTTGAACTGTGTCTGAAAGTTTTTCAATTACTCTGGGCATTAAAATAGATATAATATCATCTTTTATTTTTTTTAACATATCCTCGTCATCTTCCATAAACGGATCATGTTGCGTAGAAATAACAATATCTTTTACCCTGATAGGCTTATGTTTATCAGAATATTCAATGGTTACTTGTGATTTAGCATCCGGACGCAAATAGGTCATTTGTTTTCCTTCGTGTCTAATCTGAGCTAACTCCATCAATATTTTATGACTTATATCCAATGCTAAAGGCATAAAATTAGGAGTTTCGTTAGTGGCATATCCAAACATCATTCCTTGATCTCCTGCTCCCTGATTCATTTGATCGGCACGTTCTACTCCCTGATTAATATCCGGAGATTGTTCATGAATAGCCGATAGTACACCACAGGAATTGCCATCAAACATATATTCGCTTTTGGTGTAACCTATATTGTTAATTACGTTTCGGGCTATTTTTTGAACATCCAGATATACTTTTGATTTAACTTCACCGGCTAAAATAACTTGTCCGGTGGTCACTAAAGTTTCGCAAGCCACCTTTGCTGATGGGTCAAAAGCCAAAAAATTATCTAATAAAGCATCTGATATTTGATCGGCCACTTTGTCGGGGTGTCCTTCTGAAACAGATTCAGAGGTGAAAAAATATGACATATATATTCTTTTAATGTGTTAAAATTATCTTTTACACTAAAGAAAATTGCTAAAAGAGAAAGGATACCTACCGCTTTAGCATTTTTGAAGAGGTTGCAATCAGTTCAAATCTATCCTCTTTAGTGATGCAAATTTACAATTATTATTAGAAAACAAATCTTTTTCTCAAAAAATATTTACTTCAAGAATTGCCGGGCGGCTATATTGTTTAGAAATAAATTTTTCAAATTCAACTATCAATAATTTAAATACTTCGAAAATAGGTTTGGAAATATTTTTGTTTATTTTTGTCTTGTTAACGCAATATAAATTGTAACCAATAATAACTTAAAATATAATAATTATGGCAATTAATGTAACCGATGCTAACTTTGAAGAAATAGTATTGAAGTCAGACAAACCGGTGTTTGTTGATTTTTGGGCTGCTTGGTGTGGTCCTTGTAGAATGATTCATCCGATAATGGATCAGATTAGTGAAGAATATGAAGGAAGAGCAATCGTAGCAAAAGTGGATGTTGATGCGCATCAAAAATATGCCGCTGAGTATGGAGTACGAAATATTCCAACGGTTATTCTTTTTAAAGACGGACAACAATTTGCTAAACAAGTAGGGGTGGCTCCAAAGGCTTTGTATGTTGAAAAACTGGAAGAAGCTTTAAAATAAAAAACGTATTTTTTTATTTAAAGGCACCTGTTAGCTGCTATTTTTTCAGAAATTTAAAATAATTTTTAGGTTTGAGAATCTCATTCTCAAACCTTTTCTTATTTTTGAGCAATAATGAAAATAGATCAATTAAAAAATAAGCATACATTAAATAATTTTGAGTTACTTGCTAACCAAGTAGTAGAGGGCTTTATTACCGGTATTCATCAAAGCCCGTTTCATGGATTTTCAGTTGAATTTGCCGAGCATAGACTTTATAATTCCGGTGAAAGTATCCGGCATATAGATTGGAAACTATTTGCTAAAACTGAAAAATTATATGTAAAACGCTATGATGAAGAAACCAATTTACGTTGCCATATTATTGTTGACAATTCGGCTTCAATGCATTATCCCGATTCCAAAAACAATCGAATAGATGAATTGAATAAAATTGGATTCACTGCAGTAGCAGCCGCCGCTTTAATGAATATTTTAAAAAAGCAAAGGGATGCAGTGGGCTTGAGTATTTATTCTGATACCTATGAGTTTTATGCCCCCGAAAAAGGAAATGAACGGCATCACCGTCGTTTGCTGTCAAAACTTGAAACTTTGCTTAACCAAACTACACAACAAACAACAGATACATATACCTACTTGCATCAAATAGCGGAAAATATTCATCGACGTTCTTTGCTATTTTTATTTACGGATATGTGGCAAGCCGATATTCAGGAAAATGAATTGTTTGAAGCGTTACGACACTTAAAATACAATAAGCATGAGGTAGTTTTGTTTCATACCTACGATGCAACTACCGAATTGGATTTTAATTTTGATAATCTTCCTTTTCGATTTGTTGATGCAGAAACGGATGAACAAATAAATTTATATGTGGCAAATGTCAAGGAATCTTATAAAAAATCTGTAACGGAGTATTTTGACAGACTACGATTAAAATGTATGCAATATCGTATAGATTATGTTCCGGTAAATATTGCAGATGGCTTTTATACTGTTTTGTCTGCTTATTTGCTAAAACGAGCTAAGATGAAGTAGTCAGTGTTTTCTCAATAACAACTTTGGGATGTAATGCATTACCATCCACCGCTGGCACCGCCGCCACCAAAGCCACCGCCACCAAAACCGCCGCTAAAACCACCGCCACCAAAGCTACCACCACCGCCACCGAAGCCTCCGGAGCCAAAACCGCCGGAACCGCCGCCTAATATAATAGGGCCACTTCCCGATGAACGATACCCGCCTCCGCCGCCGGATTTGGATCGTAAGATAAGTATGAGAATAAATATAAATAGAAATATCAGAAAGAATAGAAAAAAAGAACCTCCTTTACTTTCCTTTGCTGTATGATCATTTACATATTCACCGGACAATATGGACATAATACCCGTAGTACCGGCATTGATACCACCATAATAATCTCCCTTTTTAAAAAAAGGGACAATAAGGGTTTCTATCACCCGTCTGGACATAGCGTCGGTCATGAGATGTTCCAAACCATAGCCTACCTGAATAGCCATTTTACGATCATCTTTGGCAATTAATAACAATAATCCGTTATCCTTACCGGCTTGTCCTATACCCCATTTATGTGCCCATTCCGCAGCATACATATTTATTTCTTGGCCTTGTAATGAAGGAATCGTTACTACTACAATTTGTGTAGAAGTAGAATCGGCATAGTTTATTAATTTTTGTTCTAAATTGCGTTTTTGTTCTGGTGATAATAAGTTTGCCTTATCGTAAACAGAAGTCTCTAATTCCGGTTTATCCGGCAAATAATCGTTTTGTGCTTGTAAAAAAGCAACAGAGAACAAGACAAACCAAATGGCTATTATTTTTTTTGGGGGAGAAAAAGTACAAATTGATTTCATAAGTTAGTTTCCAAAAGAAATAGTATCAGATAGTTCATTGGTATCATCCTCTTGGTGTGGAAAATACTCTTGTAATTGTTTTCCAACCTTACGAATTCCTGCTACAAGCGCCTGTTCTACCTTATTGTTAGAAAGGTGATTGAGCATCAACTGTTTTGCTTCTTCCCAAAAATCATCCGGGACTACCTTATCAATCCCGACATCTCCTAGAATGGCAAATTTTTGATTCTCAACACTCAAATAAAATAAAACCGCATTTTGTAATTTTGTTTTATGTAAATTCAAAGACAGAAAAACCTCTTTGGCACGTTCCAAAGGCGGTTTTTCTGTTTTGCTTTCTATATGAACCAGAATCTCACCCGAGGTGTTTTTTTCAGCCTCTTCAATGGCATTGACAATAGCTTTTTTTTCAGCGTCTGACAAAAAAGATTCCAGTTTTTTCATAATAAGGGTGGTAGTTACCTACTAAAATTCAACTTTAGGTGCTTTTTCAGAACCGGCTTCACCTTTGAAATACGGCATATCTTCAAACTTAAAAATCATATTAAAGATATTGTTTGGAAATACTTTAAGGTGTTTGCTGTAAATCTTGACCTCATCATTAAACCGGTCTCTTTCTACCTTAATACGATTTTCGGTTCCTTCTAATTGGCTTTGCAATTCCAAGAAATTTTGGTTAGCCTTTAGGTCGGGATAACGCTCCACAACAACCATCAATTTTTGTAAAGCACCGGATAAACCGCTTTGCGCTTTTTGAAAAGCAGCCATTTTTTCGGGCGTCAAATTTCCCGCATCAATTTTAGTTTGTGTGGCCTCGGCTCTTGCTTTAATCACTCCTTCCAAGGTTTCTTTTTCGTGGGCAGCGTAACCTTTTACGGTATTGACCAAATTAGGAATTAGATCGGCTCTGCGTTGATAAGCGCTCTCTACTTTAGCCCACTGCGTTTTGGCATTTTCTTGATAATTTACGGCAGTGTTGTAAAATCCCTTTCCGGCACCAAAAGCCCATAAAGCAACTAGGACTAAAATTCCGGGAAAAATCCATTTTTTCATAATAATTAAGGTTTATTGTTTGTTAATAATAGTGTAAATATCGCAACTATTTATGTAATAAAAAAACTATAA
>CAYNFJ010000002.1:7751-42586 GCA_964396505.1 uncultured Polaribacter sp. | reverse complement strand
AATTCTTTTTCCCAATAGCGTATCAATGAAGTTTTTACACCAAAAGCTTTGGCTACTTCACCAATTTTGTAATACATCTTTTCCGGTAAGTCAATATACATATTTTCTAAATTTATATTAATCCAATGATTGTCCTTCCTGACTGGCGGCTTTTTGCATAGCCACAAACTCCTCGGGAGTCAAGTTGCCATAATAGTAATAAATAGGATTGACAGGATGTCCGTTTTTATGCACTTCATAATGCAAATGGGGTCCCACCGATCTACCGGTATTACCCACATAACCTATCACATCTCCCCGTTTTACTTTTTTTCCTTTTCGGGTGGCTATTTTACTCATATGCGCATAAACTGTACTATAACCGTATCCGTGATCTATATATACCACATTACCAAAGGTAGCACTTCTATTAGCTCGAGTAACCACCCCATTGCCTGTGGCATATACAGGGGTTCCTATCTTTGCGGTAAAATCCATCCCCTCGTGCATTTTTCTAATTTTCAAAATAGGATGCATTCGCATACCGTAACCGGAAGCCATACGGGTTAGTTCTTCTTTTTTTACCGGTTGAATGGCCGGTATGGAGGCGAGCATTTCTTCTTTATTTTCTGCCATTTTCACAATTTCATCCAATGATTTTGATTGAACCACAATACGTTTTGACAAGACATCCATCTGTTGCGTCAGGTCCATAATAATCTTTGAATTATCAAATCCTTCCAATGATTTATACCGGTTCACTCCTCCAAAACCTGCTTTACGTACCTCATCGGGAATAGGCGTTGCTTCAAAAAATTGACGATAAATCGTATTATCCCGCTCTTCTAATTCTGCCAAACGCGCAGCGTGTTGTTCCGCCCTTTTGGATAATAATTCATAGTTCAATTTCATATTTTCCAATTCCCGGGCCATTTGTTTTTCTTTGGGTGACTGTACGAAGTTCACCAAAATTACAAATCCTAAAAAACCCGTTAAGAGTACTGCCGCAATTATCAAAAATAAATTTCTGATGAACTGTCCTTTTTTAGGTTTTATCTTACTATAAGATAAGGTTTCCGGGTCATAATGATATTTTACTTTCGCCATTAGTTTAAAAATCTTATTTTTGCTCTCCGAAATATAGGAATCGGACAGGAGCTTAAACAAGCAAATTTACAAAATGTTTTTATATTGCTCCTATAGTTCTGATTTTTAGGATAGACTTAACATATGAACGCACAAGAAATACGTAATCGTTTTTTTGATTTTTTTGAATCCAAAAAACACAGCATTGTACCCTCAGCCCCTATTGTCATTAAGAATGACCCGACCTTGCTATTTACCAATGCAGGAATGAATCAATTCAAAGAATTTTTTCTGGGAAATGGTATTCCTAAACACACAAGGATAGCCGACACCCAAAAATGTTTGCGTGTTTCCGGCAAACACAATGATCTGGAAGAAGTAGGAAAGGACACCTACCATCATACCATGTTTGAAATGTTGGGAAATTGGAGTTTTGGCGATTATTTTAAGAAAGAAGCCATCGCTTGGGCTTGGGAATTATTGACCGAAGTTTATAAAATAGATCCTTCACAACTCTATGTAACCGTTTTTGAAGGAAGTGATGAAGATAAGCTGGCTATGGATCAAGAAGCCTATGATTATTGGAAATCCATTATCCCTGAAGAGCGTATTCTATTGGGAAATAAAAAAGATAATTTTTGGGAAATGGGCGCTCAAGGTCCCTGTGGTCCTTGTTCTGAAATTCATGTAGATATTCGTTCTAAGGAAGCAAGAGATCGAGTTTCCGGAGCCGAATTAGTCAATAAAGATCATCCGCAAGTCGTAGAAGTTTGGAACTTGGTATTTATGGAATTCAATCGCAAAGCCGATGGAAGTCTGGAAGCCTTGCCTCAAAAACATGTGGACACCGGAATGGGATTTGAACGTTTGTGTATGGTAATTCAAGATGTTCAATCCAATTATGATACCGATGTATTCACCCCTCTAATTAGAGAGGTAGAAACCATTACACAAACTGATTATGGAAAAGAAGAAGAAAAAGACATCGCCATACGGGTGATAGCCGATCATGTGCGCGCTGTTTCTTTTGCAATAGCCGACGGCCAATTACCCTCTAACACCGGCGCCGGTTACGTAATCCGTCGTATCTTGCGCAGAGCGGTACGCTATGGTTTTACATTTTTAAACCAAAAAGAAGCTTTTATCTATAAATTGGTGCCTACCTTAATCAATCAAATGGGAAAAGCCTTTCCGGAATTAAAAAAACAAAAAGATTTAATCATCAATGTAATCAAAGAAGAAGAACAATCCTTTTTGAGAACTCTGGAACAGGGGCTCCAATTACTCGAAGGAATTATTAAAAGCACTTCGGGAAATATCGTTTCCGGCAAAAAAGCTTTTGAACTCTTCGATACTTTTGGTTTTCCGGTAGATTTGACAGCACTTATCTTGAGTGAAAGAGGAATGCAATTGGACGAAAAAGCTTTTGAAATTGAAATGCAAAAACAAAAAGACCGTTCCAGAGCCGCCGCCAGTATAGAAACCGATGATTGGATTACGGTCAAAGAAGACGATATAGAAGAATTTGTAGGATACGATGTTTTGGAAACACCTGTCCATATTACCAAATATCGTAAGATTACTACTCGTAAAGAAGGTGAGATGTATCAACTGGTCTTTAACTTGACTCCTTTCTATCCCGAAGGAGGTGGACAAGTGGGAGATAAAGGCTACTTGGAAGTAGATAATTCCAATGTCATCTACATAATCGATACGAAGAAGGAGAACAATTTAATTGTACATTACACCAAATCTTTACCAAAGAATATCCATCAAACCTTTAAAGCGGTTGTCGATCAAACACAACGATTTAGAACAGCTTGTAATCACTCTGCAACACACCTGTTACATCAAGCCTTACGAGAAATTTTAGGCACGCACGTAGAGCAAAAAGGTTCTTCGGTTCACGCCAAACATTTACGATTTGATTTTTCTCATTTCGGCAAAATGACTCCTCAGGAAATTAAAGATGTAGAGGCATTTGTCAATGCACGAATTCGTGAGGGAATTCCATTGCACGAATACCGCAATATCCCGATGCAAGAAGCTTTGAACAAAGGAGCGATGGCTCTTTTTGGCGAGAAATATGGCGATGCGGTCAGAATGATTGAATTTGGAGAATCCAAGGAACTCTGTGGTGGAACACATGTGCAAAACACCCGGGATATTTGGCATTTTAAAATTGTATCCGAAGGAGCTATAGCTGCCGGAATCAGGAGAATAGAAGCCATTACATCCGATGCTGCCAAAACCTATTTTACAGAGAATAACCGCGTGTTTGAAGCATTAAAAGGACTCTTAAAAAATCCGAAAGATCCGGTCAAAACAATTCAAAATATGCAAGAAGAAATTGCCGTTTTGAAAAAGGAATTGCAACAACTTCAAAAAGAACACGCCAAGGGATTGACAGGTGATTTAGAAAAGAAATTAACGGTACATAATGGAATTCAATTTGTAGCTACAAAACTGGATTTGGATACTTCCGGAATTAAAGATTTATTGTTTGAATTGGGCAAAAAACACACCAACTTATTTGCTGTTATTGCCAATGAATCTAATGGAAAAGCAACCCTTTCGTGTTATATTTCCAAGGAACTTGTCAAAGAAAAGGATTTGCACGCCGGCACCATAGTTCGTGAATTGGCCAAGCACATTCAAGGTGGTGGTGGCGGTCAGCCTTTCTTTGCAACCGCCGGAGGTAAAAACCCGGCAGGTATTGAAAAAGCCTTGCAGATAGCTAGCGACTATTTATAACCTAAAATCACCAAGACGCAACAGCCGCCTCGACACAGCGTTCGCCATCCATAGCGGCAGACACAATACCGCCGGCATAGCCGCCACCTTCGCCACAAGGATATAAACCCTTGATCTGTGGGTGTTCCAATTGTTTGTTTCTAGGGATTTGAACCGGTGAAGAGGTTCGGGATTCTACGCCTATGACATTGGCTTGTTCAGTATAAAATCCGTGCATTTTATTACCAAATTCTTTAAAGGCTTTACGCAATCTTCCTCCTATAATTTTGGGTAATAATGAATGTAAAGGCGCCGATTTTAATCCGGGTTGATAGGAAGTCGGATTTAATTTGGACGACAAATTACCCGTCACGAAATCAGTTAACAATTGTGCTGGAGCTGCTTGAGTTTTACCACCGGCTTGAAAGGCTAATTTTTCCAAATCTTTCTGAAATTGCAAGCCTCTTAACACGCCATATGACGCATACTTAGCAATATCTGTATGCACATTAATCTCTACCACCATTCCTGAATTGGCAAAGGGACTGTTCCTTTTAGATGGTGACATCCCATTGACCACCACTTCTCCGGGGGCGGTTGCAGCAGGCACAATAAAACCACCCGGACACATACAGAAGGAATATACCCCACGCTCTCTTACTTGTTGTACCAAGCTATAAGAAGCCGCCGGTAATTGTTCATCCCGTTGCGTACTACAATGATATTGTGTACTGTCAATAATGGCTTGAGGATGTTCTACACGGACACCCATCGCAAAGGATTTAGCTTCTAAAAGAATTTTTTTGGAATGAAGCAAATAATAAATATCTCTAGCCGAATGACCGGTTGCCAAAATTAATTTTTGCACCGGCATCTCGCTACCGTCTTGTAACCTAATGGCTTGTATCGTATTATTTTGAATAACCAAATCTACCAATCGGGTATTAAAATGAATTTCACCACCGTGTTGTAAGATTGTCTCCCGGATATTCTTGATTATTTTAGGCAATTTGTTCGTTCCTATATGCGGATGTGCATCTATCAATATGTCAGGGGAAGCTCCGTGATAGACCAAGTTTTCAAAAATACGTTTGACATTGCCCCGTTTTAAACTGCGCGTATATAATTTTCCATCCGAAAAAGTACCGGCGCCCCCTTCTCCAAAACAATAATTAGAATCTTCATCGACCATATGAAACTGATTAATAGCTCTCAGGTCACGACGTCGTTCGTGCACTTTTTTACCTCTTTCTATAATCACGGGTTTGTATCCTAACTCCAAACAGCGCAAGGCGGCATACATGCCTGCCGGCCCAAAGCCTACAATATGAATCTCTTTTGCTTGAGAAACCTCTTTGTAATCAAAAGAATACTCCGGTGCATCGGTCATAGGTTCCGACACAAATACACGAATTTTATATTGAAAATACACAGTGGATTTACGGGCATCAATGGATTTTCTAAGTATTTTTATCCCGCTGATATCCGATTTCTTAATCCCAAGAAGAGTCGCTGATTTTCGCAGTAAGATTTGTTCTTCCTTAGATTCTTGTAAGGAGATGCGTATTTCTAATTCTTGAACCATGGGACAAAGCTACTTAAATTTTTTTTGGAAAATCCGGCATTAAAAGGCTAGGATTTATTAGCCAATTGTCCACAGGCTGCATCGATATCTTTACCTCTACTTCTTCGTACATTGACAATAATATGATTCTGCTCCAAGGCGGCTATATACCGATTTGTCATTTCCGGGGAGGCTTGTTTAAAAGTACCCGCATCTATCGGATTGTATTCTATCAAATTAACCTTGGCCGGTACCCGCTTACAGTAAGCCACCAAAGCATCTATCGAGGCTTGGTTATCATTGATATCTTTCCAGATAATATATTCAAAAGTAATGCGATTTCCGGTTTTGCGATGCCAATATTGTAAGGATTCCATCAACTCATCCAAATTATTCGATTCATTGACCGGCATCATAGCGGAACGCACCGAATCAATAGCCGAATGCAATGAAACCGCTAAATTAAATTTGACCTGCTCATCTGCCATACGTTTGATCATTTTAGGAATACCCACCGTAGATAGAGTAATGCGTCTGGGAGACATTCCCAAACCCTCATCGGATGTAATCATATCTATAGATTTCATCACATTTTCATAGTTGAGCAGGGGTTCTCCCATTCCCATAAAAACGATATTACTGAGTTTATGACCGTAGTACAAGCGGCTTTGCTGATTGATAGCTGCTACCTGATCGTAGATTTCATCGGGTTTGAGATTTCGTTGTTTTTTGAGACGGGCCGTAGCGCAGAAGGTACAGCCCATAGCGCAGCCTACTTGACTGGAAATACACGCCGTAGTACGGGAATCAGTAGGAATCAACACCGATTCTACCACCAAACCGTCAAAAAGTCTTACCGCATTTTTTACCGTACCATCTTGGCTGCGTTGCATGGTATCTACCGCAATGTGATTAATCACAAAATTTGCCTCTAAAAATGCTCTTGTTTCCTTGGATAAATTGGTCATTTCGTCAAATGAATGGACTCCTTTTTTCCACAACCACTCATAGACTTGATTTCCACGAAAGGCTTGTTGCCCTTTGGCTACAAAAAAGTCACGTAAGTCTTCTTTGGTATAGGATCTAATATCTTTTTTCATTCTTTAACAAGATTTCATCGTACAAAAGTACGGTATTATATCCTCTCTTTTTAAAATAAGAGGGGGTATCTTCATTACCGGTGGCTAAGATAAAATCGCCTCTTTTTTAAAAAAAACGTATATTTGTTTTTTTATTAATATAATATAACTGATTATGAACAAACAAACAAATTTATTTTAATCTTATTACTATTATTTCTAACAAATTGTTCACACGACAACAGTACTATTTTTTCTTGTGATTCTGAAATCAATGAGTGGATAATTGAAAATAAAGCCACAATCTTAACTTATGATCGAAAAAAAATCACCTCTTTTTCCCACAGCAAACAAAAAGCAATTTTAGCACTTCTTCCTGCAAAAAGAAAAAAAGAATTATGGCAAGAAAAGATAAATAATATTAAAAAACTTCAATTATCAAAAGAACAAAAAGAATATATTCAATACTATATTGATATTTTTGAATATTTTGATTATACGGCTCCTACACCAAAAAAAATTGAAAAGCAATTGTACGATAAAACTATTGAAGGAATGAAAAAGTTTGGATGGAGCAAGAAATTTGTATATCAGTGTTTTTTTTCATTAGGTGATGTCAATACACAGATTAAATATTTAGATAAATTAGATAACAATGAAGATCCACCATGTGATTGTTATTATGATTTAGGATGTCCCTTTATTCTAGATCAGACATGTGAAAAGAGTTTAGATTGTAAAAAACAATTACATAACTGCGGTTTTTTTGGAAATACCACTTGTGAAGGTTTTTGTGATTAATCTTATGGATTTTTTAATTTAATAGTCACCCCCCGAATACATTAAATATAATACAATGAAAAAAATATTTTTATTCGGTGGGGGTTCTATTCTATTTTATATGGTATTGGTATATATTATTCCTAAACACAATATCATCTTTCCGGTATTTATGACATCCATATTTTTCTTAAGTTTTTACATAAGCAAAATAGAGTGTTTAACAGCATGCATTCCGATAACAGGGATATGGATTATTCAATTTTTTATTCCAGATACAATAACAAGCATCAATGTTATTTACACTATATTTACACCCCTTACCTTTTGGGTAGGGTTCTATTTAAAAAACAAAGGTTGGTTTCATAAAATATCCTATTTGACTCTGTTACTATTTATAGGTTATTTTGGGTTTGATAATCTTTGGGCTTATACATCAAACATCCATTCCAAACAAAAAATCACCACACCACGAATAGTCTTTTATGATAAAAACAACACTCAAATCCAATTAGATACAATTACGAATAAAATTATTATTTTAAATTTTTGGGCTACAAGTTGTGGCGTCTGTTTTAAGGATTTTCCGGCCTTTGATAAAATCTATTTAAAATATAACAACAACTCAAGAATAATGATGTACGGAGTTAACATACCTACTAAAAAAGACTCTATGGGTCAAGCAAAAAATAAAATTGAATCATACAACTATTCGTTTCCAAAACTATATGCGCAATCTGACTCTATTTCCAGAGCTATAGGAATCAATAAATATCCTTATATATTAATTCTGAAAGACAGTGAAATTCGTTTTATAGGAGATTTTATTTATGAAAATAATATATACTTTTACAGATTAGAAGACGAAATAGAATTATTACTAAACGAAGAATAAACATATTTTTACATTTCCTTAATAGGATTACAAAATGTATTTAAGACTATTACTAAACATACTATTGTTTCAAAAAAGAATATTCTTTCCAAGTATATTCATATCCATAATTCTAAGTTACATATTTTATTCTCAATTAAAAAATACTGGGTTTTTGTATTTGTTAATCGCTCCTACGCTACATTATTTTATTTATGAAATTTTCAATAGCAAAGAGTACTATTATTACTATAATTTGGGGTTGCCTAAAAATATATTGTGGGGTACTACTTTTGTTCTAGGAGCCATCGTACAACTAATTAATTTGCTACTATGAGTACACTCCATATTGATAGTATTTCTAAATCATTTAAAAATCGCTCTATTTTATCTGATATTTTTCTCCAATGCAATAAAGGAGAAATTGTGGGTTTGCTCGGGCGCAATGGCGCCGGAAAATCAACTCTTTTAAAAATTATTTTTGGGACTCTAAAAGCCGATTATAAATTTATAAAGATTGGGAATAAAATAATACGCAATTCCTATGATAGTAACAATCTAATCAATTATTTGCCTCAGCATCATTTTCTGCCCAACAATACAACCATCAAAACCTTGATAAACTTTTTTCTCTCAAAGGATAACAGGAATATGCTGGTAAACAATGAATTAATTGCACCATTGTTACACAAAAAAGGCAGACAGTTATCTGGTGGAGAAAAAAGATTAATTGAGATATTACTCATCATTCACTCCTCTGCTCCTTTTATTTTATTAGACGAACCTTTTAATGGATTAAGTCCTATTGCAAAAGAATATGTTTTTCAATATTTAACCAAAATGAAAACATCTAAGGGATATATCATAACGGATCATGATTATAAGAATATTATTTCTTTATCGGACAAAATATTCTTTTTGAAGGATTCTTATTTAAAAAAAATCAACACTATTCAAGAGCTTAGTACGTTAGAGTATGTAACAGCAACTTCTTATAATGAAATACGAAATTCCAAAACTCATCTTAATCCACAGAAACTGTAACTTTCCTTCCAATTTTTAATCTATCAAAAAATAATTGGTTTTTCTTCTGTCAATATCTCATAACTATCAATAATACATCGGCTCTTACATCGAACTCACATTACAACAAGATTTCATCGTACAAAAGTACGGTATTATATCCTCTCTTTTTAAAATAAGAGGGGGTATCTTCATTGCCGGTGGCTAAGATAAAATCACCGCCCCAAGCTCCCAGACTTTTTATTTGTCCAAAATAATCTTGAAACAAAGCTTTTTGAACGGTAGGTCTGTTCAATACTATACTGAGTATTCTTTCATGTTCGTACAGCAACTTGCCAAAATCATCCATAGCAGTACAATGAATCAATTCACGAGTAATGGCAGAGACAGCTTGTATTTCCACAGACCAATCTTGCTCTCCTTTATAAAATCGTTTTATTTCTTGCCGGGTTACTTGCTTTTTATTCAAATAAACAAAATACAATTGGTCGGAAAAATCCGGGTAAAAATCTACTTCTCGCATCAGCGGCTTCCCCTCTTTTAATTGATATATAATAGGTTTGTCATGTTGTGCACAAGCCACGTCATATCCACTACCTCCCAAGGTATGCAACAATAAATCATAGGCATCTATTTGTGCCCATTGGGCTATATTATTAATCAATGTAGAGGAAGTCCCCAAGCCCCAATAGGCTGGAAAATCCAGATGAGTACTTATTGTATATCCCTTGTTTGAAAAAAACAAGTTGGGATTATGTTTTTGTGCATATTGAAGCAGCTGTAGTAACAATTGTTCTGTATCGTTCCGGATACTTGTCGTATCCAGTGGCAGTTTAAATTCTTTGGCAAACCAAGAATCCTGATTAAGATCATAACTTGTCCATCTCACTAGCTTCTCCGGGATGGAATCTACCTGCATATCTTGCCCGTAAACTGTGGGAACTGCTAGTGACAAAGCGCCTTTCAACACCAGATACTCTCCGGTTAGCAGCAATTTTCCATTGGAGTGATATATTTTTTGAAGCGGCTTCAATTTAGTAATTTTTGTACTTCATTTCGTGGTACTTTTCTACTACTGCATTGTGGGTTACGGTTTTGTTTTCAAAGTATTTAATCAAGAATTCTTTTTCTTTTTCGGTTGCATCCAATTGTTTGATAATATTATTGAGATGCAGCTTCATATGTCCTTTTTGAATACCGGTTGTTGTCAAAGCTCTGAGAGCAGCAAAATTTTGAGCCAATCCGGCAGAGGCTGTTATTTGCATCAATTCTTCAGCAGTAGGATTTTGCAAGAGTTCTAAGGATAATTTAGCCAAAGGGTGCAATTTGGTCAATCCACCAACCGTTCCTAAGGCCAGCGGTATATCCATCCAAAACCTAAAGATACCGTCTTCTACACGGGCATGACTCAAGCTCTTGTATTGCCCACTTCGGGAAGCGTAGGCATGCACACCGGCTTCAACGGCTCTAAAATCATTACCGGTTGCCAAAACCACCGCATCTATTCCATTCATAATACCCTTATTGTGCGTTACGGCACGGTGGGGTTCTGCATTGGCTATCTGGACGGCTTGGATAAATTTTCCGGCATAATATACCGCATCTTCTTTATACAAATCTGCTACCGGACAACTCACCTCGGTACGCACCAAACATTCGGGCACGTAATTGGATAAAATACTCATTACAATCTCAATATCCGGTCGCTTGAATTCTTGAGCAATGGCTTCTAAGCAGGAGTTGATAAAATTGGCACCCATACTGTCCTTAGTCTCAAAAGTGACATGAATCTGATAGTAATTTGCCAATTCACTAGTCTTGTCGCGTAGTTCCATCGATAGAATTCCACCACCTCGTTTACGCATATTCTTAGTAATCGGGTCGGTGGCACGTAGCAATTGTGCTTTCATTTTATCAAAATAAAACTGCAATCCGGCACTGTCTCCGGAGTACATCAAATGCACCTGACCCACCTTGGTAGTACTGATAATAGTGGTTTTAAATCCGCCTCGGGAACTCCAAAATTTTGCGACCAATGAAGCCGCAGCCACCACAGAGCTCTCTTCTACCACCATAGGAATAGTATATTCTTTGCCATTGATAATAAAATTGGGAGCAACCCCGTAAGGCATATAAAAATTGGAAATTGTATTTTCTATAAAATCGTCGTGCAATTCTTGTAATATCCGATTGTGATTCCAATATTGTTGAAGGGTTTCTTTAGCAAGTATAGGCTTATCAAAAAAAGTATCGACCAACCAATCTATTTTTTCTTGTTTGGTAAATTTTGAAAATCCTGAAATGATTTTAGACATGCGGCGTATTTTTAAATATTAAACAAATGTAAACAAATACCCGAGGCTTGCAAAAGCATTTTTTATCATTTATTTTGCAATCATAATCTGAGCTTTGTATATATTTGCCTCTTATGAAATTTGACTTAATCACCACCGATGTAAATAGCCAAGCCAGAGCCGGTGTATTGCACACCGATCACGGTACAATAGAAACCCCCATTTTTATGCCGGTAGGTACGGTGGGTACGGTAAAAGGCGTACACCAAAACGAACTTAAAGAACAGATAGACGCTCAGATTATTTTGGGAAACACCTATCATTTGTACCTAAGACCCGGAACGGAGATTTTAAAAAAAGCCGGTGGATTACATCAATTTATGAATTGGGACAGACCCATTCTTACCGATTCCGGCGGTTATCAGGTCTATTCATTAGCTGAAAGACGTAAGATTACTGAAGAGGGTGTGAAATTTCAAAGTCATATTGACGGTTCTTATCATCATTTTTCTGCAGAAAGTGTGATGGATATCCAGCGTGCTATTGGTGCTGATATTATAATGGCTTTCGATGAATGTCCTCCACATCCGGCAAGCTATGAATATGCCAAAAACTCTATGGATATGACCCATAGATGGTTGGACCGGGCAGTTAAACATCTTGACAAAAACCCTCCTTTGTACGGGTATCATCAATCTTTATTTCCTATTGTACAAGGGAGTACTTATAGCGATTTGCGAAAAAAATCGGCAGCGTATATTGCCGGGATTGGAGCCGATGGAAATGCCATTGGTGGTTTATCGGTAGGAGAACCTGCTGAGATGATGTACGAAATGACCGAATTGGTTTGCGAAATCTTACCGCAAGACAAACCCCGATACTTAATGGGTGTAGGAACTCCTATAAATATATTGGAGAACATTGCCTTGGGTGTAGATATGCTGGACTGTGTGATGCCTACTCGCAATGCTAGAAACGGGATGCTCTTTACAGCACACGGCACCATCAATATTAAAAATAAAAAGTGGGAAGATGATTTTTCTCCCATTGACGAAATGGGTATTACTCCGGTAGATTTGCAATATTCCAAGGCATATTTACGGCATCTTTTTGCCGCTAAAGAATTATTGGGCAAACAAATTGCCTCTATCCATAATCTGGGATTTTATCTATGGCTGGTTCGCGAAGCCCGTAAACATATAATAGCAGGCGATTTTAGAAAATGGAAAGATAAAATGGTTCAACAAATGGACAAAAGACGCTAAACAGCACACTAAATTATCAGAAATAGATGCGCATTATTGACGCTTACATATTAAAACGATTTCTAAAAACCCTGGCACTGGTAATCGCCATTATATTACCCATTGGTATCGCCATAGATATTTCTGAAAAAATTGACAAATTCATACATCATACCGAGTTGTCTTTATGGATTATTTTACGAGACTACTACCAACATTTTATCATCATTTACGGCAATATTTTTCTGCCCTTAGCCCTGTTTATAGCAGTCATTCTGTTTACTTCCAAATTGGCTAATAATACAGAAATCATTGCCATACATTCGGCTCAAATTTCTTTTAATAGATTGCTGTATCCCTATTTTTTAGGGGCTTTGATTGTGGGTATTTTTTCGTTGATTATGAATCATTTTATCGTGCCCGACAGCAACGAAAAATTCACCTATTTTGATCGCACCTATTTAAGTTCCAAAAAAGACATCAATTACATTCGGGATTTGAACCTGCAATTGGGACCCAATGATTATGTGTATATTAAAACCTTTACGATGAAACAGAACAGAGGTTCTGATTTTATGTTTGAACACTACGATGGTACTCATTTAAAATACCGGTTAAAAGCCTCCAGTGTCAAATGGCAAAAAAAAGATAGTTCGTTTCGGTTAAACAATTATTACAAAAGACATCTATACGAAGGAAAAGACATTATAGAAACCGGCAAAAAGATGGATACTGTTTTTGATTTTTTACCCAAAGACCTATACTATATCGATTATTTGGCCAAAGAGATGAAAAGCACCGATCTAAAAGAATACATTGATGTATCCGAAAAAAGAGGAGTGAAGAATTTAAATCCCTACAAGGTCGAATTATTGAAAAGAACCAGTATGCCTTTTTCTTCATTTATTCTTACATTAATTGCCGTAGCCATTGCCGCTAAAAAAAGAAGAGGTGGTATTGGCATTAATCTGGCATTAGGAATCGGTTTGGCTTTTATCTACATCTTTTTTATGAAAATTTCGGAAGTGCTCGGGGCTGTTGCCGGTGCGCATCCCCTATTTTTGGTGTGGCTCCCTAATTTTATTTTCGGTATATTAGCCCTCTATTTATACCGGAATGCATCCAAAAAATAATATAGAAAGTTATTTAAAACTCCATTTTATCATTTTTATTTGGGGATTTACAGCCGTGTTGGGAGCACTGATTTCACTAGATGCGCTCCCGTTGGTTTGGTTTCGATTGGCATTGGCATTGCCGTTTCTATTTATTTGGATAAAAATCAGAAAAAAATCCTTACGAGTAGGTCCTAAAAATCTCCTTAGATTTGCTTTTGGAGGCTTGATAATCGCCCTACATTGGGTAGGTTTTTTTATGGCGATAAAAATAGCCAATGTATCTGTAGCCCTTGTCACATTGAGTACCGGAGCTTTATTTACTTCGCTATTAGAACCCTTATTTTTTAAAAGAAAAGTGATTCCGGTTGAAGTACTTTTAGGATTGTTAATTGTAGGAGGATTGTATCTTATCTTTCGGGTGGACAACTTGTACTTATATGGCATGTTATGGGCATTGTTCGCCGCATTCTTATCTGCCTTATTCTCTGTAATCAATGGAGTTTTTGTATTGAAACACAATGGATTTGTGCTTTCATTTTACCAATTGGGGTTTGGATTGGTCGCCTTGACGATTTTTCTATTCATTCACGGTGATTTTTCGCACGCCTTTTTTAATCTTTCCGGAAATGATTGGATTTATCTATTGATCCTATCCAGTATCTGTACGGCTTATGCCTTTTCTGTCTCTATCGATTTGATGAAAAAATTGAGCCCTTATACGGTTATGCTCAGCATCAATATGGAGCCTGTGTATGGAATAATCTTGGCTCTGATTATCTTTGGTGATAAAGAAAAAATGAGTGCTAATTTCTATCTTGGAGCCACTCTAATACTAGGAATAGTCCTAGTGAACAGCCTGATGAAAATCGGATATTTTAAACGGAAAAAGACGAATATTTAAGCCCTTCTATTTTGCATTATGAATTAATGTTTATCTTTGCCTTTACCAAATTAATCCTAAGCCTATTTTACAAATGGAATATTTAGATTTTGAATTACCGATAAAAGAACTGGAAGAACAACTAGACAAATGCCTGAGTATTGGCGAAGAAAGTGGTATAGACATATCCGATTCTTGCAAAAAAATAGAAAAAAAACTGGAAGAAACCCGTACCGAAATCTTTAAAAATTTAACGCCTTGGCAAAAAGTCCAATTGGCAAGACATCCTTCCCGACCTTATACTTTGGATTATATCAATAATTTAACCCAAGGCACTTTTATGGAATTACACGGCGACCGAACAGTCAGAGATGATAAAGCTATGATTGGCGGTTTGGGGAAAATAGGTGATCAGAGCTTTATGTTTATCGGACAACAAAAAGGCTATAACACGAAGACACGCCAATATCGAAATTTTGGAATGGCCAATCCCGAAGGTTATCGTAAGGCCTTGCGCCTGATGAAGATGGCTGAAAAATTTGGTATTCCGGTTGTTACGCTACTAGATACTCCGGGTGCTTATCCCGGGCTGGAAGCAGAAGAACGCGGGCAAGGTGAAGCTATTGCCAGAAACATTTTTGAAATGACACGACTGCAAGTGCCAATTATCACTATTGTAATAGGTGAAGGAGCTTCGGGTGGTGCTTTGGGAATAGGTGTTGGAGATAAAGTATTTATGATGGAATATACGTGGTATAGTGTTATATCTCCTGAATCTTGTTCCTCAATTTTATGGCGTAGTTGGGAACATAAAGAAACGGCCGCAGATGCCCTAAAACTTACCGCTACCGATTTAAAAAAACAAAAATTAATTGACGGAATTATCAAAGAACCTATGGGCGGTGCACATACAAACAGAGCCATGGCTTATGAAGCCGTTAAGAAAACCATCCTCAAAACCTATAAAGAGCTCAAAGATTTAAAGCCCAAAGATTTGGTAAAAAAACGTATGGATAAATACCTGAAAATGGGGGTTTATAGTTAGTGTCTATGTGGGTGTCACAAAAAACACTAGTAGTCAGCTTCTTTGTATTCTTGTTTTTTTACAAGTTGTAAATACGATGTATATCCGGTATTTTCCGGTGTTAACAGTGTTGATATCAAGGAATCATCTTCAAAAGGAATCACGATTCAAAGTGACTTGGTTTTTTTTAATCCAAATCAAGTAGGTGGAATATTGCAAGCTAAAAATATTCATATTCTTGTCAATGATATAGATTTAGGCACCCTAAACACACCTGATTTTCAAGTACCGGCTGAAAAAGAATTTGTCATACCGATCACATTCCAAATTACGTATGATAAAATCATCAAAAACAATATTTTAAACAACCTCTTAACAAGTTTTATCAATAAAGAATTAAAAATATATTATAAGGGAACTGTACATTATAAATATGGAATCATCTCTTATGATTACCCAATAGATTATACAGAGATCATCAAATTAAACAAGAAATAGTTAACTATTCATCAACCAAAAATCTGCTAATACCAAGGCTGCCATAGCCTCTACCACAGGTACGGCACGGGGCACCACACACGGGTCATGACGTCCTTTGGCTTCTAGTTGTACCGGCTTGCCATTTTTATCAATACTATCTTGCTTCTGCATAAGAGTCGCAACAGGTTTAAAAGCTACTCTAAAATAGATATCCATTCCATTACTAATCCCTCCTTGAATACCACCGGAAAGGTTGCTTTTCGTACTCCCATCAGGATTAAACAAATCATTGTGTTCCGATCCTTTCATCTTGGGCGCACAAAAACCGGCTCCGTATTCAAAACCTTTGACCGCATTGATTGAAAACATGGCTTTTGCCAATTGAGCTTGTAATTTGTTAAAAATCGGTTCGCCCAAGCCCACCGGCACCTGCTGTATCACACAGGTTATGGTCCCTCCTATGGTATCGCCCTCTTTTTTAATTTCGCGTATCAGATTTTCCATTTGTTGGGCAGTTTTTATATCCGGACAGCGTACGGCATTGGATTCAATTTTAGTAAAATCCAAATCCTGATACGGCTTATCAATATAGATTTCACCCACCGAAGAGGTAAACGCATGAATTTTAATTTCCCTAATTATTTGTTTGGCAATAGCTCCGGCAACCACCCAATTGGCAGTTTCTCTGGCAGAACTTCGTCCGCCGCCTCGATAATCCCGGTGTTTGTATTTCTTATCATATGTAAAATCGGCATGAGAGGGTCTGTACACATCTTTTAGATGCCGGTAATCTCCTGATTTTTGATCTTGATTTTCCAGTATAAAACCTAAGGGAGCGCCGGTGGTTTTTCCCTCGAAAATTCCGGATAAAAAACGCACTTCATCCGCCTCTTTTCGTTGAGTAACCAACGAGGATTGTCCGGGTTTTCTTCTGTTGAGCTCCGCTTGAATAGCTTTAAAATCCAACTTTATACCCGATGGACAACCATCTAATATTCCACCTATGGCCGCTCCATGCGATTCGCCAAATGTTGTAAGGGTCAGTCTGTATCCAAAAGTATTGTTTGCCATAAGACAAAGGTACTAAAATAGAACAGAGATTGTACTTTATTTTGGTGAATAAAAGCTCTTTGAATTTTGAAAATGCTAAAAAACAATAAAAATAATCATCATATTATACTTTTTAATACCTTAGCCACTAGAAAAATAAAGGAATATTCTTCTAAAAAACAGACCCATTTTCATTCAATAATCAGATCGTATCATATATGCATTATAAAAAAATAGCACTTCTTTTTGGGATACTCTTTATCTCAAGCATCAGTTATTCTCAAAAAAATAATCCGTTACAAACACAAGATTCCATCGCACAAAAACAATGGGTAGATAGTATTATGCAACAGATGAGTCTTAAAGAAAAAATAGGACAATTGTTTATGGTTGCCGCTTATTCTAATCGCGATGAAGCACATCAGAAAAGTATTGAAAAATTAATTGCCAATGAGCATATCGGAGGTCTTATTTTTATGCAAGGAACCCCTTCAAAACAAGCAAAATTGACTGCCTTATATCAATCCAAATCCAAAATTCCTTTACTCATAGGTTTTGATGGCGAATGGGGTTTGGCAATGCGTTTGGACAGTACTTTTGCTTATCCTTGGAATATGAGTTTGGGGGCTATTCGCAAAGATTCATTACTCCATACACTGGGAAATCGAATAGGGAAACAATGCAAAATGATGGGAATTCATTTAAATTTTGCACCGGTAGTTGACATCAATACCAATCCGAAAAATCCCATTATTGGAAACCGCTCCTACGGTGAAGATAAAGAGAATGTCACCCGAAAATCCTTGGCTTTTATGTCCGGTTTACAATCGCAACACATACTGGCTTGTGCCAAACATTTTCCGGGTCACGGCGACACAAAAGACGATTCTCACAAGACCCTGCCCAGTGTTTTGTTTGACTCCTTACGTATAGATTCTATTGAACTTTACCCTTATAAAACCTTGATAAAAAACGGATTGACCGGTATAATGACCGCACATTTAAGTATCCCGTCTCTGGAGAAGAATAAGGCCATCCCCACTTCTATTTCCAAAAATGTCGTCACACATTTACTAAAAGAATCCCTGCATTTTAACGGACTCATCATTACCGATGCGCTCAATATGAAAGGTGCCAGTAATTTTGCCCAACCGGGCGCCATTGATCTAGCAGCATTTAAAGCCGGCAATGACCTCTTACTTTTTCCGGAAGATGTGCCAAAAGCTGTGGAACTCTTTCAAAAAGCCTTACAAGACAAAACACTTACTGAAACACGAATAAACCAATCGGTACGGAAAATATTAATGGCTAAATACTGGGCAGGTTTACGTAACTATCAGCCAGTAAACAGTTTGAATCTCACTTCAAAACTCAATAGCTTATCTGATTCTTTACTCGACCGAGAATTGTTTGATCATTCCATTACACTTGTCAAACGTTTCAGTGAACTTCCCATTAGAAAACTCACCCAAAAGATAGCCTATCTCAAGTTGGGAGATGGCGATAATACCGCTTTTGTTTCCCGATTAAAAAGCTATACCCTTATTGATGTCATTCCACAGAAAGATACCAAAACACTTTTAAAAGAACTTCAAAAATACGATCTGGTCATCATCGGATTTCACAAATCCAATGCAAATCCTTGGAAATCCTATTCGTTTACCAAAGATGAACTCAAAGTTTTACGAAAAGTTAGCGCTCAAAACAAAGTGATTCTCAGTATTTTTACCAGCCCGTATAGCTTGTTACAAATTCGTGATTTTTCAAATATAGAAGGGCTGATTGTGAGTTATCAAAATGCTTCAATAGCCCAAGATTTAACTGCTCAGAAAATATTTGGTGCCTTGGAAACAAAAGGAAAATTACCGGTCAGTATCGGCACCCATTTTCCATCAGGATACGGACTTTTTTCGCCCAATTTAAGACGATTGTCCTACGGTATTCCGGAAGAAGTCGGGATGAGTTCTGCCAAGTTGAAACGCATAGATTCTATTGCATCTGAAGTGATTACCCAAGAAATGGCACCCGGATTACAAGTGCTGGTTGCCCGCTACGGCAAAGTGATTTACCACAAAAGTTTTGGGTATTTTACCTTTGATAAAAAACAAAAAGTGAAAAAAACAGACTTATACGATCTGGCGTCTGTCACCAAAATAACCGGAGCCTTGCCCTTGATTATGAAAGCCTATGAAGAAGGTAAGTTTTCATTAGATCAAACTTTAGGAACCGTCATGCCTTTCTTAAAAAACAGCAACAAAGATACTATCAGTATCAGAAAAGCCCTTTCTCATTTTGCGCAAATTAAGGCTTGGATCCAATACTATCCCGAGACATTGGACAGTATAACCAAAAAACCTTTGCCCGAGTATTACCGGAACAAACCTTCCAAAAAATTTGGGATTAAAATAACCGATAAACTCTATCTGCTCAGTTCCTATCCGGATAGTATTTATCATCAAATAGCTGCATCCGAACTGCGTAAAACACCCGGCTATAAATACAGTGGACTTATCTTCTACTTGGCCAAAAAATATATGGAAGAACAATACCATCAAAAGATGAATATATTAGATGATTCCTTATTTTACAAACCTTTAGGAGCCACTTCACTAACCTATAAGCCCTTGGAAAAATTTCCAAAAAAACGCATTGTTCCTACAGAAATAGACGATTATTACCGCCATCAATTGCTACAAGGAACCGTACACGATATGGGAGCCGCTATGATGGACGGCGTAAGTGGTAATGCCGGTCTTTTCAGCAATGCCAATGATTTGGCAAAAATGATACAAATGTATTTACAAGAAGGCTATTATGGCGGAAAACGCTATTTTAAATCCAAAACAATCAACACGTTCAATCACCGCTATTATGAAAGAGATTCCATACGACGCGGATTGGGATTTGACAAACCCCAATTAAACCCGGAAGTACTGGCTACTTGTGGTTGTGTTTCTGATAAAAGTTTTGGACACAGCGGATTTACGGGAACCTATGTATGGGCAGATCCGGAAACCGGATTACTCTATATTTTCTTATCCAACAGAGTGTATCCCAATATGAATAACACCAAATTGGTAGAGGAAGATATCCGAACCAAAACACAACAGATTATTGTGGATGCTTTTTTAGAATAGTTGAAAACATATTAATAGGGAGTCTTTTTGGAAAGAATTTCTTAATACAAGAGGAGAATTTGGTTATATTGATAATTAACAATGCACAACAAAAAAAACATCCCATAAACCCCAATATATTGTGAATTTTGAAGTTATTATACACAATAAACGTTCATAACCTGAAGTATGAATGTTTCAAAATAGAGTACGAAGCATACAAACCACCTTCAATCATAAAAGATGAAAAACTTTATCATTACATCAATACTTACAATAATAATTCTAAGTACTTCTTGCCATAAGAAGTCCCTGAATGCGTTACCCAACGCGCCAAAGCTTTTATTTAAATCCGGTTTTGAAAGTGATGTTTATATTGATAATACCGCTTATGTAGATAATGAAGATTACAGATATATCAAAGGAACTGATCAAGAAACCGGTTTTAGTTGGCCTATTGATGTATTAGGGGCCACCCATAGCGGGTTGCACTACATTTCGGATGACAATCATCAGGCCGTATTTGCTGAGCTTCAACGTGTAATGGGACACAATGGAGATTCTACAACTGTACTTTTTCAAAAAGAAAATTATGAATTTCTAGATGATACACAGTGTCCGTATGAAATTTTAGATGTAACCGAAGGCACAAAGGATTTATATATCAAATATTGGATTAAGATGGACAGTGCCAGTCTGGTTCAACCTGATAAATGGCGTACTTTTTTTGAATATAAAACAAAAGACTACGATACGGGACAAAACAACGGGTTTCGTTTAATCGCATATATTTACACAGACCCGAACGACCACACACCTTACTGGCATTGGCAAGGAGATGCTGACCCTGAACACGCTATTTGGGAAATTGACAATAGCACAATTCCCGTACCTCTAAATCAATGGTTTGAAACAGAATTCTATTGGCATTGGAGTGAAGGTGACGACGGCAGAGCCTTGTGGAAAGTAAATGGAGAAATAATAGGAGACCATTACGGCCCGACTACCCGTAACTCAAAACCATTGGATTTTATTATATTGGCCCAAATATATGGCGATGCCAATCCCAAACAGCAATGGATTGACGACATTGAAATATGGGATGGAATACCAGAGTAATAATTACATTTGGTTTTATAATAGCCGTAAACAGCAATTAATTTGAACAGAGCCATCCGTAAAAACATAGGGATACACTAAAAGTAATCATTTTAAAATACGGCAGATTTCATACAGAAACCATTCCTGCAGTTTAAAGTAAACTTCAAAGGTACGATTTTCTTTCATATTATATCCTGATATATATCAAATTTTAATTGTAACCTGATTACTACCTTCGGCTCCGATTGAACAGAAAGATAAATAGTAATATATGGGAAAAATTACACCACCCGATTCACATCTTGACGAACTATTTACCAATCCGGAACCATGGGAACCTTGGGAAAATAAATTGGTAATCTGGAGTATTATTATCGCTATTATAGGACTCAGTATTTTGGGAGTGCTTATCAATTGGCTTATACTTAAATAGCAACTATGCAACTGGATTTTACACTCTCATTTACAGATTCTCAATGGGTTTGCTATAATGATGCTTTACACGTAGTAGCCGATTCGTTGGACGAAATAGATGATGTCATAAAAAAACACCTTGACAACACGTATTCCAATGGGGAATTCAGAATTAAAATGTTTTTTGATTTTGATAGATTTCCCCGTTGGCACCGACAATATATGCCCCATTATTTTAACAGAGACTTTACATATAAACCTAAATTAATAACCGATGAGCACAGTAAATAAAAAATGGCATAACGGTATGTTAAGTACAGAAGATTGGTGGTCTGCTTGGTTAGGACTCTTCTTTTTCGCACTAGGATTACTCAGTATTTGGGGATT
This sequence comes from uncultured Polaribacter sp., assembly GCA_964396505.1. GTDB lineage: Bacteria > Bacteroidota > Bacteroidia > Flavobacteriales > Flavobacteriaceae > DQTL01. Next base: position 20,363 of record CAYNFJ010000002.1, on the reverse strand, counting down.
GGATGTCGTAGGATGGATTGCCAAACCTAAAATTTGGGAATTTACCGATTTGATGCAAGATTTTACTTGGTCTAAAATAGCTAAAACAACCGCAAAAGGCTATCATTTTCTTCATCCGCTACTGGCTATTTTCATCACCTATGTTGTTTTTACCCTGTTGACTAGTATCGGGGCTTATTACCAAAGATTGAATGTTAAAAAATATATAGTAGGATTTAGCATTATTTTCTTTTTGACTTGGTTTGCTTGGATTGTAGGACACGAAGCACATTTTAGCGCTATCAATGCAGTTATAAAGGGGAAAAACTACCACGAAATCTACCAACTGAGTTGGGGATTACAATTAGGAGGCGGTTTTTCATTTATGCTAGCCCTGTTAATCGGTTTAATCATCGGCAATTTTTTTAAAGGATTTGCCGATACAATAAAAGAAGCTGCCAAACCGGAATGGTTTATCAAGACCGCAATTGTTCTGTTGGGAATCAAACTGGGAATGATGACTATGAAAGCTGCCGGATTTACCTATGAATTGGCACTGGCCGGTGCTGCAGCCGCTTTTGTCGCTTACCTGTTGTTTTGGCCGATTATTTATTATATCGGAAGAAAATTTTTCAAACTCAACCGATCTTCTGCAGCAGTACTGTCATCCGGAATTTCTATTTGTGGGGTTTCAGCATCTATCGCTACTGCCGGAGCAATCAAAGCAAAACCGATTATTCCAATAGCTGTTTCTACTCTAATCATTGTATTTGCTATGTTTGAATTGGTCGTTTTACCTCCGGTTTATACAAATATGGCCCCCAATCAACCTATTGTGAACGGTGCCGCTATGGGTATGACGGTCAAAACCGATGGAGCCGATGCTGCCGCAGGAGCTATTTTAGATGAATTGATGTTATCCAAACACTTAAAAAAACAGGATGAAAAATGGGAAGAAGGGTGGATTCTCAGTGCGGCTATCTTGACCAAAATATGGATTGATGTATTTATAGGTATCTGGTCATTTATTTTGGCTGTTGTATGGATACGAAATGTAGAAAACAAAAAAGGCAAAGAAAAGATTCCTCTTAAAGAAATCTGGTTCCGGTTCCCCAAATTTGTCCTGGCATATATGTTGGTATGGGTCATTTATCTGGCTATGATGTACTTTTTTCCAGATATTCTTCCGGATGCAAAAATTGGTGGAAATATTGTACAGGGAACCTTTAGAAAATTTATGTTTATGCTTACTTTCTTAAGTATTGGGGTAATCACAGATTTTAGCAAATTAAAAGGTATGGGACGACTTATTCTATTATATGCCATTGGATTATTTATCATCATTGCACCCATTGCATACCTGGTCGCCTACATTTTTCATCACGGTATGATGCCTCCTATAATCCCTTAAAATTAGAAGAAAAACCCATCGAATACACATCTTTTCGATGGGTTTTTTCCTTTAATGAGTGAACGGTGGTTTTCAATGAGTCAAGCATTCAATTGGAACAATAAAATAGCCAAAACTAGGAATAAAAATGCTCAAAACCACCCATCCTAAAGGTATTTGATTTTTCTACTTGCCTTTTTCTCTTTACTTTTACATTCCTATGCAAGCTGTCAAACAACTATATATTCTAGTATTCATATCCCTGTCTTCGTTTGTAGGATTTGGGCAAATCAATCAACCTGAACAAGTCCAACAAGGCATCTATTCGGACAGAATTACCAATCAATACGGCGAACCTTTACCTAATATCAGAGTAGCTGTTCAAGGAAAAAATAGGTTTACTTACTCAGATGCTGAAGGCTATTTTAGTATCAAAGCCGATAAAGGCGATGTCATTATCTTGAGTAAAGATGGAAAACGAATCAACAGTTACCGGCTTAATGGCACTCAAAATTACGAAGTAGAAGACCAATCAGAAAGTGTGATAAACAATACACCATACAGCTATTCAAAACGTAAAACAACGAGAAGCTACTACCTGGATTCTGCCGCTGTTTATGTGCAAAAAGACCCTTTTAAAAGCATCAATTTTATCGAATTGCATTTACAACACAGCAACCTGCTGAACACAAAAGATTATATCAAAAGTTATACATTATTAGGAGATAATTATGCGTATCTAAAACAGTATGATCTGGCTATCAGTAACTATCAAACAGCCTTACAAAAAACCCGAGATGCTTCTTTGCAAATTAAACTGGCCGATGCCTTGAGCAATGCAAAAAAGTACGATGAAAGCAGCTCACTTTATAAAAAAATAAATCCTAAAAAATTAACTCCTTGGCAACAAATCACCATTCAAGAAGGACTAGGAGACAACGCCTTGGCATTACACGATTATAAAGGGGCCTTGGAACATTATAACCGCGGTCTGGCGCTAGCCAATAAGCACCATGTAACCCCTAAAATATCCGGCCTGAATGCCAAAATAGCCGAGATACTCGCACAAGAAGGCAAAACAAAAGAAGCCGAAACTTTTATCCAAAAAACACTGGAAAACTCCAGGTCAGAACAGCTGGCAAAACGAGCCAAAGTGCAAAACAAAGTTGCCAACATCTATCAATCCAATGAAGATTTTGATCAAGAGATTCAAATGAGAAAACAGACCTTGAACGAATTGGAAAATGCTCATATTGAAGAAATCAATATCCCCTCGAACAAAGCCAGTATTCCCGAAAAAGAACTCAGCACATCACAAATAAACCTGGATATTGGTAAAGCATATATCAATAAAAAGGAATTTAAAAAAGCCATTCCATATCTGGAAAAAAGTGTGAGCAAAGCAAAGGAATTACAAGACTTGGAAACACAAAAAAATGCAGTTCAACAATTGTCAGAACTCTATAAAAACATTGGAAATTCTAAAAAAGCCTTGCAAAAATACCAAGAATATGCCCAATTGGTCGATCAATTATACCGGCAAAAAGAAAAAGAAATACAAGACATTATCACACTGAACAACAAACTGAGCGAAAAACAAAATCGAATCAGCTCATTAGAAAAAGACCGGGAGCTTTCTAAAAGCAGGCTGGCATTAACACAACGGGAAAAACAATTGTCAGAATCCAATTACAAAAGACAACGCCTCTTAATCTACGGGCTGCTTATCGGGATGATCCTATTGGGCGTAGCGCTTTACGCCATGTTCCGCAGTAATAAAGAAAGACGATTAGCCAATAACCTATTGGCTTTAAAATCATTGCGTTCGCAAATGAATCCGCATTTTATCTTTAATGCGCTCAATTCTGTCAATAGCTTTATTGCACAAAATGACGAACGTACCGCCAACCGGTATTTGACCGATTTCTCAAAACTGATGCGAAATGTTCTCAATAATTCCGAACAAGACTTTATTCCACTTTCTAAAGAAATAGAACTCTTGCAACTCTACCTGCAATTGGAACATTCCCGTTTTAAAGACAAATTTGATTATGAAATTAGCATCGACAAACACTTGGATATTGCACAATTTCAAATCCCACCTATGCTTTTACAACCCTATGTAGAAAATGCCGTTTGGCACGGATTGCGCTACAAAAAGAATAAAGGAAAACTCCATATAAATATTCAAAAGAAAGATGAAAAAACCCTTGTAATTTCCATTACAGATGATGGTATTGGACGTACAAAATCAAAAGAACTCAAGACCCAAAATCAGAAAAAACAACAATCCAAAGGGATGTATAATATCAAAAAACGGATTCAAATACTCAATGAAATGTATGGAGATAAAGTAGCCGTTCATATCGACGACTTATACGACGACAAGAGTGGTACAAAAGTAGTTTTAACGCTGAAAAAAGATCAATAGAATGGAAAAACTCAAAGCAATTATTGTAGAAGATGAAAAAACCAGTAGGGATATTCTCAAAAATTATCTGCAAAAATATTGTCCCAATGTAAGCCTTACCGGAGAAGCAGCAAACATAGAACAAGCCCTGATTCTCATACGACAAAACGAACTAGATCTTGTCTTTTTAGATGTGGAAATGCCCTATGGAAACGCCTTTGATTTATTGGATCAAGTAGGAGATGTAACATTTGAAACCATCTTTGTAACCGCGTATAATCAATACGCCATCGAAGCTCTAAACCAACATGCCGCCTATTATTTATTAAAACCCATCTCTATTGATGAATTGATTAAAGCCGTAGATTTTGTCACAGAAATCAAGACAAAAGAAATGGCATTGACGCAAGAAATAGGAGAGCCTAAAAGGACTTATACGCAATCAAAAATCACCATTCCAACACAAAATGGATTTGAAGTTATCGATACTAAAAATATCCTATATTGCCAAGCAGATGATAACTATACCCATATTTTTTTAAAAGACGATACGTCAAAATTGGTGAGCAAAACACTGGGGTTTTTTGAAAAAAAATTAGCCGATAAGGGTTTTACTCGAATTCATAAAAGTTATCTGATTAACAATCTGGCTATTATAGGTTACCAAAAAGGAAAAGGCGGTATGGTAATCTTACAAAACAACAAAGCATTGCCGGTAGCCGGCGCTAAGAAAACCCAATTATTACAGATTTTTAAGTAAGCTTTGTTAAAATTTTTTTCTAATGAAGAAGTATCTTAACTTTACACAAAAATAAGAACCAATATGATGAACAAATTTTTTCTTTTTCTAGCAATAACTCTAGGTTTATTTACCCGTAGTATCGCACAAGATTCCGGACTGTCATTGGAACTTCATTATCCTTTGGATTTTGAAAAATCAACCAATCAATACACCGATGTACAAGGAATTTTCGGAGCCGCATTGCAATATCAACTTACTGATAATAACAAATTTAACTATGGGGTTGAATATAAATTTGATTTAAATCAAGCCAATAAAGTACTGGGATACAGTCCCTCATCTCAATTTAATTTTTTGGTGAATCACATCAATCTATTTGCTAAAATGAATCTGGATGAATATGAAAAATTCAAACTCTATATAGCCGGTGGATTTAGCGTTTATAATTACAATAAGAGCAGTACTTCATCGGGATATACCGGATTTAACGGAGGAGTGGGTTTGAGTTATGATTTGGTAGAACGGGGCTATTTTCAAACCAATTTTAGTTATGTAAAAGCCTTTTTAAAACAACGGCAAACCGGATTTGTAGATACCGAATCCCGACAAATTATCCGTTTTGGAGTAGGATTTAAAATCTAGTTAAGAATGATTCAAAAATCAATAGAAGGGAAAACACCTATTTATGGCAAAGATTGTTTTTTTGCTGAAAATTGTGCTGTAATTGGTGATGTAATTATGGGAGACTGCTGTAGTGTTTGGTACAGTGCTGTCGTTCGTGGAGATGTAAATTACATCCGAATGGGAAATAAAGTAAATGTACAAGACGGTGCCGTCATTCACGGTACATATAAAAAATCACCTACGAATATTGGAAATAATGTATCTATCGCACACAATGCGACCGTTCACGGCTGTACCATTCACGATAATGTACTAATAGGTATGAATGCAGTCATACTGGATGATGTAATCATTGAATCCAACAGTATTATTGCTGCCGGCGCGGTGGTGACTAAAGGAACTATTGTAAAAAGCGGAAGTATATATGCCGGTATTCCGGCAAAAAAAGTAAAAGATATCTCTGCCCAATTAATATCCGGTGAAATAGAACGTATTGCCGATAATTATATAAAATACGCCGGCTGGTATCGGCCATTGAATCAAAAATCCAAATAGAATTCTCCGGTAAGTTTTTTAAATGCTTCTGAATAGGTTGTATCGTCATTTTTTAAAACCAATACTTCTTTTTCCAAAGGATGGTCTTGCAGTGAAAATTGCAATAAACTTCTTTTGTAAGCAGCCTTTTCTGTGTCTTTCACGCGACAATATCGAGTGAGATAAAAACCCATTGACTTAGCCAGATTGATAAAAAAATTATCCAACTCAAAAGGGATAACAAAGGCACAAGCACCTTCCTTATTCAACAGCGTTTTCGTCGTCTTTAATAAAGTGATATGATTGAGCAAATGCGTTTGTCTGGCGATACTTCTCGCACGGGTTTGTGCAATTTCAGAAGGCTTAAAATAAGGAGGATTGGCAATAATTAAATCATATTTTTCATCGGGTTCCTCAGCCAATTCTTGAACAGAACTGTGATAGCAAAACAGGCGGTCTGCCCAAGGTGAGTGTTCAAAATTGGTCACCGCCTCCTCATAAGCATCCGGATCTATTTCTACAGCATCTAAAGTTTCAGCATTACTTCGTTGTGCCAACATCAATGAGAGTATACCGGTACCGGCACCTATATCTAAGATACGGTTGACAGTATCCGCAACAGGAGTCCAAGCACCCAGCAGAATACTATCGGTCCCTACTTTCATAGCTGAGCGTTCTTGTTGAATACTAAACTGTTTAAAATGGAATAAAGCCTTCACCGGAAATCCAATTATTGATGAAGGTCTAATAAACCTTCGGGAGTTTCGACAAAAATGCTCGCATTGGAATAATCAATCTCTTTGATAAAAGCATCAATTGCCGGAATTAAAATAAGATTTCCCGCATCATCCACTACTTCAAATAGCGGTTGCGGTGTTTTTTCATTCACTCCTTTGAGAATACCTACTTTTCCAAAATGCACATCTTGAACGGTAAAACCGATAATTTGTGCTTTATAAAATTGATTTCCTTCCAATTCCGGAAGCAATTCATTGGGAAGATAAATGGCTTTATTCATCAGGCTGTCCGCATCCGATTCTGTATCGACATCTTCAAATTTGACTCGCAATTGTCCTTGTTTTTGCCAAGCACTTTTTTCTATAAAAAAAGGAACCAGATTATCGCCCAAGGCAATAAATACTGATTCCAATTCGGTTATAATTTCAGGAGTATCATTATCAACTTTGATAATCAGCTCTCCTTTAAAGCTGTGTTTCCTTACAATTTTTCCGGCAAAAAAACACGCTGATTTTTGCATTTGCTTGGCTTAATTATTCAGCAGCATCGGTTTTTCCTTCGGCAGCAGCGGCAGCATCGTCAATAGTTTCCGGTTTTGCCTCTTCAGTGGCTTCAGCGGCTTTTTCGGCAGCTTCAGCAGCAGCTTTGGCATCGGCTTCAGCTTTGATAGCGGCATCTTCAGCTTCTTTAGCAGCAGCAGCACGCTCTTCGTTAATCGCCTTTTCAGCAGCAAGAATTTTAGCTTTTTCTTCTTCTTTAGACTGTGCTAAACCTTTGGCTTTAGCAGCAATCTTACTCGCTTTGGCATCTAGCCATTCTTGAAACTTCTTTTCTGCTTCTTCTGCAGAGAAAGCACCTTTTTTCACTCCTCCGGCTAAATGTTTTTTGTACAAAACACCTTTGTAAGATAGAATAGCACGAGCGGTATCGGTAGGCTGAGCACCGTTATCCAACCATTTTACTGCACCGTCAATATCGATATCAATGGTAGCTGGGTTGGTGTTGGGATTGTAAGTACCTAATTTTTCAAGATATTTACCATCTCTTTTTGCACGAGCATCTGCGGCAACAATCCAATAGAATGGTTTTCCTTTTTTCCCGTGTCTTTGTAATCTGATTTTTACTGGCATAATTTGTTAAATTTTAAGGTTCGCGACCTTGATTATTAATTGAGCCTGCAAATGTACAAACATTTTAAGAAACAGCCATATAATAGCCTAAAATATCTTAATTTTGCGACTACTTAAAATCACAACATCCTTATGAGAGAATTAGAAATAGCGATGAACCCCAATAAACTGGTCAAACATCTTAAAAAACCCGCATCAGAATTTACCAAATACGACCTTATCAAATTTATAGATGATCACGAGATAGAAATGTTAAATTTCAGATATATCGGTGAAGACGGTAAACTCAAAACCCTGAATTTTGTAATAACAAGCAAGGATTATTTAGAGTCCATATTATCAACCGGTGAGCGGGTAGATGGCTCCAGCCTATTTTCTTATATAGATGCCGATTCCAGTGATTTATATGTTATTCCCCGCTATCGTACGGCTTTTATCAATCCTTTTGCCGCACAACCTACTTTGGATATACTATGCTCCTTTTACACTAAAGACGGAAAACCACTGGAGAGTGCACCGGAATATATCCTAAAAAAAGCTTCAGATCTTTTTACAAAAGAGACCGGATATACCTTTAAGGCTATGGGAGAACTGGAATATTATATCATAGGAAAAAAAGACAATTTATATCCCGCAAAAGATCAAAAAGGCTACCATACCTCTGCCCCATTTACTAATTGGGAACAATTGAGAATAGAGGCGCTACAAATTATCGCTCAATCCGGTGGAAAGATAAAATACGGCCATTCCGAAGTGGGAAATTTTACATCCGATGGAGTCAGCTACGAACAACACGAAATCGAATTTATTCCCGTAGCGGCAGAACAAGCGGTGGAACAACTCATCATTGCCAAATGGATATTAAGAATGCTCGGAGAAAAATATGGAGTTACCATTAGTTTTGCTCCCAAAATAACCGTTGGAAAAGCCGGAAGCGGACTACATATTCATATGCTTATTGAAAAAGAAGGGGTAAATTATATGGCAGATGAAATAGGTTTATCCGATATTGGTAAAAAATTTATTGCCGGTATTCTAGGAAGAGCTCAATCTCTAACTGCATTTGGAAACACCATCCCTACCTCATACCTCAGATTGGTACCGCATCAGGAAGCTCCAACAATGGTTTGTTGGGGTGATAGTAATCGCTCTGTTTTGGTACGGGTTCCCTTGGGATGGATTGCCAAAACCAATATGATCAAAGATGCCAATCCACAAGAAAGAGGGGAAGTACCTTATATTCCCGGAAAACAAACCGTAGAATTTAGAGCTCCCGACGGATCCGCCGATTTATACCATCTGTTAGCCGGTATGATTTTGGCAGCCAAAGAAGGTTTACTACAAGACACTTCTCTAGAAAAAGCCAAACAATGCTATGTCAATGTCAATATTTTTGATAAAGAACATCAAGACTTATACAACTCGTTAAAAAGTTTGCCCAATTCTTGTTATCAATCTGCCGGATACCTCAAACAAGACCGTGACTTTTATCAAGAAGACGGTGTATTTCCCAAAGGAACTATTGATGGTTTTATACATAAACTTCAATCTTATGATGATGAAAATCTAAGTGAAAGGCTGTATCAAAAAACAGAAAAAATACAAGAATTAGTCAATGAATATTTACATTGTATGTAATAAAATTATTGAGAACACGAATTTGTTGATTGAAACAACTTCATCATAAATTGAAAAATTTAAAGAATGACTTTTTTTTCATAAAAAGTAATGCTTGATTTTTTTAAAACCCTAAAGGCAGTGACTATTTCCAGTGGCTGTCTTTTTTATTAAATACTAAATAACTCAACAACAAACACTTACATCATAAAGCCCCCAATACACTTTAACTCCATTGAATCATTGTATTTTTTTTGTTAATAAATCTTTGAATATACGCGCTGTAATAAAAATCTATATTAGTACTTTTATCACATAAAAAAAACACTTCATAAGCCAACTTTATGTACTTAATATTCGACACGGAAACAACGGGATTACCCAAAAATTTTAAAGCCCCTATAACCGATACAGATAATTGGCCTCGTTGTGTACAGATTGCTTGGCAACTACATGATCAATGGGGAAATCTCATTGAAAATAATGATTTAATAATACAACCCGACGCTTATACCATTCCTTTTGAGTCTGAAAAAATTCACGGTATTTCTACGCAATTGGCTCAAGAAAAAGGAATCCCTCTTACAGAGGCTTTACAAACCTTCAACGATGTATTAGATAAAGCCCAATTTATCGTAGGTCAAAATGTCAATTTTGATCTGAATATTATGGGTTGCGAATTTTTCAGAATGGATATTCCGACGCAATTACTGGATAAACCCGTATTGGATACGTGTACAGAAACTACTGCACAACTTTGCCAATTGCCGGGTGGACGCGGGGGAAAATTTAAACTGCCTACCTTAACCGAACTCCATCAACAGCTCTTTAAAACTCCGTTTCAAGAGGCGCATAATGCCTCTGCCGATGTGGAAGCTACCACGCGTTGTTTTTTTGAATTAATTCGTCAAGAGGTATATGATACAAAAGAATTACAAGCAAGTCCCGATTATCTTATTGAATTTAAAAAAATCAATACAGATACCATAGCTCCGGCAGGCATCAAACATCTAAACCTCAAAAAAGAGAGCCAAAAACTCAAACAGCCGGATGACAAAAAGGAAGCTACTGCCGACCAAGATGAGATTCCGGAAATACTACAAAAGGCACAATTTGCCCATCTGCACAACCACTCCCAATTTTCAATTCTACAAGCGACCTCCTCGACCAACGATCTAGTCCATGCCGCTATTCAAATGGATATGCCGGCTGTAGGATTAACAGATTTAGGGAATATGATGGGCGCTTTTAATTTTGTGCAAGAAGCCAATCGGCATAACAATATCTTGCTGGAAAAAGAAAAAAGAGCCTATCTGAAACATCAAATCGAAGAGGGTGTTGAAATTGTATTTGATAAAAAAATCATCAAAAATCCGGATGAGATTGATGCAGTAAAACTGGAAGATTTAGAAAATATCCTCATCGATAAAGAATTAGCAGCAAAATACGGGATTGATTTACCACCGATTCTAGTTCCCATTGTGGGCTCTGAATTCAATGTATGCGAAGACCATACCGACAGAAAAGTCAAGGACAACGGATACCAAATTGTACTATTGGCAAAAAATAAAAACGGTTATAGAAACCTGACCAAACTCTCCTCTATCTCTCATACAAAAGGAAAATATTACGTTCCCCGAATAGACAAAAAACTGATAGAAGCCTACAAAGAAGACCTGATTGCTCTCAGTGGCAATCTACAGGGAGAAATTCCCAGTAAAATCTTAAATGTTGGAGAAAAACAAGCAGAAGAAGCCCTGATCTGGTGGAAAAACACTTTTGGAGATGATTTTTATCTGGAAGTAATGCGACATGGATTGGATACAGAAGCGCATGTCAACGAAGTACTCAAACGTTTTGCAGAAAAACATCAAGTAAAGGTCGTGGCAACCAACAACACGTACTACACTCAAAAACAAGAAGCCGAAGCACAAGACATATTGGTATGTATCAAAGAAGGGGAATACCAATCCACTCCCAAAGGACGAGGACGCGGTTATCGTAAAGGCTTGGAAAATGATTCGTTCTATTTTAAATCACAAGATGAAATGAAAAAATTGTTTTCCGATTGGCCGGAAGCAATCATCAATATCCAAGAGATTATAGACAAGACAGCACTCTATATCTTAAAAAGACCCGTACTCTTACCCAAATTCAAAATTCCGGATGAATTTACCCATCCTGAAGATGCCACAGACAATGGAGTAAGAGGTGAAAATGCCTATTTAAAACACCTCACCTACGAAGGTGCCAAAAAACGCTGGAACGAAATCACACCCGAGATACAGGAAAGACTGGATTTTGAATTGAACACCATCAGCGAATCCGGATATCCGGGTTATTTTCTAATCGTGTGGGATTTAATTGCCAAAGCTAGGGAAATGGGGGTATCCGTAGGACCCGGAAGAGGATCAGCTGCCGGTTCTGCCGTAGCCTATTGCCTGTGGATAACCAATGTAGATCCTATAAAATACGATTTGCTTTTTGAAAGATTTCTAAATCCAGAACGTATATCAATGCCCGATATTGATATTGATTTTGATGATGACGGACGCCAGAAAGTAATAGATTATGTCACTAAAAAATACGGCCAGGAAAACGTGGCACAAATCATTACCTACGGCACATTAGGAGCCAAATCCTCTATTAGAGATACCGGTAGGGTTATGGAACTACCCTTGCACGAAACCGATCGGATTGCTAAATTACTCCCATTGGTCAAGTTGAATACCATTTTTAACGAAACCGAAAAAAACAAAAAGAAGTTACAAAAACTCCGTAAAGAGGAACTCCTCAAAATCAACGAATTAAAAAACATAGCCGACGGGGAAGATCTGGAAGCCATTACCATTCAACAAGCACAAAAAATTGAAGGATCTGTACGAAATACCGGCGTACACGCCTGTGGATTTATCATCACACCCGAAGAAATCACCAATCTGGTTCCCGTAGCAACCGCTAAAGATACCGAAATGTATGTCACCCAGTTTGACAACACGGTGGTAGAAGATGCCGGATTACTCAAAATGGATTTCTTGGGACTCAAAACCCTTACCTTAATAAAGGACACGATTAAGATCGTGGAAGCCATTCATAAAATAAAATTAGAGCCGGATAATTTCCCGTTAGATGATGAAAAAACCTATCAACTTTTTCAAAAAGGGGAAACTATTGGGGTATTTCAATTTGAATCCGGTGGAATGCGTAAAAGTTTAAAAGATTTAAAACCCACTGTTTTTGCTGATTTAATTGCGATGGTCGCCTTGTACAGACCCGGTCCTATGGATTACATTCCCTTGTACGTAGAACGAAAACACGGATTATCTCCCATAGAATATGACCTTCCGATTATGGAAGATATATTGAAAGAAACCTATGGCGTCACGGTATATCAAGAGCAGGTAATGAGACTTTCTCAAATATTGGCAAACTTTACAAAAGGTGAAGC
>CAYNFJ010000002.1:0-7651 GCA_964396505.1 uncultured Polaribacter sp. | reverse complement strand
AAGAGCAGGTAATGAGACTTTCTCAAATATTGGCAAACTTTACAAAAGGTGAAGCAGATAAGTTGCGTAAAGCAATGGGTAAAAAACAAATTGCGGTACTTAATAAATTGAAACCACAATTTATTGAAAATGGCCAAAAAAATGGACATCCCAAAGAGACTTTGGAAAAAATATGGAAAGATTGGGAAAAATTTGCCTCCTATGCCTTTAATAAATCACATGCCACGTGTTACGCATTTATAGCCTATCAAACAGCCTATCTCAAAGCACATTATCCTGCTGAATTTATGGCTGCCGTATTGTCCAATAATATGAGTGATATTAAAAAGGTTACCTTTTATATGGATGAGTGTAAACACAGTGGACTGCCCGTATTAGGCCCGGATGTCAATGAATCGTACTACAAATTTGCAGTCAATAAACAAGGTGCTATCCGTTTTGGAATGGGTGGAATCAAAGGAGTAGGTCAAGGTGCCGTAGAAGCCATCATCGATGAACGTAAAAAAAACGGACCTTTTAAATCTATTTTTGATTTTGCCAAACGTATTGACCTTCGAGCCGCTAACAAACGTGTATTTGAAGGTTTGGCATTAGCCGGCGGATTTGATTCTTTTACATCGGTGCATCGCGCACAATATTTTGTAACAGATGATAAAGGAAAAAATTTTATAGATAAAGCCATCAAATTTGGGAACCGGTATCAAGAAAGCCTAAATTCAGCTCAAATGTCACTCTTTGGTGGAGAATCCGAAAGCGAATCCTTGCCGGAACCCGATATTCCAAAGTGCGATGAATGGACAGTTATGGAAAAATTATCGAAGGAAAAGGAAGTAGTTGGTATTTATATCTCCGGACATCCATTGGATGACTATAAAAATGAATTGCGGTATTTCTGTAACGGACACTTGGGTTTATTACAAAATCAACAAAAATTATTGGATAAAGAATTGAGTTTTGGAGGTATTGTTACGGCAGTTACACACCGGATTTCAAAAAACGGTAAAGGGTGGGGAGCCTTTACCATAGAAGATTATTCCGATTCTTTTGAATTTAGAATTTTTGGGGAAGAATACTTACGATTCAAGCATTTTTTAGTTCCCAATGCCTTTTTACATATCCGTATTAGAATTAACAAAGGATGGAAAGAAGGAGATACTCGTATTCAATTTCTGGGAATTCAAATGCTTCAAGATGTATTGGATAATCTCTCGAAAAAATTGACACTTCAATTTGGTATCCAAGAGGTCAATCAAGAGTTGATAGAAAAATTAGCCGGTTTAATCAAAACATATAAAGGGCAAAAAGAACTCAATTTCTTGATTTATGATCTGAAAGAAAAATTAAAATTACATATGCCCAGCAGGAAATTTAAAATTGCAATTACCAATGATTTATTAAAAGAACTAACTAAAAATCAATGGCATTTTACAGTAAAATAACAGGTTACAAACTGCTGTTTTGGGGTATCATTATGATTCATTCCACCATAATTGCCCAACATAATTCCACCTATTGGGAAACCGATTACGCCATAGGTAGTATTATTAAACACAAGAAACTCATTGGACATTTGGTCAAGGCACATCCTGATTTTTTCAGTATCAGTTGGCAAAAAAATGCAAATCCGGACAGCCCGTGGAAAAAACGTTACAATTATCCGGACTGGGGGTTTTCATTCTCATACCAAGATTTTCACAATCCTACTTTAGGAAAAACAATCGGATTGCAATATCAAACCACCTATTACCTGCTACACAGAAATGCTAAAACACAACTCAATCTACAAGTTCGTACCGGAATTGCCTACAACACAAACCCTTTGAATTTACAGACCAATAACAAAAACGTAGCTATGAGCTCGCACCTGCAATTGGCAGAAATTTTTAAATTGGAATATAAATATCCCAATCTTTTTAAAAATTTTGGGTTCCAAACCGGAATACTGCTCACCCATTATTCCAATGCCAGTTACAAAAATCCTAATTTTGGTATCAACAGTATTTTTATCAATGCCGGATTCAACTTTCACCCTAGTAAAGCCATTGTGTATCCTAAAAAGCCTGAAAAAGAAAAGATTCCCGCTCAAAAAATCCGTTATAATTTGGCTTTTTATCTGGGTGTTCACGAGGCCAAAGCCGGGTTAGGAGATAAACCGGTGTATGTCCTGTCGGGTTATGGAAGTAAAAAAATCGGAAAAAAAAGTACGCTGCAAGCAGGAATTGATTTTTTTAATTCACAAGCAGTTAAAGCCTTAGCCGATTTTAGATACCATACACAAATAGAATATCCCGACAGGAAATTACTAGATCACAGACAAATAGGATTTTTTGCCGGACACGAACTGGTTTTTAATACAATTTCCCTAGAAACTATGGTGGGTTATTACATCTATCACCCACTACATCACACGCCGGCCGTATATCAGAAAATAGCTTTGAAACACAGCCTATACTCAGATAAAACGGCTCTTAGCCTCAACCTTAAAGTACATAATTTTAAAGCCGAATACCTGTGTTTGGGCTTTCATTACACATTGAATTAAGATGAGAAAAATTCTATTTATACTGTTAGCACTCAGCCTGTTTTCTTGTACAAAAGATTGTATGGAAAAACCCGGAAACATTATAACCCAAGAGGTCACTGTCCCCTTTTTTGACAAAATTATTGCCGGTAGCGGTATTCAACTGAGTATTGAAGAGAATCCAAATCAAAGTATTCATATTACAACCGGCGAAAACAGAATGGATCAAGTACATTATGAAGTACAGGATAGTACACTTTTTATAGAAGCTGACAACCTGTGTATGTTGAGTTCTTCATATGATCCGGTAAGGGTTTTTGTCAAAAGCCCCCAGATTAGTTCCATTAGAAATGCCAGTGAAAATCCCATTACATCTCAAGGCGTGCTGACTTATCCCGATATCACTTTGTGGGTAGAAGATGATGAGAGTAATTATTTAAATGTAGGTGATTTCAATCTGCAATTGGACAATCAAAAGGTGCATGTGATTTCCAATGGTATCGGTAATACGCACTTGACCGGACAGACCGATCAATTGATTGTCAGTTATTATAATGGTATTGGAAAGTTTGAGGGAAAAGATTTACAAGCAAAACAGGTGTTTATCTTTCATCGAGGAGAAAATACAATAAGTGTAAATCCTACAGAATCTCTCCAAGGAGATATTTATTCCATCGGAAATCTCCTCTCCTATTCGCATCCTCCGGTTGTACATGTTACTGAACACTATGAAGGGCGGTTAATTTTCTTGTAAACTTCCGGATTAACAAGACTCCTCTGCTTTTTTGAGTAACTCAGCCTGATATTCTTCCAAAACGGGTTTTACCGTACTTTCCGGTAAATCGGCAATACGAATGTACATCAATCCATCTATTGCATTGTTAAATTTAGGATCTACATTAAAGGCGACCAAACGTGCGTTTTGCTTGACATATTTCTTAATTAAGACAGGAACTCTAAGTGATCCGGGTTCAATTTCATTGATTAATTTATCAAATTTATTCAAATCGGCTTCGGTAGTATCAAACACAAAATCTTTGTCTGCGTCTTTCAGTTTTACTTTGTATTCTTTTTTAGGATGAATGTATTGAGCGATAAACGGATCGTAGTAATTGGATTTCATAAACTCAATCATCAATGATTTTGAAAAATTAGAAAATTGATTGCTGATACTTACACCGCCTATCAAATATTTGCTTTGAGGATAGCGAAGCGTTACGTGTACAATTCCTTTCCACAACAGAAACAGTGGCATCGGTTTTTGCTGGTACTCTTTAATGACAAAGGCTCTACCCATTTCAATAGATTGGGAGAGCATCTTATGCAATTCCGGTTCAAATTTAAAAAGGGTTCGGATATAAAAGCCTTTTTCGCCGTATTTGGGAAAAATCTCGTGTCCCATACCCATTCTATAAGCTCCGGCTATTGTATTATTTTTATTATCCCATAAGAACAAATGATAATAATAATTGTCAAATTTATCGAGATCCAGCGACTTGTTAGTACCCTCTCCTACTTCTCTAAAAGTAATTTCGCGCAAACGTCCTATTTCATGCAATATTTTAGGAATAGAATCGGCAGGAGCTAAAAAGATTTCATAATTTTTAAGTGCCAATAAGCGATTATCAGATTTTCGTAAGGCAGCGATTTCTTTAATGATATGTTCTATTTTTCCGGGTTTGGCTATTTGTTTGGCAGTTTGTGGAAGTTTGAATTTCAATTTTGCATTGGTAATTCTGTTTCCTTCTTTATTATACGCATTTGCCAACATATAGGTCTTTTGACGCAAAAATTGGCTGAGTTCTGCCACACTTTCATATTTTTCTAGATCGGCGACATTGATTGGTTTTCCAATACGTATCTTGATGAGTTTATTCTTTTTATTTAAGAGTTCCGATGGTAATTTAGCAGTTCTCAAAAGCTCACTAATACCCGACAAGAAATAGAACAAACGGCTATTTTTAGCATGAAAATAGATGGGAACAACGGGTACTTTAGCTCTTTGGATAATTTTAATAGCCCCTTTACTCCAAGCTTTATCCACATAGATATCACCTTCTTTTTGGGTCGAGACTTCTCCGGCAGGAAAAAAACCTAGCGCCCCTCCTTCTGCCAAATGTGCCATAGACAATTGACTGCCGCCCATTCTGGCTTTGATATCTTTTCTGTTCTCAAAAGGATTGACCGATATGACATAAGGAGCAATGGGTTTTATTTTTTCTAATAAAAAATTGCCGGTTATTTTATAAT
This sequence comes from uncultured Polaribacter sp., assembly GCA_964396505.1. Classification (GTDB taxonomy): domain Bacteria; phylum Bacteroidota; class Bacteroidia; order Flavobacteriales; family Flavobacteriaceae; genus DQTL01. The sequence goes on along the minus strand of CAYNFJ010000002.1, from coordinate 2,880 downwards.
CGGGTCTTATTTCGGTCAATATTTTCAATAATAATATACCATCGGCACCGCCCAAAGGATGATTGGAAACTGTTATAAAAGGCCCGTCTTTGGGAATTCTTTTGAGATCCTCATCCGGTATTTCGTATTTGAGTTGAAACACCTTTAAAAGTTCAGCAAAAAAGGCTTTGTCTTTAAATTGGGCTACTTTGTCATAGGCTCTATTAATACCCGATATACGCAAACTATGCAAAATAATCCATCCAATAAAATTGCCGAAAAAACCCAGTTTATCAATTTTAATTGCTCTGGCAATGTCTTTTGCATGTATTAAACTCATAAAATGTCTCTTGGTTTTCAACAAAAATACTAAAAGAAATTGAAATTAATAGGCTAAAAAAATACTATTTATTTTTCTTGATGAGTTCGCTCAACAACTTTCTGGCGCGTAATAATTTGACTTTAACATTATTAAGCGATTCTCCTAACTCCTCAGCTATTTCTTTATAAGAATACTCTTGAAAGTATCTCAGATGAATCACCTCTCTATAATGGGGTTTCAGGTGCTTGATATATTGCAATAATTCGGCTAGATGCTGTTCTTGTATTAATTTATCTTCGGGTGAAGGTTCCCTATCTACAATCCGGTTAATTTTATCTTTATCTACATCGAGTGAAGCAATATTTTTGTGTTGTAAACGTACAAAATCTATAAAAAGATTGTTCGCTATGGTCAATAACCAATTTTTGAACGTATATTTTGAATCGTACAATTCCAATCGGTCAAAAGCCTTGGAAAAAGTTTTGATGGTAATATCCTCTGCCTCGTAATCATTATGACATTTTGCTAATAAAAAACGATATATATCGCCCCAATACAGGTTTAACAAGTTTTTGTATGCAAGCTGGCTTCCTCCTTTTGCGGCTTCAATCGTATGTTGTAAATCTCTTTTTGTCATAAATAAACGCCTACCATTTTTTGGGTTGTTGCCATAAATTGGCCATAAAGATACGCAATTGTATTACAATCAAATACAGTTCCAAAAACGGAGCCGGCAAAATAATATCTTTTTCGTCCAATTTATATGCTACGGGAATAAGGTTTAGATAATAAAAGAAATAGCGGATACCCAATAAAAAAAATACTTGCTTAATTCTAAATCCTTGCCACAATAAAACCATGAAAAGCGCATAAAACAAAAATTGTGAAACATAGAACAGCACCAGTAACAGCTTGTGAATAGATCTATAATGAGTAGCTGTGGTAATATGTCTTCGTTTTTGAGCTATCCAATCTGAAAAATTAGCCTCCGGTGGCGAATACATAAATGATTCCTGCGACCAACACAGGGCTACATTATCCCGAGTCGCTATTTGACTGATAAACAAATCATCATCACCTGAAAGCACCTGTTGATGGCTTGTAAACCCTTGGGCTTGTTGAAAGAGGCTTTTCGTGTAAGCCAGGTTACGCCCCACACCCATATAGGGAATTCCTGAGAGGGCATACGAAAAATATTGCCAAGCAGTCAACAAGGTTTCATAGCGAATCAATTGGTTCAAAAATCCGTTCTTTTTTTGGTATGGGCCGTATCCTACCACTATTTTAGTACGATTGTTAAATCCGGAAACCATATCGCGCAACCAATATTTTGAATGGGGTTTGCAATCGGCATCTGTAAAAACCAAATGCTCATAAGAGGCTTGGCTAATACCCAAGCTCAAGGCTTTTTTCTTATTGCCTCTATAGGATGTGTTTTTAGGAATTGTAAGGGCTTTCACAAATGGGTACTGCCCTGCAAATTTTTTGATTATTGATGCCGTAGCATCGGTAGAAGCGTCATCTATCAATATAATTTCAAATACTGAAAAGGTTTGATTGATTATAAACGGTAGGTTCTTTTCTAAATTTATCGCTTCGTTTTTACAAGCGATAATTATAGAAGCAGGTATATCCTGAAATGTGCTCTTAGGTTTATTGGCAAAAGAAAATTTACTGAATAAATATCCATAAAAAAGTACTTGAATCAGTACAATGATTACAAAAAGGATATAGAGTATCATCAAAACAAAAATATACAGCTATTTTTATAAAGCCAGATTGCGATAATCAAAATTTAAGCGATCTTCTTTACCGTAATCTTAGGCGCTTCATCATGATGATGTGTATGATTAGGATCATCAGAGTTTTGACAACTACCACCGCCGCCACAAGCACAGCCTTTACCACCGGCATTACGGCTGGAGCAGGTTCCGTCAAATTCACCATCTTTTTTCGCCCATATTTTCAAAGCAATACCGGCAAAACCAATCCCTAATAAAACAGCGGATATCAAAGTTAATTTTAACATTGGTTATTAATTTTATACAAAGGTATAGAAATATACCTGATGGATTTATTCAATACTAATAAAAATACGTTAAAACCATAAAGGAAGTCATCGAGAAAACAGGTTCTGAACAACTTCCTTTATCGTTTGTGTTTTATCCTTTCAAAGAAGCGGCATACACCAGCAACTCGACTATTTTAGTGGCATAGCCATATTCATTATCATACCAAGAGATAATTTTAAAAAATCTATCATTCAATGCCAAACCGGCGTTTGCATCAAAATTAGAAGTATGAGTTTCTCCAATATAATCAGCAGAGACAACTTCATCTTCGGTATAAGACAATATGCCTTTCAATTCCCCTTCAGAAGCTTCTTTCATCTTACGTTTAATCGTTTCATAATCCGTAGCTTTTTCCAACTTAACGGTTAGGTCAACAATAGAAACATCGGCAGCGGGAATACGCATAGCCATACCGGTCATTTTTCCGGCTAGTGCTGGTATTACTTTGGTTACCGCCTTGGCCGCACCGGTAGTTGTAGGGATAATATTTCCAAAAACAGAACGTCC
>CAYNFJ010000001.1:50742-57757 GCA_964396505.1 uncultured Polaribacter sp. | reverse complement strand
CCCACATCATTTAATTCAACATTTTCCAATAAATCATCGGCATAAATATCACATTCAATAGCGTCCAATCCTAATCTTTTGGCGTTTTCAATATGTTTGGGGTTGCTGTCGATTAACACGACATGTCTGTTGTTTTTTTGCAAATAGGAAGCTATTAATCGAGCAGGAGGCGAGGCTCCTACAATTAATATTCCTTCCGATTTTTTTAGAAGCACTCCGGTAAGAACGGCAAATAGGCGGGCAGTAGTAGCGTTTAATAGTACGGTTCCCAATACAATCATAAACACGAGTGGTGTGATGTATTCAGCTCCGGCAATACCTTGCGCACTTAGTTTTAGTCCAAACAGAGAAGCGATTCCAGCAGCGACAATACCCCGAGGACCCACCCAGCTTATAAACAGTTTTTCACGCACATTCAAATGACTGTTTCGAGCGCTGTAAAAAACCCCCAAAGGTCTTACAATCAATATCACACTTATAAATAACAGCAACGATTTCCAATTAAATATCAGTGTAAGATCACTTATATTGATGTTGGCAGAAAGTAAGATAAACAGAATAGAAATCAGCAAAATACTGATAGCTTCTTTAAAATACAGCACATCTTTTAGAACATCTATTTGCATATTTCCCAGCACCATACCCATAATAACAACCGATATAAGTCCGCTTTCGTGAGCAAACAAATCGGAGAGTATAAAAACGCCTAGCACCGTTGCCAGTGAAACTACATTGATTAGATAATGTGGAATCCATTTTTTTTTCAAGGCAACAGAAAAAGCATAAGCCGTAGTAAACCCAATAGAAGTTCCAATCACTACAATTTTTCCAAAATTAATCAAAGCCTCTTTGGTAAATTCTATACCGTGAGATCCGCCGCCCACAGTGCTGATAAATTCATAAACCAATACAGCTGCCAAAGCACCGATTGGGTCTATTAGGATGCCTTCCCATTTTAATACAGTTGATAATTCTTTTTTGATAGCCAGATTTCTGAGAATAGGTGCAATAACCGTCGGTCCGGTTACAATGATAAGGGCAGCAAATAAAAAAGAGATAGCCCAACTGAGATTCATAATATAATGTGTGAGTACTCCTGCGCTTAAAAAAGTGATTAAAGATCCCCAAGTAATCAACCGGTAAATAACGGGGCCTACATGTTTTATCTCCTCTTTTTTAAGCGTCATTCCTCCTTCAAAAAGAATAATAGCAATGGATAAGGAAACAATGTTGTACAAACGCTCACTTGGAAAAAGCCCGTATTGTCCGTTCCAAACCGGTTCGATCCATTTACTGCCATCCGGAGTGAGTAAGGTAGCAATGGGTCCTACAATGAGACCAAAAATAATCAGAGGTAAAATAGCTGGTATTTTCATGCGCCAAGCAATCCATTGAGCTAAAATTCCTAAGATAATAATTCCGCCAAGTTCTAACATAATATCTCTTTATATTTTAATAAATCGATTCACCGGCATGTTATCCGATTTTATCGTTCAGCAAGATAGCATATCTATCGGACATTCCGGCGATAAACGAACAAATCCCCATTAGGCGTTCATACAAGCTATCTTTAAAGATGCGGTATTCATCCGGTAGTAAGGAAAGTACCAATCGGTCAAAACCGGTTGCTTTTCCTTCGTAATCCCGATTGATAGCACTTGTGAAAACATTTAATAAATTAGTTAATACACGATATCCATTGATCTCTTTTTCAACTACTTCCTTGCTTTTATAAATTTTATCAACGCTGATATTGATAATATCGGTTAGTTGCGCTTCAAACCGGCATTTATCCAATAAAGCATGCGGAAAATTTCCTTGCAAGATGGCATCTTCATGTTCAATAAAAACAGCGGCTGCTTCAAAAATCAAAGATTGAATGGCTAGGGCGCGTAAGTAACTTACCCTGTCTTTCTGGGTTTTTAAGGCGTTGTATTTTTCCTTAATCAAATTTTCCCGTACCAAATTCAACAAGTATTCCAATGCTTTATCTTCTGAAATAAGCCCCAGATTGATACCATCTTCAAAATCTATAATGGAATAGCAAATATCGTCTGCGGCTTCTACCAGATATGCCAGCGGATGTCTGTAGTAAACCAATTCGTCTTTTCGGATAGGTTGTAATCCCAATGCAGTACTCAGTTCTTTAAAAAACGGAACATCTGTTTGAAAAACTCCGAATTTTTTTTCGGCAATATGATTGGTTTTTTTGACGGGGACAGATATTTTAGGATATTTCATAAAAGCTCCTAAAGTAGCATAAGAAAGTCGTAAACCGCCGGAAACCCCTTGCCGGCTTTCCGTAAGCAGTCTAAATCCGTTGGCATTCCCTTCAAAATTTGCTAAATCTTCCCATTGGGCAGCAGTTAATTGTATTTTGTATTGTCTGCCGTTTCCGGTTTTAAAAAAATCACCAATAGCGCGTTCGCCACTATGACCAAAAGGAGGATTCCCAATATCGTGAGCCAGTGCCGCAGCGGCAACAATGGCACCAAAATCATTGAACTTATAGCCGTCTTTTACTAACTCCGGATGTCTGTGCAAGACTTGTTGCCCTACAATGCGACCTAAAGTTCGCCCGACCACACTCACTTCCAAGCTATGCGTAAGGCGTGTATGTACAAAATCAGCATCGGACAAGGGAACTACTTGTGTTTTATCTTGAAGCGAGCGAAAAGAATCCGAAAAAATAACCCGGTCGTAATCTACTTCAAAACCCAATCGGGTTTCGTCTTGCAAATGTCTGTGGCGGATTTCGGTATCTCCAAACCGTTGTAATGAAAGCAGTTGTTTCCAATTCATAATAAATAACTTTGTACATTCAAAAGTCAAAAATAACCATTCTTTCCTAACTACAAGATTTATATCTTTATTATTAGAAAAAATAGCCGTTTACACCTCTTTTTTTGGGTATAAATCCCGTATATTTGTGTCGCAAAATTTAGTAGCATGACAGAAAAAATATTAGTGATTGGCGCCAGTGGGCAAATAGGTTCGGAATTGACGATGAAACTTCGTGCCAAATACGGAAATGATGCCGTTATCGCATCGGATATACGAACCGGAAATGACGAAATGATGACGAGTGGTGTTTTTGAATTTTTAGATGCTACCGATAAGGCGGCTATTTTAATGGTCATTCATAAATATCAAATAACAACGGTGTATTTAATGGCGGCTATGTTGTCTGCTACGGCAGAAAAACAACCGAAAAGAGCATGGGATATCAATATGAACACCTTGTTATATATCTTGGATTTTGCCAAGGAAAAACTGATACAGAAAGTGTATTGGCCTAGTTCGATAGCTGTTTTTGGAGAAACGACTCCTCGAATAGACACCCCACAAAAAACCATTTTGGAACCTGCTACGGTTTATGGAATCAGCAAATTAGCCGGCGAACGGTGGTGTGCCTACTATCACGATAAATTTGGGGTTGATGTCAGAACCTTACGTTATCCGGGAATCATCAGTTGGAAAACACTTCCGGGAGGTGGTACGACTGATTATGCAGTTGAGATTTTCCATGAAGCGATTAAGAGTAAAACCTATGCATGTTTTTTAAATGAATTGACTACGCTGCCTATGATGTATATGGAAGATGCTCTAAAAGCGACCTTGGATTTGATGGATGGAGCCCCTTTTCATACTTATGTGGCATATAATGTGGCTGCTGTAAGCTTTAATCCCAAAGAATTAGCAGCAGCTATACAACAAGAAATACCCGAATTTACCATTACCTACAAACCGGATTTCAGACAACAAATAGCCGATACCTGGCCACAAACCATAGATGATTCTTTGGCTCGAAAAGAGTGGCATTGGCGTTATCAATATGATACCCAAGCTATTGTAAAAGACATGTTGAAAAACTTGCGTTAGTCTTTCTTTTTCTTGATGATATAATAGGCTATATATGCAAAAGCGATAAAGAAAAGAAAGGGTAAGTAGGTTCCGATAACCACTCCTATTTCATAGCCCTGGTTGGGGGCTTTGTCTATTTTTTCTTTGATCTGCTCGGCATTTTGCAAGCCGAAGAAGATGATTTGATATAGATTCATGCTTATTTTTTAAATTTTTGTAAAGCTTTTTTGGTTGTTTCAGAAAGTACCAAATGTCCGCATATTTGAGCTCGTTCGTTCATCAGATTGTCCCAGTGGTCGGTTCCTTCCCACAGCACTTTTTTGAGATGTTGCACTGCTTGAGGAGCATAGGAAGCCAATTGTTCTGAAAGAATAGTTGTTTCTTTATCTAAATCTGCAATAGAATCAAAAACACGGGCATATAAACCTTTATCTTTTGCCCAATAGGCATTTTGCCACATAGCCGGATTCAATGCCAGTTCGGCGGTAGCTCCTACGCCTATTTTTCTACGAATAGCGGGTTCTACTACAAAAGGACCAATCCCAATACTGATTTCGGATAACTTGATTGAAGATTGCTCGGTAGCCATCGCATAATCACAAGCGGCAATAATACCCACACCGCCACCTACAGCTTTACCTTGCACGCGTCCAATAATGGGTTTTTTGCATTTTCGCATCGCATTGACCAATTTTCCAAAACCGGAAAAAAAAGCCACTCCATCTATAGGATTATCAATTGCTAGTAATTCTTCTAAAGAAGCTCCGGCGCAGAATGTTCTATCTTTTTCGCTTTTTAAAATAATGACTTTTACATTGTTATCATCACTAAGTTCATTAAAAGCTGTAACCATTCTGTTTAATAAATTACTCGGCAGCGAATTGCTGGCAGGATGAAAAAATTCAACAGTTGCGATTCCATTTTCGGTATGTGTGTATAGGCTTCCGGATTCCATATTATTTGATTTAAAATTGAAGATTAAATGATAGACTGGGGTAAATTGTGTTAGATTGAAAGGTAATCGGATGTTTGGCTGCTTTGATTGCGTATTGATACCTTATTTTTTCTTGTTTTTTGTGTAAAATATGTTCTCCGTGAATTAAATCGTAAAAATAGGTTGACCAAGCAACCGCTAGAGAAGCATAAAAAAGATTTTCATAGGTTTTTTGATCACTGGTTTTAGCATTTAACAGATTAAGATTTCCATACTTATGATTGAAATCCAAATAGACAATTCCCATTGTGACAAAACTTGCCGAGCGTATCCCTAACAACCAATAACCGGTCTTCTTTTCTTGTGCTTTAAAGTGGATATATCCGGGAACGATTCCGGCATACATCATATCTTTCATACGTACGTTTTGAGCTAACAACTCAAATTCATCATAGGACATCTTACTGCTGATGGCAGGCAATTTATAATTGTCATTTTTATCTTTTTTGTATAGATCAACATCTTGTGTGTATCCGTAAAGAGAAAAGATTAAAAAACTAAACAGGATTATTTTTTTCATAAAAAAGAATTAATCAGTGCACAAATTTAAGATTTATCATTGTTAAATATGCTTAAATGTTTAAATTTATTTAGTAATACCCAGCCGCGAATAATCATCCAAACGGTAAAACTGATCCAAATTCCATACAATTCCAACCCCCAATAATTGGTGAGTAAGAGCACGGGTACAAAACCTAGAAAGGTGGCTATCAGTAAGACTTTTCGAAGGTATTTCATCCAGCCCAAACCTTTGAAAATACCATCAAAAATAAAAGCGACTCCATTAATAGGTTGCATCAATAATACAATCCAAAAAACAGTGTAGAATTTTGCTAACACAGCTGCGTCGTCTATAAAAAGCCGCCCTATTGGATAGTAGCCAATTCCGGAAATAATGGCTATTACAAATCCTAGAATCAGGGCGTACCGGGTTAATTGGTTGCCGAGATTTTTTAATTTTAGATACGATTTTTCACCATAAAGTTTACCAGACAATATGTTTCCTGCACTGGAATAGCCATCAATTAAGAAAGCGAAGAAAAACCAGATATTAATAGCAATGGTATAAGCGGCTATACTTTCCTTGCCATAACGGGTGGCAAAAGAACTCCCTAAATACAAAGCAATATTAAGAGCCAATGTTCTGATAAAAAGATTTAACACCATAGTTGCCAAATTTTTCATTTCAGCGTTAAAAGGTCTTTGTAATCTGAGACGAATAGGTGTTTTTTTGTACAAAAAATAGATTGCTAAACCAGCCATAAGAATTTGTGCAATCACACTGGCATAGGCAGCGCCTGTAACGTGCATTGCAGGAATAAAGTCATGATAACCAAAAATCAGTATATAATCTAATACCACATTACTCAAGGCTCCGATAATGGCAATCAACATAGGGTAAAAGGTGTTTTGAAGGCCTCTAAACACCCCGAAAATTACAAAAGTAATCAGTGTAAATGGTAGTCCAAATACGCGTATATGGTAGTATTCAATACTGAGTTCCAAGAGTTTGCTGTCTGCATTGTACAATTTGAATATTTCCGGAGCCAAGGGATAAGTTATGGTAATAATTACCAACGACAGGGCAATCACACTATAAATTACTTGAGCGGGTAGGTCTTTTACTTTTTCAAGTTTTCCGGCTCCCAAATATTGAGAAATGATGGTCGATATGGCGCTACGCGTTTGCCCCAGAATCCAAATCAGCATCGATAAGAACACACCCACCAAGCCAACAGCACTTAAAGATTCTGTTGCGTATTGAGGTAAATGTCCTACAAAGGCCACGTCAGCCATTGATAATAAGGGTTCTGCGATTCCTGCGAGCATAGCAGGAATAGCCAATCGATTAATTTCTTTGAAACTACTTTTGTATATCAAGGACTTTGTCATATATTTGCGCCGACAAAACTAACTAAAAAATAGTTTGTAGTTGGGTTTGTCATTCGAAATGATAGATAATTTCGCGCTGGATTTAGTATTTTAAATTCTTCGTTCAATTTGGATACAAGTGGCAACTTCGTTAATGCTTTAATAAATACAGAAGAAGTTGCAAACTAATTGGGGCATTAGCTTCCCGAATGATGTCGGGACAGGCAGCTTCGCTAATGCTTTAATAAATAAAGAAGAAGTTGCAAACTAATTGGGGCATTAGCT
>CAYNFJ010000001.1:41484-50642 GCA_964396505.1 uncultured Polaribacter sp. | reverse complement strand
TCGCTAATGCTTTAATAAATAAAGAAGAAGTTGCAAACTAATTGGGGCATTAGCTTCCCGAATGATGTCGGGACAGGCAGCTTCGCTAATGCTTTAATAAATAAAGAAGAAGTTGCAAACTAATTGGGGCATTAGCTCAGCTGGCTAGAGCGCTACGCTGGCAGCGTAGAGGTCATCGGTTCGACTCCGATATGCTCCACAAGTATAAGACGCAATTACCTATAGAGCAGGTGGTTGCGTTTTTTAGTATAAAAAGCTTTATTCTACGGTAACGGATTTGGCTAAATTACGAGGCTGATCTACATTGCAACCACGCATTACAGCGATATGATAAGACAGTAATTGTAATGGAATTGTAGTTAATAACGGACTAAAAGCCTCAAAGGATTCCGGTATTTCAATGCTGTAATCAGCTATTTCCTTGACAATCGTATCTCCTTTGGTAACGATGGCAATGATCTGACCATGTCTGGATTTAATTTCTTGAATATTACTGACGACTTTATCATAATGTCCTTTGCGGGTAGCAATGACTACAATGGGCATGTTTTCATCAATTAGGGCAATGGGGCCGTGTTTCATCTCAGCAGCCGGATAGCCTTCTGCATGAATATAGGAAATTTCCTTGAGTTTTAAGGCGCCTTCTAAAGCCACGGGAAAATTGTATCCTCTTCCTAAATATAAGAAATTGGAAACACTTTTATACATTGAAGCGATACGCTTAATAAGCGCATCGGACTCTAAGAGATTTTCAATCTTCCCCGGTATTTCGAGTAATTCGTATAAATAGGTTTGAAAATCAGGAGTGGAGATGTTTCCTTTTACTTTCCCCAGTTTGAGTGCTAAGAGCGCCAGAACAGTGATTTGTGTAGTAAAGGCTTTGGTAGAGGCCACCCCTATTTCAGGTCCTGCGTGCGTATAAGCTCCGGCATGCACTTCACGGGCAATGGACGAGCCCACCACATTGCAGATACCAAACACAAAGGCTCCTTTGGATTTAGCTAATTTGATAGCAGCTAAAGTATCAGCAGTTTCTCCGGATTGGGAGATTGCAATCACCACATCTTTTTCAGTGATAATCGGATTGCGATACCGGAATTCAGATCCATATTCTACCTCAACCGGAATTCTGGCAATATCTTCAAACAAGTATTCAGCGACCAATCCGGCGTGCCAAGAAGTACCACAAGCCACGATAATAATACGATTGGCATTGGTGAATCGTTCGATATGATCGTCTAATCCGGACATTTTAATCAGTCCTTTACCGGCTGATAATCTGCCACGGTAGGTATCGATAATGGCGGTAGGTTGTTCGTGAATTTCTTTGAGCATAAAGTGCTCATAGCCTCCTTTTTCAATTTGTTCCAGACTAAGTTGTAATTCTTGTGTTTTTATCGCTTCAATAAGGCTGTCGTCATTGATATTCCGAACACGGATTTCTCTATTGAGTTTTACAATAGCCAATTCGCCATCTTCCAGGTAAATGGCATTTTTAGTAAATTCAATAAACGGGGTGGCATCAGAAGCAATAAAAAATTCAGTATTCTGTTCTCCAATACCTATAGCGATAGGACTTCCTAGTCTAGCTACAATCAACTCATCGGGTTTTTCCTTATCAAATACCAGGATAGCATAAGCCCCCACCACTTGTTTTAAAGCCAGTTGGACTGCTTTTCCCAGTTTGCATTTTTCTTGTTTTTTTACCTCTTCGATAAAATTTATCAGGACTTCTGTATCTGTCTCACTTTGAAAGGAATAACCTCTATTGATTAATTCTTTTTTTAAGGTATCGTAATTTTCAATAATCCCATTATGAACAATGACCAGATTTTCTGATTGTGATAAGTGTGGATGCGAATTGATATCGTTAGGGATTCCGTGCGTTGCCCAACGGGTATGACCAAAACCGATATTTCCTTTTGTAGAAATGGTATTGCCTACTTTGCTTTGCAGGTCACTTACTTTCCCTTTGGTCTTAGTCAGGTTGATATTATCGCCATCATACAATACAACTCCGGCACTATCATAACCTCTGTATTCCAATCGTTGAAGTCCTTTGATGATAATAGGATAGGCTTCACGAAAACCAATATAACCGGTTATTCCACACATTAGTTATTTTTTTCAGAATAATATATTTCCAGTTTGATTCTATCCGTAGCGTTGACAGGAAGATTTCCATTGATGACCACATTTTTGTGGTTGCTATTGTACTCTTTCATAATAGTGTCGAGTGCGGCATAGGTTGTTCTTTCCAATTGGTCTTTGGCATCAATGGTTTTGACTCCAAAGTCAGTTATGGCTACGCTAGGATCTTCGTTGATAATTTTTGAAATATAATTGGTAATGTGAAACAAATAATATTTTGGTTGGTTGTTATCATCCTTAACCAGCTCTCCTCCAACCATTTGATACCCCAAAGTTACAGTATCATATGTTTGCACTTTATTTCCGTCACTATCAATAGCATATAAATACAATTTTCCTGGTAAAGGATTATTAGTATTGCTTGGATTTACGTACAAATACAATTTTGCATCATTGATTAACCAGTCCTTGGTTTGAAGTGTTTCCAGTTCATCCGGAATGTCATTGGCGTTGGCATCTTCACCAAAAAGATGAATAACTGCGTCTGACCCAGCAGCACCACTAATATACAATTTATCAGCGCCTTGAGTTGTATTAGGGTTTGTCAAATAATTTTCAACAGGAGTTCCGGTGTATTGTCTGTCAAAAATATTGACGATATTATTACCTAAAGCAAATTGGAAATATTTTGCTTTGCCAATAGCTACGTTAGATTCTCCAGTTATACCGTTACCATCCAAATCTTCATTAGTGTCTTCATCTTCAAAGCTTGTTTCGGAATAGTAAATGGTAAATGTAGCTTTATTAATGGGAATTTCAATCAATGATGTCCCTCCGGCAATCAAAGAAGCCTCCAGATATAAACCACGAAAGTAATGTTGAAAACTTTCAGTAGATGCAAAAAATGATGAGCCGCTTACATCTTGAAAACGGGTTTTGAAAGTGTCGTTATCAAAAGGTATTCTAATAGAAGGTTTTTTGTCAGTTGCTATTGTGTCATATTTATAAATGACCCTTTCGTTGGGGTTTAAATTGTCATTTAAATACTTTTTTCTTGTAATGACAAGTAGTGTATCACTATCGTTAGGTTGAATGATATCATTATATAGTTCATCTAATTTATCAAAAGTTTCATCACTGTAGTATTGTTTAGGTTTAGAGGGGTCTAATGGGTCAAGATTATTAAGAAATGTTCCTAATTCGAATATTTTTAGGCGAAATGAATTATTTCCTGATTTCCAGATGGAGTCTAGGTCATAGTTTGGAACTTGGATTGTTTCATCGGGATTATTAGGGTCTGACACCTCAATTTTTCCATCTAAAGTAGCATCTAACGGGATATTCAACAGTACCGAGTCAATTACTGCATTAGTCCCAAAATCAGGGTTGGGAGAAGGAAGTTTTAATTGAGTTGCAATAGAGGCATTTAAGGTGCCGAAATTAGCATCTTGATAGGTTCCTAATAAATATCGGGAAAGCCTGTCTGTACGATTTTTGGTAATATTCTGACTGTAGGCAATAATATTGGCAACTTCATATTTATCGGTAGCGAACAGATTATTATCAACAATATTTACACCGACATTTTTAAAATCTTTTTCACAAGAAATAACAGCTATAAGCACCCCTGAAGCTATTCCTAGATGCTTAATAAAATTTAGAAACTTTTTAGTCATAAAATAAGTTTATTGTAGAATTTACATGATTTGGTTTAAGTAAAAATCAAGATATGATTTTTCGTATTCATCTTTAGGAATATACTCTAGTGAAGGTTTTTTTTGTTCTTTTACAAAAGCCTTGATTTCATCTGATAATTGCTCACTTCCTTCAATGATAAAGTCTGAATTGGCAACCGCCAGTTTTTGTAAATTTAAAAAACTAGGTTCTTTAATCAGATCAATTTTTTTAGAAGGGATATTATCAAAAGCTATTTTTTTAGATAATTCCGGATTGATCATTCCTTCAAAAGAATCGTTATATAATGAAGTCACTATTTTACTTTCTTTAAAAAGGGCTTCATCTTTAAAAAATTCTTTTAAATATAAGGGTATCAAGGAGGTCATCCATCCGTTTAGGTGAATAATATCGGGCGCCCAATTGAGCTTTTTAACGGTTTCTATCACACCTTTTGTAAAGAAGATGGTGCGTTCATCATTATCTTCAAAGAGTTTATTATCTTCATCGGTAAAGACGGCTTTTCTTTTGAAATAATCATCATTATCAATAAAGTAAACCTGCATTCTCTCTTTGGGAATAGAAGCTACTTTAATAATCAACGGCATATCAATATCATCAATGATTAAATTGATTCCGGAAAGCCGAATCACTTCGTGAAGTTGATGTCTTCTTTCATTTACCACACCAAATCGTGGCATAAAAATACGTGTTTGAATGCCTTTACGATGAATCATCTTAGCCGTTTCAAATGTCATATACGACATATCCGATTCCGGCATATAGGGCATTACCTCTGTTGAAATAAATAATACTTTTTTATCCTTCATAATCCTCAATAATTAGTGATGTATAAACATCATAACTGAATGCAAAAGTACGAAACTTTAGCGTCATATTACAGTTTATTTGTTAAGTTTGCAAGCTTTTAACAAAATATTATGCGGGTTTATACGTCAATTAAGTCGCTACAAACAGCACTTAACAAACTGTCAAAGGAAGTTTCTATAGGTTTTGTTCCCACTATGGGCGCATTGCATCAAGGGCATTTATCATTGGTTGAGAAAGCAAAAGAGCAGACAGATAAAGTTGTGGTCAGTATTTTTGTAAATCCAACTCAATTTGATAAACAAGATGATTTAGAGCAGTACCCTGTCACTGTTCAAGAGGATTTAGAATTATTAAAAAAAGTAAATTGTGATTTTGTTTTTATACCTTCGGTAGCTGAAATTTACAGTGATTCGGTTGAGTCACAAAACTTTGATTTTGACCAATTGGACAAGGTTATGGAAGGAGCACATCGCAAAGGACACTTTGACGGTGTAGGAACGATTGTCAAGAAATTGTTTGAAATTGTAAAGCCGGATAAAGCTTTTTTTGGAGAAAAAGATTTTCAGCAATTGCAAATTATAAGAAAAATGGTGTCAAAAGAGCAGTTGCCTATTGAAATTATAGGAGTCCCTATTTTTCGGGAACCCGATGGATTGGCGATGAGTTCCAGAAATATGCGTTTGACCCGAGAATATAGAAACGCCGCTCCTTTTATCTATAAAACACTCCGTACTGCCAAACAACTTTTTGGCACAAAAAATGCTGTAGAAGTATCGGAATGGGTTGTAAATGAATTTCAAAAACACCCGTTATTAAAGTTAGAATACTTTACGATTGCTGATGAAACCACTTTAAAACCTATCCAAAACAGAGAATTAACCCAAAAATACCGAGCTTTTATAGCTGTTTTTGCTGATACTATCCGATTAATTGATAATATTGCACTGTATTAAATGCTCAGATATTGAGGGATACTAACTAAAATTAAGTAATTTTGCCCTATGCAAATTGAAGTTTTTAAATCCAAAATACATCGAGTAACCGTAACCGGTGCCGATCTTAATTATATGGGGAGCATCACCATTGATAAAAACCTTATGGAGGCTGCTAATATTATTGAAGGAGAGAAAGTGCAAATTGTCAATATTAACAACGGGGAACGACTGGAAACCTATGTTATCCCCGGTCCTAGAGATTCCGGAACCATTACGTTGAATGGACCTGCTGCGAGAAAGGTTCAAAAAGGGGATGTTGTCATTATTATATCCTATGCTTTGATGGATTTTGAAGAAGCAAAACGGTATAAACCTACTTTGGTTTTTCCAAACACAAAAGATAATTCATTAGCATAAGACTTGAAAAAATCAATTAAAAGAATAGTTCTTGTGATACTCCCAATTTTATTGGGAGTTTTTTTAATTTGGTGGTCTTTATCCAGTTTAACTCCGATGGATAAAGAAGAAATAAAAAAGTCTTTTGAAAATGTACATTATTTCTGGATTTTTATTTCTCTTTTTTTAGGCCTACTCAGTCACTTATCACGAGCGTACCGTTGGAAGTTTTTACTGGAACCATTGGGGTATAAACCCAAGTTTTTAAATAGTGTTTTTACTATTTTTACCGCTTATTTAATCAATTTATTTTTACCCAGAGCCGGAGAGATAGCCCGTGCCACTGGTATTAGTAAATACGAAGCTATTCCCTTTGAAAAGGCTTTTGGTACCATTGTTGCCGAACGAATCATCGATGTCATTATGTTGTTGCTTATAGTGATGATGGCTTTTTTCTATCAATTTGATTTATTAGCCGATTTGGTTCTTCAAAAATTACCAAAAAACCCCTTTACTTCTTTTCTAATCTTACTAATTTTTGCTGTTTTTTTATATTGGATGTATCGTTTGATAAAAAAATCAGAGCGTCGTCTTTTTATTAAAATACGCCATTTTGCAAAAGGTTTGTTAGATGGGATAAAGAGTGTATTGGCTATGAAAAAAAGAAGGTTTTTTATTGCACACACTATTTTTATTTGGTTGATGTATCTGTTGATGTTTTATACGGCATCATTTTCGTTACAGGAGACCGCGCATTTAAGTGTGGGTGCTGTTATTTCAGGCTTTGTGGTAGGAGCTTTGAGTATTGCGACAACCAATGGCGGTTTGGGAACCTATCCGGTGGGTGTACAGCGCCTATTGCATCTGTATGGTATTGCATTGAATCCGGCATTGGCATTTGGTTGGATTATGTGGAGTGCGCAGACTTTTATGATTTTATTGTTTGGAGGTCTTTCTTTGCTATTTATTCCGTTGTACAACAGGAAATTTTTTCAATTACAGTGAATTCTCAAAATATAAATCCAATTCTTCTTGTGTAACACCTGCTGTCTGCAATATAAATTCGTCATACGTTAACCCGTGGTCTTCTAGCAGGTTGAATAGATATTTTTCTGAAGTTTCCAGTCCGTGTTTATTTTCTATATTAATCAATGTTTTATAGATAGGAATAATTGTTTCAATGGCTTGTCTGGGAGGGGCTTTTCTGTAGGAAAAATGGGCTATTATTTTTTTATTCTCATCATATTTAGTTTCAAACCGGGTAATAACCCAATAATAACTTCCGTCTTTGGCTAAATTTTTGATAAGAGCATGAATATTTTTCCCTTCAAAGAGTCTGTCCCACAATAATTTAAACACCACCTTAGGCATATCAGGATGCCTGATCACATTGTGAGGCTCACCCATTAGTTCCCATTCTTTATATCCACAAATATTCATAAAATATTGGTTGGCATATTCTATAATACCCTTTTCATCGGTCTTAGACATAATCACCTTGGATTCGTCTAAAAGTATTTCACGATCAATCGGTTGCGGGCGCACAAATTTTTCCATATCACTCTATTACAATTATACTTTTTTTTGGGTATAATCATATTTCAGGCAAGCTAGCTACTTAAAATGAGGAAATTAGCAGGTAAAACTATTTTCCAAAGACCTTTTTAAGCAAACTCTTTTTCTTTTTTGTTTTGGGTGAATTTATCGGGCTGTGTATTCTATTTGAATTTGTCAAATCCAAATTAGCATTATAGGTTAAATCATTTAACCGTGACCCCCTGTTTTGCTTTTGAAGTATGGGGTCGGGTTGTATATTGCTTTGAATCGGATTGGTGATTTGCGGTTGAATTTGTTGTTCAAACTTGGGTTGGTGGATACACAATTCTTCAATAAACTGATTGTAATTCATGTTGCGTTCTTCCAGAAAACCAATTAAATATCGTTTAGAGACTTCAGTATTTCCACTTTTTGATTCTATTTTGGATAGAATTTTGTATAAAGAACTTATTTTGTGAACCGCAAAAGTTGGAGCTGCAACACTATGGCTGTAATGAGCGATGAGTTCACCGGCATCATTTAACTTACTTTCATATTCGCTCAATAGCCAAAAGAAACGACCGTCTTTTGCTAATTGCTTAGTTATTAACTTAATAGGTTCGTTTTTGCTAAGGCGTTCTTTTAGAATTTCATAGATGATTTGTGGCACATCCGGATGGCGTAACACATCCATAGATTCTCCGATTATTTCAAACTCTTCATAACCACTTACTTCACTAAAAGAGTGATTAATATATTCAATAAATCCGTCTGCGCTGATTTTACAAGACAGCACAATAGATGGATTTACATTGATTTCTCTATCAACAGGCGATTGGTTAGGGTAATTTTCCATGTCAAATAAATTAAGGGTTAGGGTTTCCTGTGGCTAAGTTATGAACATTTTATTAACAAACAAACTTTTTTCTATAAAATTTTAAAATTTTTTTTAATTTCATTCCCTAGTGCATCCATAGCAGTAATAGTGTGGCTTCCCGGTTTAGGTTGGATCGCAATTTCATGGAAATTTTTTGTGCTTTTTATAAATCGATTGTCCAAATACCAGTAAATTTGGATTTCAGGTTGTACATGTTTTATTTTCAGAATCAGATTATTCTTGTGTTCATCAAAATTTTTGGGTAAAAAAATATGTTCATTTTTATTGTTATCTATAAACTCCATCGGAGTTTTTCCACTGTTTACACAATCATCTCTAAATGGGGGGAGCGGTTTATAAAAAGGATTTTTTAACTGATAATAGTAGGCTTGGACCGGTGGTAACACAAACCAACTTACATGTTTCATATCGCTGATAGCTTCACATGAGCTGTTGACTTGAAAGCTTCCTGTTTTATCCAGATGTATCCAATGGTGATAAGGACAAGGAGCTGTTTTCAATCCTGATTTTGGTGCCCAAATTGTATCTTTTTCCTCACAAATTTCAGAAGCGCGATAACCACTTTTTTTACAAGTTATGATTTTTTGTAATTCATCATAAGGTGGCGCAAACCAAGTACTGCTGGGCATATACGAAAACACATCAAAAAGTATGGGTGCTGCTGCCGTAATACCGGTTAATCCCGGACGACCTTCTCCGTCGGCGTTTCCAACCCATACACCTACTACATATTGTGCGCTGGATCCAATAGCCCAAGCATCTCTAAAACCAAAACTGGTTCCGGTTTTCCAAGCAAT
>CAYNFJ010000001.1:0-41384 GCA_964396505.1 uncultured Polaribacter sp. | reverse complement strand
ATCCAATAGCCCAAGCATCTCTAAAACCAAAACTGGTTCCGGTTTTCCAAGCAATAGGGGTGGCATCATCATAAAACTCCCAGTTTTCTTCTCCTTCCGGCCGGTTTAACTTTCGTAAGGCTTCGTAGGTAGAATAAATAGATCCGGCATCGAAAATAGGGTATTCAGTTGTTAGGGTGCCAAAATCTGCTGTTTTATTTTTGAGGTAAGATAATTCTGCCAATTCATTATTGTAATAACGCCCTTGGGTTTGGTCATAATGTACTAATGTACCTGATAAGAAGGCGTAGGCTCTGGATAAGTCCCACAAGCTACTTTCAGCACCTCCTAGAATTAAAGGTAATCCGTAATGATTGGCTCCTTTGGAAATATGATGTAATTTCAAATGCTGGAGTTGATTGTAAAAACGAGCTACACCATATGACTGTAACATTCTTACTGCCGGAATATTAAGTGATTTTGCCAGAGCTTTGCTCGCAGGGACTGCTCCGTAATAAGATAGATTAAAATTTTTAGGTTTATAACCCGAAAAATAAGTGGGAATATCGGCTATTAAGGTATTGGGTAGCAAAGCGCCATCATTTAGCATAGAAGCAAATAAAAAGGGTTTTAAAATACTTCCGGTACTTCGTGGTTTATCAATGATGTCAACATCTTTTTGATGTTTTTTATCCGTGGGTGAATTTCCGACATAAGCCAGTATTTTACGTGTTTTCACATCGATGATGAGGGCTGCAATATTATAAATATGATTCTGTTTAAGATTGTTGTAATGTTGTGTAACAATCTGATTTAGTTTTTTTTGTAATTGAATTTTAACACTGGTGCGGACTCTTTCTCCGGGATATTCTCGGGCTGCTTTTGCAATGAGATGCGGCGCTGTTTGTGGTAAAGGAAATGTTTTATCGGGTAAATTTTCCTGAATGGCCAATGCGTATGTTAACGAATCTATGATATGAGCATTAAAGAGTTTTTTAAGCAATAGATTTCGTTTTTTTAATAATTCTCCTCTATTTTTATTGATATGGATTAAACCGGGCGCATTGGGCAATACTGCCAAAGTAGCATTTTCTGCCCATGATAAATTTTCGGGTTCCTGTGCAAAATACCGCCATGATGCGGCGTCCAGTCCTACAATATTACCCCCAAAAGGGGCGTGAGATGCATACAGGCTTATGATTTTATCTTTGGAATATCGAAACTCCAATCGTGTTGCTAAGATGAGTTCTTTGAGTTTTTCGAAATAGGTTCGTCTTTTGTTTTTGCGGGATAATCGTATGACTTGCTGAGTAATAGTACTTCCACCTCGCACCACTTTACCGGCTTTTATATTGGCTTTTAAAGCCTTAAAAATAGATACGATGTTAAATCCCCAATGCTTGTAAAAATAGGCGTCTTCATATTGTGTAATGCATTGTGTGAATTTGTAAGGAACGCTATCTCTTTCCGGAAAGCGCCATTGCATATCGCTTGCTATTTTAGCCCCTAATAGTTTACCTTCGGCACTTTCAACGACAGTTGCTGTAGGATCGTTAAATAATTTTTTTGGTAATGAAACATAATAAGCCAGCAGTACCAATAAGAGTACACTAAACTTAATTTTATGTTTGATAATATAGGATTTCATTTAATCTCGAGTCGGATACAAAGGTACGAACTAAGATTAAACGGACTACTAATTTACAACCAAGCCTTGATCAACTTAAAAATATCATTTCCATTTGCTAACAACAGGAGCCCCATCAATAGTACAAAACCGGTAATTTGGGCATATTCCAGAAATTTATCACTGGGTTTTCTGCCGGTTATCATCTCAAACAACACAAAAAGGGCGTGTCCGCCGTCCAATGCCGGAATGGGCAATAAATTCATAAATCCAAGCATGATAGACAAGAATGCAGTGATACTCCAAAAGGCTTGCCAGTTCCAAGTAGAAGGAAAGATTTTACCAATAGCAATAAAGCCACCGATTTCTCCAGCTCCTTTTTTGGTAAACAAGTATTTAAATTGTCCGATATAACTCTGAAGTTTATTCAAGCCCATACGGTTTCCTCTGGAGATACTTTCAAGAAATGAGTATTTTTTGTGCTGTGTTTCAATGGCATTGTCCCCAAAACTACTAACACCGATTTTTAATTTTTTAGATTTGGTATCCAGCACTTCCGGTTTAATGGCTATTTCTATAGTATCAGCACCTCTTAATACACGTAAAGAAGTAGTGGTAGAATCCACTTTTTTGGTAAATTCATTCCAATAAGTAACGGGAGAATTATTGACGTCAATAATTCTATCTCCTTTTAAAACACCGGCTTTCTCGGCAGGAGAGTTAGAAACAACGGTATCAATGACCGCCATAGATCTTGGCTGAAAAGGGAATAAGATTCCTTCATTCCACATTTTTTTTCCAACACCTTCCGGAAGTTTAATGGTTTCGATATTTCCATCCGGGTGTTTTACGGTAAGGGTTTTGATGTCTTTTAAAAACAAGTCTTTATTGACATCCAATACATTAAAAGGAACTTTTCCATCTATTTTAAGGATGTTATCACCTTCTTGAAAACCGTATTGTTCAAAAGAATCTGCTACGCTAAACCCGTGTTTTACGCCCTTTGTACTGACATAGTCTTCGCCCCATACAAAAGCAATCATGATATAGATAAGAATTCCTAATATAAAGTTTACCGTGACACCACCCAACATAATGATTAAACGTTGCCAGGCCGGTTTGGATCTGAATTCATAGGGTTTTGGCGGTAACTTCATCTGCTCCTTGTCCATACTCTCATCAATCATACCCGATATTTTAACATATCCACCCAAGGGCAACCAACCGATGCCATATTCTGTATCTCCTCTTTTTATAGAGAAAAGTTTTTTGCCCCAAGCATCAAAAAATAAATAAAATTTTTCAACACGGGTTTTAAAAATTCGGGCGGCAATAAAGTGTCCGAATTCGTGTAGAATAATGAGAAATGACAAACTCAACAAGAATTGAGCTATTTTTATAAAAATTTCCATACAATGTTATCCTTAATATATAAAGTGGGCAAAGGTACGATTTTCAAAACAAAACCTACATAGTGTCTATTTATAAAATTAAGCATTTGATAGACAGACACTAAACAAGCTATTATTCTTTGATGAGTGTACGGTAATATACCCCTTTATTAGTGTTGATTTGAAGAATCATAATGCCTTTTGCAATGTCGGTAAAATGAATAACCGGCTGATTGGCATCTTGTTTGAGAATCAACTGTCCTGCCGAATTAAAAAGTGCCGTAGATTCCAGTGTAACACCATTGGCCGTAGCTATTGTAATTTGGTCACCAACTGGGTTAGGAAAAGCTAAGATATCTTCTACTTCTAGACTACCGGAAGATAGTGTCACCGAATTATTTTTAGAGATAATTTGTTTATCCGGATCAAAAACTACGGAACTCACCGTAAAAGGAACCGTTTCTGTAAATAACTGTCCGTTACTGGTATTTTCCAATCGGAGCATTTGTGTTTCACCATTGGTGCCTACCAGCTTAATCGGGAGAGGCATTTCAAAGAAAGACACTGAAGGGTGAGATTGTGTCTGATTGACGGTAATATAAACGGTGTTACCGGTTTGTGACCATTGAATGTTGTAAGAAGGATACCCTTCACCCATAAACCAATCGGCAAAAAATTCATCTAAATCCATGCCGCTTTGAGCTTCCAGATGGTTTTGTAAATCGATGGTTTTAGCATAGCCATACGACAAGGCAGGGTCGTCTAGATAATTGGTAACTCCTTGGAAAAAATCGGTATCTCCTAACTTGTATCGAAGCATATGTAGCACCATAGATCCTTTGTCATAACTTAATCTGCCACTAAAAATTCTATTAACGGAAGTTGTATCGGTACAATAGACAGATCCGTTGGGAGAACTCGTGATAGAACTAATTTTTCCGGCGCGCCAATTATAAAATGCGGTTGCACCGTCTAGATGCTCTTTGGACAAGCCGGTCAAGTAAGTCGCAAAGCCTTCGTTCAGCCATATATCGTGCCAAGAACCACATGTTACCTTATCACCAAACCACTGGTGGGCTAATTCATGTGCAATTAAATCGCGTCCAAAACTAACCATAAAAGTCATCGTGGTATGCTCCATACCGCCACCCCAACCAAACTGGGCATGACCGTATTTTTCATCGGCATAAGGGTACATTTCAAACAGGTTTCCATAGAGTTCTATCAAATCGGCAGTTACAGGTGTTTGAGTCTGTACAGTAGTTAGATTTTCAGGGAAAACATAATTGGTAATTGGAAATTCTTGCGCGGTTCCCGCGTAAGCCAAGTCATCATATACACTGTAATTGGTTACCGCCATAGCAACGAGATAAGCCGGTATGGGATGCCGGTGTTTCCAATAGGATGTTTTCATGTTTCCCGATACGGTTTCAGATTGTAATAAGCCATTGGAAGCTGCTTTGTATTCTTCACTTCCGTTGTAAAACTGTGGATAGGTAATATATACATCAATAGAATCAGCCTTGTCTATCAAATCTTGTTTACAAGGCCACCAGTCTCTGGCACCATACGGTTCTGATAATGTCCATAAGACCGGGACACCGTTATGGGTACTTGTCACATACGAATCAAATCCACTTTGAGGCGGATTTCCGCTATAGGTAATACTCAAAGAGTCTAAAACACCGGTGTTTTGAGTAGCCGGAAGGGTGATAACCACTTCGTTATTGGCAGCGCTAAAAGAGAGATTAGTTCCGCGTTGAACCACTTGAGAGACGGTGAGTTCATCCATCAAATCAAAAGTAATGGTATTCATAGGAGCCTTTGCTTCCCAATACGTAGTGACAGTGCCACTTATTGCGGCCGGATTATCTGACGGATCTACCGTCCATTCCATCCGGTGATATTTGATGTCATAATCAGTGGTGTTGGGGTTTACGCGGTAATTCATTCTGTATTGTGCTGCTTTTCTTTCGCTTTTAATCAATTTCTTAAGATTTTCTTTTTTAGTGTGTTGTGCAAAAAGCGGGAGAATGAATAAGAAAGTAAAAAGGTAGGATAGTATTTTCATGGGAAGTGTTTTTATACGTTTTGTGTTTTTCTTTAACAATTTACAGAGTCAAAACCCTAGATTGTCCGGTGTTTTTTTAAAAAAAATTGAATTAATAATGTATTTTTGCTAAATAATAACCAAAACTACAAAAAATGAGTAAACAAAAGCAATTAAAAAGTTCATGGGTTCTTATTATTTTGTTAATATTGGTTTTAGGAGCTACTTATTTGTTGTATTTATTTCTTTTTCCCACAAAAAAATTACCGGTTTATAATCCGTACGATGTCAATCCGGATTTGGTAGATCCCAGTATTTCCGATATTAAAAAGGGGCATCATATTGCTGATTTTAGTTTGATTAATCAAAATGGAGATACCATTACACAAGAAGATTATAAAGATAAGATTTATGTGGCCGATTTTTTCTTTACACGCTGTCAAAGTATCTGCCCGGTGATGACGTCTAATATGAAGGATTTACAAGATGCTTTTTTGAAAGATGATCAGGTTATGTTTTTATCTCATTCGGTTACGCCGGTGATGGATAGTATTCCTGTATTACGAGCCTATGCCGATAAAAAAGGTGTGATTGATTCCAAATGGAATATTACGACCGGCGATAAAAAGGAAATTTATAAATTGGCTCGGAAATCCTACTTTGCCGTTTTGGATAAAGGAGACGGTGGTTTACAAGATTTTATTCATACCGAAAATTTTATTTTAGTCGATAAAAAACGCCGGATAAGAGGCTTCTATGACGGTACGAATACAAAAGATATACAACGATTAATTGACGATATAAAGCTTTTAGAAAAAGAGTAGTACCTTCGGTATAATATGGAACTACACCATCGCTCTCAAATTTTAGAATAATTATTTTCTGAACCAATTGCTGTTTTCTAAAAAATAGTATCTTTGCCATTATTTAAAATCATTCTAAATAACGAATATGAGTATTGCTGATTTACAAGTGGGGGAAAGGGGTATTATTTCTGATATTGCTTTAGACAAAATTCCTTTAAAATTATTGGAAATGGGTTGTCTGCCCGGAAAAGAAGTAGAATTAATTCAAAAAGCTCCTTTAAAAGATCCTTTATACATTCGTGTAAACGGCAGTCATTTAGCTATTAGAGTAGAAACGGCTTCACAGATAGCCATTAGTAAATTGTAGATGTCCAAAATTCTTAAAATAGCTTTAGTCGGGAATCCGAATACGGGAAAAACTTCTTTATTCAACCAATTGACCGGATTGAATCAAAAAGTAGGGAATTATCCGGGTATCACGGTGGATAAAAAGCAAGGTGTTTGTCATCTATCCGATTCAGTTAAGGCGATTATAACCGATTTGCCCGGTACTTATAGTATCAATTCCACTTCTGCCGATGAAGATATTGTCTATAATACCTTAGTTGATGAATCCAATCCCGATTTTCCGGATGTGGTGGTGGTTGTAGCAGAAGTAGAAAATCTTAAAAGAAATCTTTTTCTCTTTACTCAAATCAAGGATTTGGGCATTCCAACCGTATTAGTGATTAATATGGCAGATCAGATGTCGCGCAAAGGGATTACGATTAATGTATCCGGTCTGGAAACTGATTTAGATACCAAAGTATTATTAGTCAGTGCTCGAAAAAAGACAGGTATAGCATCCTTAAAACAAGTTTTACTTCATTATAAAGATTTAAACAACAAAAGTTTGGCTGATATATCACAACGGATAGATGGTCATTTTTTTAAACGTATAAAAGAAGCTTTACCACAATTTTCAATCTATAAATCCTGGTTGTTAATTACGCAAAAAGAAACGAATACTTTTATTTCACCTGAAGAGCAAAAAGTGATTTCTTTTTTTAGAGAAAAACCGGATAAAATCAAGAAATTTCAGCATAAAGAAGCAATTTTTCGCTATCAAGTTATCAATGAAATTCTCAAAAAAAATTATACTGTTGACAGAAAATCAGGAACAGACTTACGAGGTAGATTGGATAGAATATTGACGCATAAAATTTTTGGGTATGTGTTTTTTGCCTTGATTTTGATGATTATTTTTCAATCTGTTTTTTCTTGGGCAAGTATTCCGATGGAGTGGATTGATCAATCTTTTTCACAACTGGCAAGCTATGTACAACAACAATTGCCGGCAGGGAAATTTACCGATTTAATTGTAGAAGGAGTGATACCGGGTATTGGCGGTGTTTTGATATTTGTCCCGCAGATCGCTATTTTATTTCTATTTGTAGCCTTGTTAGAAGAAACAGGTTATATGAGTCGAGTGGTTTTCTTAATGGATAAAATCATGCGTAAATACGGGATGAGTGGTAAGAGTGTGATTCCATTGGTTTCCGGAACAGCTTGTGCGATACCGGCTATTATGTCATCTAGAAATATTGAGAGTTGGCGTGAACGTTTAATTACCATATTGGTGGTTCCTTTCACCACTTGTTCCGCTCGAATTCCGGTATATGCTATCTTGATATCATTAATTATTCCCGACAAGCATTATCTGGGAGTTTTTAA
The DNA here is from genome assembly GCA_964396505.1 of uncultured Polaribacter sp. GTDB lineage: Bacteria > Bacteroidota > Bacteroidia > Flavobacteriales > Flavobacteriaceae > DQTL01. Next base: position 33,818 of record CAYNFJ010000001.1, on the reverse strand, counting down.
TTTACAAGGACTTACCTTGTTGGCGTTGTATGCCTTGGGATTTGTGGCGGCTATTTCCTCTGCTTATTTACTGAACAAAGTGTTGAAAATAAAAAGCAAGAGCTTCTTTGTGATTGAGCTGCCCAATTATAAAATTCCCTCTCCTAAAAACATCGGTATTACGGTTTTAGAAAAAACCAAAGCTTTTGTATTGGGCGCCGGACGAATTATTTTAGCTATTTCTATTGTTTTATGGTTTTTAGCTTCCAATGGCGGTACTGATTATACCCAAGCTGAGCAGATAGTTAAAAAGGAATATGCAAATACCACCTTAACTCCATCGGAGTTACAGACGAAAATAGCCTCCTATAGAATAGCACATTCTTATATTGGCAAAATCGGCAAATCCATAGAGCCGGCTATCCGGCCTTTGGGTTATGATTGGAAAGTCGGGATCGCTTTGATCAGCTCTTTTGCGGCACGCGAAGTATTTGTGGGAACTCTAGCGACTATATACAGTGTGGAAGATAGTGGCAATAATACGGCAACTATAAAGGAAAGGATGCAAAATGAAGTAGATTCGGTAACCGGACAAAAACGCTTTAGCTTTGCCACCGGAATGTCCTTATTGATGTTCTATGCTTTTGCTATGCAATGTATGGGAACTTTGGCAACGGTCAAAAGAGAAACCAATTCTTGGAAATGGCCTGTTTTACAATTATTAGGAATGGGATCTTTGGCCTATATGGTTGCATTAATCACCTTCCAATTATTAAAATAATGCAGGAAATACTCGTTTATATCAGTCTTGTTGTAGCCTTGATTTATTTGGGAAAGAAATTCTTCTTTTCGAAAAAAAACAAAAAAGATTGTGGAGGAGATTGTTCCTGTTAATCTTTTGTGCTAAACTGCTGTTCGTATAAATTTTTATAAAACCCGTACGGAATTTTCATGAGTTCTTGATGGGTGCCTTGCTCTACAATTTTACCCTGATCCATCACCAAAATGGTATCGGCTTTTTTTATAGTTGCTAACCGATGCGCAATGATAATCGACGTACGATTTTGCGTAATTTTTTCGGTAGCTATTTGAATTAATTGTTCTGAATAGCTATCTACAGAAGAAGTAGCCTCATCCAATATCAATATTTTAGGTTTACTGACATAAGCACGCAAAAAGGCGATAAGTTGCCTTTGTCCCGATGAAAGCATAATGCCGCGTTCTTTTACATTGTAAAGATAACCACCGGGTAGTTTGTTGATAAATGCATCAATTCCGATTTGCCGGGCCGCTTTTTGAACATCTTCTAATGTGATAGTAGGATCCTTAAGAGTGATATTATTCAATATGCTGTCAGAAAATAGAAAAACATCTTGTAATACTACGGCGATTTGGTTACGTAGTTCGGTTAAATCATAGTCTTTTATGGAAATGCCATCAATTAATATACTTCCTTGTTCTATATCATAAAAACGATTTATAAGATTGATAATGGTTGATTTTCCGGCGCCCGTTGCACCGACTATTGCTACGGTTTGTCCGGATTTCACCTCAAAAGAGACGCCTTTAAGCACTGGTTCTCCTTTTACATAACTAAAAAAAACAGTATCAAATTTAATATTTCCTTGAATGGTGTCGGCTGATAGCGTGCCATTACGACTAGTACGACTCTGCGTATCTAAAATTTTAAAAATACGTTCTCCGGCAACAATGCCCATTTGTAATGTATTAAATTTATCGGCAATTTGTCGTAGCGGTCTGAAAAGCATTTGAGCCATCATTATAAAACCAATAATTTCTCCGGGTTGTACCTGCGTATTGCGGGCGGCTTGTAAACCTCCATACCATACCAATAGTCCTACTGCGATAGAAGACAATACCTCTGCAACCGGAAAAAACACCGAGTAATACCAAATGGCTTTGATATAAGCATTTTTGTAATTGGTATTAATTTCCTTAAACTTTCGAAATTCCAATTTCTCTCGGGTAAAAAGTTGGATAATAGTCATACCGCTTAATCGTTCTTGAACAAAACTATTGAGATTGGCAACTTGTTTTCGGACTTCTTGAAAGGTTTTTTTTATGCCTTGTTGGAATAATTTTGCCGCATAAATAAGTATGGGTAATACGGTAAAGGTTAATAAAGCCAATCGCCAATTGATTAAAAGCATGACGAGCATCACAACGGTCATTTTTAACAAATCTCCTACAATCATAAACAGTCCTTGGCTAAAAAAACCGGCTATGGTTTCTAAATCAGAAACCACGCGAGTCACTAGGCGACCTATTGAGGAGGTATCAATATATGCCATTTTGAAATGTAGGATATGATGAAATAATTGCTCACGGATGTCTTTAATGATATGTTGTCCTATCCAATTTGCCAAATAGACAAAGAAAAACTGAACAAATACTTCTAAGAGCAGTAGAATAAGCATTATTACAATTAAAAATAACAATCCTTTTTCTTCTTTTGGAGCAATGTATGTGTTGACAATACGAATTAAAATAATGGGGCGGGCGCTTGCCAAGAAAGATAAAATAATAGCGGCAATACCCGTTGTGATAAATTGCCAACGATACTTTTTTGCATATTGTAAAATACGCATAAAAACCTTTAAATCAAAAGTTCTACCTTTGAGCTTCTCTTCTATGTTCTCCTTTTTGTCAGGCATCTTGAGAGGGATTAAAAAGGCTATTTGGGTAATTGACTTCTGTCAAAAACAAGCCCTTGGCAGGAACAGATAATCCGGCTTTAGACCGGTCTTGACTTAGGATGATTTTTTCAAAATCGGCTACGGTAATTTTTTTAAGTCCTACATCCAACAAGGTACCTACAATGGCTCGCACCATGTTACGTAAAAAACGGTCGGCTGTAATGTAAAAATTCAGTTCGTTCTGTTTTTGTATCCATTGTGCTGTTGTAATAGTGCAATTATAGGTTTTTACATCGGTTTTTGTTTTCGAAAAAGATTTAAAATTGGAGTGTACTAAGAGCATTCCCGCAGCTTTGTTCATCAAATCCACATCTATTTTTTTATGTGTTATCTGCCAACTGGTATCCAATGTAAAAGGATTATGGACTAGAGATATTTGATATTTATAACTTCTGGATATTGCATCAAAACGTGCGTGCGCTTGCTCTTGTACAGGAAAAATGTTTTTTACAACAATGGTTTTGGGCAGCAGAGCATTGAGCCGGTATGCGATAGAATCAGTATCTATTTTTTTATGTAAATCAAAATGAGCAAATAATTGCAATGCGTGTACACCCGCATCGGTTCGTCCGGCACTTACTACTTCTATGGGAAGATGAAAGAGTGTTTTTAAGGCTGTTTGTAATTCTTGTTGAATCGTATTGGCATTGGGTTGTATTTGCCATCCATGAAAATTGGTACCTTTGTAAGCTATTTCGATAAAATAACGCATTTCTAATAATTCTTTAGTTGGTAGCAAATGCTAGATATTATTAAATGATATGACAAACATACTACTTCTTTCTGACACGCATGGCTATATAGATGAACAAATGCTTCGCTACATTGCACAAGCCGATGAGGTTTGGCATGCAGGAGATATTGGAAATCTGATAGTCACCGATACCATAGCGAAATCAAAACCCCTCAGGGCTGTTTATGGGAATATTGATGGTTCAGAAGCCCGGGCGCAATTTTCGTTAGATGCCAAATTCAGGGTGGAAAAAGTCTCGGTATGGATGACACATATTGGTGGGTATCCCAATAGATATAACAAGCGTGTAAAAGCAGCTTTATACCAAAACTCTCCGGATCTCTTTATTAGCGGTCATTCGCATATTTTAAAAATTATTTATGACAAGAAGTGGTCCCTTCTACATCTAAATCCGGGTGCTGCCGGAAAATCAGGATTTCATCAAGTGCGTACGATGCTTCGTTTTAGTATTGATGGTTCGGATATTAAAAATATGGAAATTATAGAATTGGAAAAAAGAAATTAATCGGGATCTATGCTTTCCTGTTCATATTCAATAGGTACAGCAATATAAATTAATGTCCCTTCTTCCAGAGAAGAATCAATTTTAAAAACACCTTTCATTTTGTTGATCCGGGTTTCTATTTGACGCAGACCTAATCCACTTATTTTAAAACTTTGATTCGGAATAAAACCTTTTCCATCATCTATAATATGGATTTCCAAGGTCTTGTCTTTTTCGGCAATTTTAATCTCGGCATTACTCGCTTTACTATGTTTGATAATATTATTGAGTAATTCATCAATAATACTGTTGATTTTCAATTCAAAACCTTGCGCATAACGACCTATTTTTTCACATTTACAATGAAAATTTAAAGTGGAGTTGGAATATTTGTCACATAAATCTTGAACAGCGTAGCTCAATCCAAATTTTAATAAAACCGATGAGACCAAAGAATGTGATAAATTCCGGATTTTATCAGCAGCTTCATTCACAATAGAATATGCTTTATCAATTTCTTCCGGATATTTATTCTTGAGGAGCATTTTGCTGGCTTGCAGGTGTAAACCGGCAGAGGATAGAAGAGAACTGACACTATGATGCAGTGTTTCAGCTATCATTTTTCGTTCACTTTCTTTACCATCCAGTGTTGCATTGAGTATTTTCTCTCTTGCTTCACTTTGGATTTGTTCTAATTTGGTTTGTTGTAAGAGTTGTTGTTGATCTAATTCCAGTTTGAGGTTTTGTTGTCGTAGTTTTAGATATCTATAAACCAACCAACCTCCAATCAAAAGACTTAAGGAAATAACGATTAATATATTGTTGATATTTTGGGCGTGTTCTTTTTCTCTTTTTTGCTCGGCTGTTTTTAGCTGTTCTCTTTTTTTGATATTTTCTGCATTGTATCTACCTTCTATTTCTGCCAAAATTCCACTGAGTTGTTCATTTCGCAAGCTATCTCTTATTCTAAAAGATTTTTCTTGATAAATGTAGCTTCTATAGTCCTTTAGTTTATACAACACCCAAGATAAATTATCATAAATAGCTTCTTTGTGGCTCAAAGATCTGCTGTCATCCATGTCTTTTATAAGAGACAGGGCTTCATAATAAGTTCGTTTCGCATCCCGATACCTCTTTTGTTCTAGATAAATAGATGCTAAATTGTTAAGAGCTGTAGCTGTGGCTAGGTTATTGTGATATTTTTCTTGTATTTCCAGTGCGCTTAGAGCATTGATTTGAGCCTTTAATAAATCTTTTTTTTCGAGATATATTGCGGACATGTTTGAATGCGCTCCGGCTTTAATAAATTCGATTTCTTCTGTATTAGCAGGATAATTGATTATTTTATTATTATAAACAATAGCACTGTCCGGTTGTTTTATTTTGGAATAAACCGTTCCAATACTCAATTCAATCGTGAGAAGCTGGAGCGTGTCCTTAATTTTTGAAGTCAACAACAAACTTTCTTTGTAATATTCCAACGCTTTTTCGTAATTCTTAGATTTATAAAAAATATCGGCTATTAACAATTTTGATTGTGCAATAAGGGAGGTGTCTTTTTTTGTGATGGCTCTTTCCAGTATAGTCAAACTAAGTTCTAGGGCTTTTTTATACTCTTTTTGTTGTGAAAGTTTGTGAACCAATTGTATGGAGTCGGTAGTACCTACTGCCAGCCGGGGAGCTATAGCAGTAGGATTTTGTGGGGGTAAAGGGGGATATTTTACTACCGAACCAAATAGATAAACAGGGGATACAAGGGGGATAATAGCTAGGGCTATTAGTAGCATAAAAAACCTGTTTATTTGTTTCATACAATCATATTATCTGTCAAAGATAAAAAAAAAGGGGATAAAAAGGGGCGGGGTAAATAAGAAGGCGTCATATAAATATTACTAAGAGGTGTGTTTGGTAAATAAGAAGTCGTCTAACATGTGGGGCAGTCGTCATAAATTACCCGGGGTTTTCTGGTATCACTTTCTCTGGAGGTAGCGCTAGCGGGTTGTACAAAATCTATACGCAAACTACCATCAGATTCGGTCGAATAACTTTTTGAAAAAGACACATCAGAAGCGTCGGGATTTTCACTTAAGTAAATATCATTGATGTTTTCTCCATCATTGTAACCAAAGTTGACCGCTACACCACTTTTTACTTCAAAGTTGAGTTGAATAGTACCGTCTTCGTTTGCGGTGATGGAATAATTGTTTAATAAACCATAATCCGTAGCTCTGTTTGCTTCACTTTTACCATCATCATAAATAGTAAGGCTGCTATTGGCTGAAGCATCTTCAGAAATAAATTGGATTTTTAATTGCTCGTCGGCTATATCGTAGTTGTGAATCAAGGAGTTTTTGTTATTGGCAGCATCCTTGACCAAATGGACTTGGTTTTCAATAGCATCATCGTAGTAGATAGCTCCGACACCATCGGTTACTTGAGTTGTAAGCACATAGCTTCCGTCTGCATTTTTCTTAACAACAAAAGATTTTAACATTTTGTTGTTTGCGTTGGCTTGTTCTGTTACTGTTTCTTCACTGGAGCAAGCAGTAAGAAAAAGACTAATAGTCAATAAACTTAATAATAATTGTTTCATAATGAATAGTGTTTAAATGTTAGTTAATTAATATATGGTATTTAAAATTTTTTATAAAAAAGAGGGAAGTTTTGCGAGTGTAAATAAGTACAGTGAATCACTTCCCCCCTCAACCTAAATATTTCCTTGTTTTATTCGATTAATTTGTGTTTGACTACATAAATGGCTAGACCTACTACATTTTTTACACCTAATTTTGCCATAATATTTTTTTTATGCGTTTCAACCGTTCCCGAGGTAATATGCAACATGTCAGAAATTTCCTTGTTGTTATACTCTTCTGCAACGAGTTTTAAAATCTCGAATTCTCTCTCGGAAAGCATCCCGAAGTATTCGTTAAAATTGGCTTCATCGCTGACCTTTTTACCGGTAAAAGAATTGACTATTTTATTACGAATGTCACTACTAAAATACATATCTCCGGCATAAACTGTTTTAATAGCTTCAATAATACTTTCTCCGGCACTGACCTTGGTAATAAAACCCTTTGCACCCATTTTGAGCACTTCTTTGATGAGTTTTACATCATTATAACTGGTCAAAACAATTGTTTTGGGCAGGTTTCCATTTTTTTGCAAAGAACGTAATACTTCTATTCCATCTAATTTCGGCATTCCTATATCCAACACCAAAATATCCACTTCATTATCATTGAGCCAGTTTACAACACTAAGCCCATCTAATGAATAACCGACCACATCAATATTCTTTTCTGTTTTTAAAACAGCTACTATACCGTCAATTAATATTTTATGATCATCGGCTATATGAACTGTTATATTGGCTTCTTTCATTTTATGTTACAAATGTAAAAGGGTTATTAGTTTCTCACAATACCCAATTCCGTGATTTTTAAAAATCACGGAATTGGGTAGAGCACTTGTTTTTTTATTAAAAAACCCTCCTGTTTTTTTAAATAGGAGGGTTTATGCACTAAATATACTAAGCGAAATATTATCGCAATCGATCTATGGATTTTACAAGATTTTCATCCTTCCGGATAGCTCGATTTGCCAAAAACAGCAAAGCTATAGATCCCAAAGGAATAAAACTCCCAATACCCTTCTCAGAAACAAGAGTTTCTCCAGATACATTGCATAGATGATAACATAATAGTCCTAACAAAATAAGGTTTATCAATATATTGAAACGGTTGATATTGATTTGTAATTTTCTATTTTTAAAAGCAAATAAACTGATGATAGCTAAAACAGCCACCAACCAAAACTCGATACTGATGCTTTTAAGTAAATAGGAGGTTTCGTGGAATAAATCCAATATATAAAAAGCACTTCTATCTATGTTAGAACCTATTTTTAAATAAAAAACAAGTCCTCCTGATAAAAGGCTTACCAATAATAGGTAGATGCTTTGAATACGTTGAATCATTTTAACTAAAATAATGAGCTACAAAGATACTATTTTAGTTAGAACAGACAAGAGTTATAAATAGTGTTTTTTTATATTAATGTAACCAAATACAAAATTAGTTTGTGTAAAAATTTTCAAAGTAACAAAAGTCACATATCAATTAAGTTTAAATTGTATATTTGCGAAATAAATAAAAAAACAAATAGATTGCTGTCTATTTTTTGTTTTTCAATGTGATAAAATTAATAATTGTTAAATCTTTTTAAATGGCAAAAGTTTTAGTTTTAGGAGCCGGTATTTCCGGGCATACGGCAGTGACGTATCTCAATAGGTATTTAGGAAAAAAACACGAAGTGGTGATTGTATCACCAAACAGTAATTTTCAATGGGTCCCTTCAAATATTTGGGTTGGGGTCGGATTAATGAAACCGGAACAAGTAAAATTTAAATTAGCTCCGGTTTATAAAAAATTGGGAATTCAATACAAGCAAGCGTTGGCAACCTCTATTCATCCGGAAGGTGATAATGAGCTGGACAATCCTTTTGTAAAAATAAAATATGTTTCTGAAGACAAAGAAGGAACTGAAGAGAAAGTGACCTACGATTATTTGATTAATGCGACCGGTCCTAAACTTAATTTTGCAGCGACTGAGGGTTTAGGTCCCGATAAATACACCAATTCGGTTTGTACTTACGATCATGCGGAACATGCTTGGGGCAATCTCCAAAAAGCACTTAAGAAGATGGAAAATGGAGAAAAGCAGACTTTTTTGATTGGAACGGGCCACGGTTTGGCAACTTGTCAAGGTGCTGCATTTGAATATGTACTGAACATTGCATTTGAAGTAGGAAAGAGAAATTTATCACATTTGGCTGATATTTGGTGGATTTCCAATGAATATGAATTGGGTGATTTTGGAATGGGAGGTGCCTATGTAAGACGAAACGGATACATTACACCTACTAAAATATTTACAGAATCTATTTTAAAAGAATATGGAGTGCGATGGATTAAAAGAGCCGGTGTTTATAAAGTAGAAGAAGGAGTGGCCTATTATGAAAATTTACGCGGTGAAAAATTATCCAAAGAGTTTGATTTTGCGATGCTTATTCCCGGCTTTTCAGGTTCCGGTATGAAGGCTTTCGCAAAAGACGGATCAGATATTTCTGATAAAGTTTTTGCAGCTAACACGATGATGAAGGTAGATGCAGATTATACTCCCAAGCCTTATGAAGAATGGAGTGCAGCCGATTGGCCGGAAACTTATCAGAGCCCTGCTTATGACAATATGTACGCAGCCGGTATCGCTTTTGCGCCACCACATACTATGTCAAAACCTATGCAAAGTCCTAATGGAACCAAGATTTTTCCAACCCCACCCAGAACCGGAATGCCATCGGGTGTTATTGGAAAAATTGTTGCACAAAATATAGCTCATAGAGTAAAGACCGGTAAAAATGATAACCCACACAGAGCTTCTATGGCAAAAATGGGTGCTGCTTGTATTGTATCTGCCGGTTATGGTTTGTTTAGAGGTCAAGCAGCTGTAATGACTGTAAAACCCATTGTTCAAGATTGGGAGAAATATCCAAAATGGGGTAGAAATGTGCGTGATACGGTAGGAGTAGTAGGAACTGCCGGTCATTGGATGAAACTGTTTATGCATTATATGTTTTTATATAAAGCAAAAGCCAAGCCTTTTTGGTGGGTGATACCGGAGTAAACAGGACTATTGTCAAACAATATAAATTTATTAAAATGAAAAAAAGTAAAAAACAAACCATCCCATATAGTAATATGTCTTATGCAACAGAACCCGGAAAGTTTGTGCGTTTTTTAAGGGTGTGTTTTATCCATCAAATTTGGCAATTTTTTAGATTAAATCTAAAAATTATGCGCATTGTAGTTGGTGGTCACTCCTAATTGATAGGTACTCGTTTTTGTTAGTTCGTTATTTTTTGTTACTTTTGTTACAAATCTAAGAAACAACTAATAAAATGGCAACGATACACATTCAAAATTTAAAATGTAGGGGTTGTGCCCATACGGTAACCAAAGGTGTGTTGTCTGTTCAAGGAGCTGACAATGTATCGGTAGATGTGGTAGCATCAAAAGTGTTTTTCGAGGCCGCTTCAGATTCGGTAGTGGCTTCTGTAAAAAAGAAGTTGGCTGCTTTGGGGTATCCGGAAGCGACTATGGATAACCATTTAATTCATAAAGCAAAATCTTATGTAAGTTGTGCGGCGGGTCGCCTCAATAAAGACATTTCTCTATAATTTTTTACTTATGGAGCACTCGTCTATTGTTAAATGTAAAAATCAATCATTCTAAAAACCACTATTATGAAAAAAAACGTAGGAAATTTAGACAAATTTATTCGTGTTATTTTAGCTATTGTAGCGGCTTATTTTGCCTACAACGGAAATTTTGAAACTGCTTGGGTATCGTATGTACTGTATGCGGTGGCTATTATACTGTTATTGACTACATTGATCAGTAGTTGTCCACTTTATTCTATTTGTGGAATGAAAACCAATTCCAAACAAGAAGAAGAGGAGTCGTAATATTCGTTATTCTATTTTTATTTTTGCCTTTAATGGAAAAGCTCCGGCAAATTCTTTTTGGATTTGTTGAAGGGCTTTGTGTGCTTCTAATTTAGTCAAAAAATTACCGGCTTGCACTTTCCATTCCGGTTGTTCAAAAAATAATCGGACAGGAATATCCGGAAAAAGTGCGCTGAAATTCGACTGGATTTTTTTTGCAGTAGTTTCACTAATACCATTAAATAATTGGATTTTATAACCAATTACTTCCAGGTTGTTCAAATTGTAAACTCTTTTTTCTTGAATAATTCGTTGCATATTCACATCACTGTTTTGTGCCAATGAGTGAAAACTTATCAAAAGAAAACCTAGTAACAAATATACAGGTGTTTTAAACTGATTCATACGGTGTGTTTTTGCAAATATAAATTGTAAATACATACTTAACCAATAATAATGTGTTTAATTGTGTTTGTTTAATTTATTTAGAATGATTATAAATAAAACGCATATCTTGTGGATTGTTGTTTAATTTATAAATAAATATTACTTTCGCATCATTATTTTAGTAACTACTTGTGATGTAGTACTATGAAATAATCATACCAAACAAGATAAAACACTATTACAATATGGATATTGTACACAAAAGCAATTTAGTATCAAGACTCACAAGTATTGTCTTTTCGTTTCTTTTTTTATTCACTTTAAATCTGTTTGCTCAAGATCCGGCAAATGGTCAAAAGTTATTTAATTCTACCTGTACCGCTTGTCATAGAATGGATTCAAAATTAGTGGGACCTGCCTTGAAAGGTGTTGCTGATAAACGCTCTAAAGAATGGTTGAAACAATTTATTTCTAACAGCACAGAATTTATAAAGAAAGATGCAGATGCCAAGGCAATTTTTGACGAATTTAAAATTCCAATGCCGGCACATCCCCAGTTCTCCGATTCAGATCTGGATGATATTATTGCCTATTTAGCAGTTGGTGATGAGGGGGTAGCACCTGTCAAAGAAGCCACTCCTCCGGTAGGTGTCAAGGATAACACCTTAAATAATAATGATTCTGCTTTGGATATTGAAGCCGGTTCGTTAAATTGGTGGTGGCAACCCGCAATCTTACTGGTTTTAGGATTGATTATTTTCTTTTTTGCGAAGAAAAAATTAAATTTATTAGCCATTATGTTAACCATTGTATGGTTGTTTAGTGCCGCCTATTTTTTGTTTGCTTGGTTGTTGCAAGTAGGGGTTGATACCGGCTATAAACCGGTTCAAACAGTAGAATTTTCACACAAAGTACATGCCGGTGATAATGGTATTAATTGTGAGTATTGCCACTCTTCTGCAAAACACAGTAAGACCTCCGGTATTCCCACGGTAAATGTTTGTATGAATTGTCATAAATCCATTACCGAATACAAAGGAGAACTTTATGGCGACCACGATAAAAAATTCTTTGATAAAGAAATTGAAAAAGTACACAAAGCTGCCGGTTGGAATCCTAAAGAATTTGCTTATACCGGTAAAGGTAAACCCATTGAATGGACACGGGTTCACAACCTTCCTGATTTTGTATATTACAATCATTCTCAACATGTTAACGTTGCAGGATTGGAATGTCAAACCTGCCATGGACCGGTTGAAAATATGCACAGGATAGAACAATACTCTCCCTTGACAATGGATTGGTGTGTGTCTTGTCATAAGGAAAGAAAAGTCAATATGAATAACGGCTATTACAAAGAAACATATAGTGATGAATTCAGAGAATTGCACAAAGGTGCAACCGTAGCCGATATGGGTGGTAGAGAATGTGGTAAATGTCACTACTAATAAAATTAATTAAGATAATCTAAGTTAGCTTTAGGCTAGTTAATAGACTAAAAACTAAAGACCAAATAAATATGGCATCAAATAAAAAATATTGGATAAGTACAGAGGAATTAAAAAAAGATACCTCACTCATCGACCAGCTTAACCAAAAAGAGTTTATGGAAGAAATTCCTACAGATGAATTTTTAGGAGATAAAGAAACTTTAGAAGCATCCGAACCTTCACGTAGAGATTTTCTTAAATATGTTGGTTTTTCAACGGCAGCAGCTACCTTGGCATCTTGTGAAGGTCCTGTTAGAAAAGCCATTCCTTATGTAATTAAACCCGAAGAAGTAACACCGGGTATGGCAAATTATTATGCATCTACGATGTTTGATGGATACGATTTTGCCAACATCCTTGTCAAAACCAGAGAAGGACGCCCTATCAAAATAGAAGCCAATAAAGAAGCAGGAGGAGCTACCAATGCACGGGTACAAGCATCTGTACTTTCTTTATATGACAGCACGCGATTAAAAGGACCTAAATACAAAGGAGAAAAAATAACTTGGGAAGAACTGGATAAACAAATTACAGCCGCTTTACCTAAAATATATGCCTCCGGAAAAGACGTGGTATTACTTACCGGAACCTGTGCCAGTCCTTCTACCCGTAAACTACTTACACAGTTTGAAGAAAAATACGGAAAAGTACGTCACGTTATCTACGATGCCGTGTCGGAATCTGCCGCCTTGGACGCTTTTGATGCTATGTATGGTGAACGTGCTTTACCCGATTACGATTTTTCCAAGGCAAAAACCATTGTCTCTATCGGAGCCGATTTCTTAGGTGATTGGCAAGGTGGTAATTTTAGCGCTAGTTATATCAATGGACGTCGTCCGGAATCCGGTAGCATGTCTCATCATATTCAGTTGGAATCCAATATGTCTTTGACAGGAGCCAATGCCGATAAACGAATTACCTTAAAACCTTCAGAACAAGTCTATGCTTTGATTGGTTTGTACAATGCCATAACCGGTAGTAGTTTACCCACCAAAAGTACTCCGGTAGATACTGCTATTAAAGAAATTGCAAAAAAATTAAAAACAGCCGGATCTAAAGGTGTGTTGGTGACCGGTATTCAAGATAAAAATGCTCAAATACTTGCTTTGGCTATTAATGAAGCTTTGTCTTCTGAGGTAATAGACACCGTACATACTAAAAACATTCGAAAAGGAAATGATGCCGAAGTAGCAAATTTGATTAAAGATATGAAAGCCGGTAAGGTGGGTGCATTATTGACCTACAATACCAACCCTGCTTATACCTTATCCAATAGTTCTGCATTTACTGAGGCTTTAAAAAATATTGATTTGACGCTTGCCTTTGCCATGCATGAAAATGAAACGGCCAAAGTGATGCAATATGCTCTAGCCATTCCACATTATTTGGAATCTTGGGGTGATGTGATGCACAAAAAAGGGCATTATAGCCTTACACAGCCCACTATTAAGCCCTTGTTCTATACCCGTCAGTTCCAAGACACCTTATTAAAATGGATGGGAAGTGATCAGAACTTTTATGACTATATGAAGTCCGATTTCTCCGGAGATTGGAATCAGGCTATTCACGATGGATTTGCCCAAATAGATTACACACCCGAAGAAACAAGTTTTGAAAGAGCTGTTGATATGAATAAGGTGGGAGCTGAATTGAGTAAAATTAAATCAGGGAAACTGGAATTAGCCTTATATACCAAAGTATCTATGGGCGATGGACAAATGGCAAACAACCCTTGGTTACAAGAGTTGCCGGATCCTATTACCCGTGCCTCTTGGGATAATTATCTATCAATATCCATAGCCGATGCCAAAGCTTTTGGATTGGAAAACGTCACCCGTGATGACGGTGCTTTAGATGGTGATACGGTAGATATTACCGTAGATGGTATCACAATAGAAAATGTGCCGGTATATATTCAACCCGGACAAGCTGTAGGTTCTGTAGGTTTAGCCCTGGGTTATGGACGTACAGAAGGAGTAAAAGACGAGATGAAACAAGGTGTCAATGCTTTTGTTTTCACCCATAAATCGTATTCAGAAGTTTCATTACGTAAAACAGGAAATAGACACGGTTTTGCTTGTATTCAATTACAACACACATTAGCCGGTCGTCATGATATTTTAAGAGAAGTTTCATTGGATGATTATAAAAATGAGGAAGCGCATAAGTGGAACCATCATCATCAATTCTCTTATGACCATCAAGAAGTAGATGCTGAAAAAGTAGATCTTTGGGAAACAGTAGATAGATCCAATGGACATCATTTTAATTTATCCATTGATTTGACCGCTTGTACCGGATGTGCAGCTTGTGTCATTGCTTGTCACGCAGAAAATAATGTTCCTGTTGTCGGTAAACGAGAAATACGAAAAAGCCGAGATATGCACTGGTTGCGTATTGATAGATACTACTCTTCGGATGTACCTACCAGAGAGGCAGCAAAAGAAGAAGGGTTGAGTAAAGCTGAGATGTATCACGGATTGGAAAGAGTGGCAGAAAACCCGCAAGTAGCTTTCCAACCGGTAATGTGTCAGCACTGTAACCACGCACCCTGTGAAACAGTATGCCCTGTGGCAGCGACCTCGCACGGTAAACAAGGTCAAAACCAAATGGCTTACAATCGTTGTGTAGGTACCCGTTATTGTGCCAACAACTGCCCGTATCGTGTACGTCGTTTTAACTGGTTCCGTTACAATGAAAATGAAGAATTTGACTACAACATGAATGATGAATACGGTAAAATGGTATTAAATCCCGACGTGGTGGTTCGTTCTCGTGGTGTAATGGAAAAATGCTCTATGTGTATCCAAATGTCACAAGCCACCATATTACAAGCTAAAAAAGAAGGTCGTAAGATTAAAGATGGAGAATTCCAAACTGCCTGTATGAATGCTTGTAGTACCGGAGCGATGGTCTTTGGAGATGTCAATGATAAAGAAGCCAAGATTACAAAACTGGCTCAAGATAAGCGAGCCTATCATTTATTGGATTTTGTAGGAACTAAACCCAATGTAGTGTACCAAGTAAAAGTAAGAAACGAAGAAGCATAGATAATTTTAACGCTGTTCCTCTGTGGAACAAAAAAATTATAAATAATTCAATTAATAGTTAAGAATAAATAAACATAACAAATATGTCTCATTACGAATCACCTTACAGAGAGCCGTTGATTTTAGGGAAAAAATCCTATCATGATATTTCTGTAGATATTGCAAGACCTATTGAAACAAGAGCCAATAGAAATTGGTGGATAGCTTTTACGATTGCCTTATTAGCTTTTTTATGGGGAATAGGAGCTATTACTTACACCATCGGTACCGGTATTGGTACTTGGGGTCTAAATAAGAATATAGGCTGGGCCTGGGATATTACCAACTTTGTATGGTGGGTAGGTATCGGTCACGCCGGAACCTTGATTTCAGCGGTATTGTTGCTCTTTAGACAAGAGTGGCGTATGGCTATCAACCGTTCGGCAGAAGCGATGACTATTTTTGCGGTATTCCAAGCCGGACTGTTCCCGTTAATTCATATGGGACGTATATGGGATGGCTATTTTACCTTGCCTATCCCGAACCAATTTGGAAGCCTGTGGGTCAATTTTAACTCTCCATTGCTTTGGGATGTATTTGCCATTTCAACCTACTTGTCGGTTTCATTGGTTTTCTGGTGGACAGGTTTACTACCTGATTTTGCGATGATTCGTGATAGAGCCGTTCGCCCTTTCCAAAAGAAAATCTATAGTTTATTGAGTTTTGGATGGACAGGAAGAGCCAAAGATTGGCAACGTTTTGAAGAAGTATCCTTGGTATTAGCCGGTTTGGCTACTCCATTGGTATTGTCGGTACATACCATTGTATCTATGGACTTTGCCACTTCTATTAACCCGGGATGGCACAGTACTATTTTCCCGCCATACTTTGTGGCAGGGGCTATCTTTTCTGGTTTTGCGATGGTGCAAACCCTATTAGGGATTATGCGTAAAGTAACCCATTTAGAAAATTATATCACCCGTAAGCATATTGAAAATATGAATATGGTGATTTTGTTAACCGGAGGTATTGTAGCGACGGCTTATATTACCGAATTTTTTATAGGTTGGTACACCGGTAGTCCTTATGAAAATTATACCTATATGTCAGTGGGTGCCGCAACCGGACCTTATTGGTGGGCATTTTGGTCATTGATATTATTTAATATCGTCATTCCACAATTCTTATGGTTCAAAAAAGTGCGTACCAGTTTTATTTGGTCGTTCTTGATTTCTATTGCCATCAATATCGGAATGTGGTTTGAGCGTTTTGATATTATTGCCATTGTATTGAGTAAAGGCCATTTACCTTCTGCTTGGGGTCGTTTTGAACCTACCTTTGTAGATATAGGAATATTTATAGGAACCCTAGGATTTTTCTTTGTATTATTTTTATTATACGCCAGAACTTTTCCGGTGATTGCTCAAGCCGAAGTAAAAACCATATTAAAGAAAACAGGTCAATATCATAAAAACTTAAGAGACAAGAGTCATGAGTAAAAAATATTATGTAGTTCACGCTTCGTACAATGATGACGAAGTTTTAATGGATGCTGTAAAAGCTGTTCGTGCCGAAGACCACGACATAGAAGAGGTTTATACCCCTTTTCCGGTTCACGGTTTGGATAAAGCAATGGGTTTAAAACCCACTAGAATTGCCATTGCTTCCTTCTTATTTGGAGTTACCGGATTATTGACCGCTATGTGGTTGACAAAATATACGATGATTCAAGATTGGCCTCAAGATTTTGGAGGGAAACCAAATGGAACTTACGGACAAAACGTCTTGTCATTTGTTACCATCCTTTTTGAATTAACGGTCTTTTTTGCCGCTCACTTAATGGTGATTACTTTTTATTTGCGCAGTAGATTATGGCCTTGGAAAAAAGCAGAAAATCCCTATCCCAGTACTACCGATGATACCTTTGTTATGGAATTGGAAGTAGAAAAAGATTTGGACAATGTAAAAGCGCTACTACAAAAAACAGGCGCCACAGAAATTAATGTAACCGAAAAGATAGATACCGAAGATTATGAATAAGTTTATATTTATCACGTTAGGATTTATTGTATCATTGAGCTCTTGTACTCGTGATCGTAGTAAGCCCAATATTCAATATACACCCGATATGTATGTGTCGGTTCCTTATGAACCTTATGGTATGAATACGGTTTTAAAGGATAGTATGGCAGCATTGACACCTCCTAAAGGAAGTATTGCACGTGGCAAAAAACCTTTTGAATTTCCTGAAGGGTTGGAGGGTTATGCAATGGCTAAAGACAGCTTAAAATCTCCCTTGGCAGTTACCAACGCCAATTTGGCGAATGGTAAAAAAATGTACAATATCTATTGCGCAATATGCCATGGAGAAAAAGGTGATGGTCAAGGAACCCTTGTAAAACGAGGTAAATTCTTAGGCGTTCCTAATTACAAAGACAGAGAGCTGACCGAAGGAAGTATTTACCACGTAATTTATTACGGTCGTAATATGATGGGCTCTCATGCCTCGCAATTGACCGAGAAAGAACGTTGGCAAGTTGTACAATATGTACTTAAATTAAAGAATAAATAAGAATAGTTTTTAAACTCATAGTGGTTTTAGAAATACTGTAATATTTTAAAAATATGTATCAATTTTCAGGCAAATTAAAAGTTTTCGCAATAGCATTGATGGTAATCGGTGTTTTTGGTATTGGATATGGCTTTATTACGGGAAGTAGTAAAACGTTAGAAGATGCCAAAGAGACCATAGCACACCAAAAAGAACTAGCTGCTCAAAAAGCAGAAGCAGCAAAAATAGATCCACGTGCTATTCAGTATGGTTCTCATAAACAAATGCATGAAGCAGAATCTCATAAAGACGCTGCACATGCTGCCAACACAGAAGAACACGAAGCGCATGTATTAAATCAACTTAAAAACAGACCTTGGGCAGCTTTTTTTGTTTCCTTGTTCTTTTTCTTTATGATTGCTTTGTTAATCTTCGCATTTTATGTCATCCAAATTGCCGCATCCGCAGGCTGGTCCGTAGTTTTATTCCGTGTTATGGAAGGACTTTCTGCCAATTTAGTTCCGCTGGGGCTTTTGATGTTCTTATTTCTATTGGCTTCGGCTTTGGGAATGAATCATTTTTACCCTTGGATGCACGCTGATGGCGATGCTATTCTTGCCGGTAAAAGTTGGTGGTTGAATATCCCGGGTTGGCTTATCAGAGGAGCAATCTATATCATTGGATATATTTTCTTTAGATATATCATTCGTAAAAAATCTTTGGAACAAGATGAAGCAACCGATTATAAAGCACACGAAAAAGGATTTAAATACAGTATTCTGTTCTTGGTTTTCTTTATGTTATCTGAGTCTGCCTTATCTTGGGATTGGATTATGTCATTAGACCCGCATTGGTTTAGCACCTTATTTGCTTGGTATATTTTTGCCAGTGCTGTTGTATCAGCGGTTACGGTTATTGCGCTGGTAACAATCTATTTAAAAACCAAAGGATTCTTACCCTTTGTCAATGACAGTCACTTACACGATTTAGGAGTGTATATGTTCGGGTTTAGTATCTTTTGGACCTATTTATGGTTTGCACAATATATGTTGATATGGTATGCCAATATGCCGGAAGAAACGACCTATTTTGCCCAGCGTGTACACGATTATAATTTTATATTCTATCTGATGATTGCCTTGAATTTCGCTTTCCCTATCTTAATATTGATGGATACGGCTTGGAAACGTAAATTCACTGTAGTCACCATCGTAGGACTTGTCATATTAGTAGGACATTATATTGATGTGTTTGTGATGGTAATGCCTTCTACAGTAGGTTCACAATGGCATTTTGGAATTCCTGAAATAGGGGCTTTATTATTCTTTTTAGGCTTGTTTATTTTCTGTGGATTCAATGCGATGTCCAAACAGCCTTTATTGGCAAAAGGCAATCCGTATTTAAAAGAAAGTGAAGAGTATCATAACTAAACACTTTAAACAATACAGAAAGCCGTTATATTCTTCAATGTAGCGGCTTTTTTTATTGGATTGCTATAATTATAAATAATTCAAAACTATTTAATTACTTTTGTCCTATAATATCAGCGTATGTCAGAAAATAAGAAATCACTTAATTTTTTAGAACAAATCATAGAAGAAGATCTCGCTAACGGATTGCCCCAAAATCAACTTCGTTTTCGTTTTCCACCGGAGCCCAATGGCTATTTGCACATTGGACATGCCGCCTCTATTTGTCTCAATTTTGGTTTGGGAATCCGGTATCAAGCACCGGTAAATCTTCGTTTTGATGATACCAATCCGGCCAAAGAAGAACAAGAATATGTAGATGCCATAAAAGAAGATATACAATGGCTCGGATTTCATTGGGACAAAGAATTATATTCATCCGATTATTTTGACCAATTATACCAATGGGCAGTCCAATTGATTAAAGAGGGAAAGGCGTATGTAGATAATCAGACTTCCGAAGAAATTGCGGCGCAAAAAGGAACACCCACAGAACCCGGCACCAACAGTCCTTATAGAGACCGGAGTGTCACAGAGAATCTGGAATTGTTTGAACAAATGAAAAGAGGAGAATTGGCTGAAGGAGCTGCCGTTTTACGTGCCAAAATAGATATGTCACATGTCAATATGCATATGCGTGACCCCATTATGTATCGTATCTTACATAAGGCGCATCATAGAACCGGTACGACTTGGAAAATTTATCCGATGTACGATTGGACGCATGGAGAATCGGATTATATTGAACAAATCTCTCATTCTATCTGTACATTGGAGTTTAAACCTCACCGACCTTTGTACGATTGGTATGTAGATCAGATTCGTGACCCTAATAAGTTACGCCCCAAACAGCGGGAGTTTGCCCGTCGTAATTTGAGCTATACCATTATGAGTAAGCGTAAATTATTGCGATTGGTCAATGAAGGCTATGTCACCGGTTGGGATGATCCCAGAATGCCCACTATTTCAGGGCTAAGACGAAGAGGATATACGCCGGCTTCTATTATTAATTTTAGTGAAACTGCCGGAATATCCAAAAGAGATAATGTAACCGATGTGGCTCTTTTAGAGTATTCTGTTCGTGATGATTTGAATAAAACAGCACCTAGAGTGATGGCAGTGCTGAATCCGGTAAAATTGCTTATCACGAATTATCCGGAAGATAAAACCGAGCTATTACAAGCTTCATATAATGATTATGATGCCAATTTTGGTTCCAGAGAAGTCCCTTTTTCGCGTGAAATCTATATTGAACGGGAAGATTTTAAAGAAGAAGCTCCTAAAAAATTCTTTCGATTAAAGTTGGGTGGGGAAGTACGTTTAAAAAATGCTTATATCATCAAAGCGACGGGTGTTGTAAAAGACAACAATGGAAATATAATCGAAATTCATTGTACCTATGATAAAGATTCTCTCAGTGGCAGCGGTACCGAAGCCAGTAAACGAAAGGTAAAAGGAACCTTACATTGGGTGTCTATAGCACATGCCAAGCAAGTAGAGGTGCGTATTTATGACCGGTTATTCTTACATGAAGCTCCCGATGCCGATAAAGAAAAAGATTTTATCGAGTTTATCAACCCGAATTCCCTATCTATTAACAAAAATGCTTTTGTTGAACCCAGTTTAGCACTTGCTAAGGTTGGCGATAGATTTCAATTTCAACGATTGGGATATTTTGTGGTTGATAAAGACACAACAGCAGCTAATTTGGTGTTTAATCGTACGGTGGCATTGAAGGATACTTGGGCTAAAAAATCGGAATCTAAACCTTCTCAAACTTCCAATCGTCCGGAAGAGGCTATCAGCAAGATATTTCCCTATGCCGGAAAGTATTTAAAATCACGCGAAGAAGAGGAGCGCCAATCTTTAGTCGCTACAATATATGATCTCAGCAAACATGTGAGTTCCAAAGGGATACTTTCTCTTATCCAATCGGCTAATTCCAATAAAGAATATCTTACGTATTTAATGATTTTAAACAGTGGTAATTGTCCGGTAGATTTTACTGATAAAACAAATTTTTCAACAGCCAATACCTTTGTAGGAAAGGCTTTGTTGCTAAAAAATTCTTATGTGCGGTACCGGGCAGTTGATTTTATCAGAACCTATCCGGAGTTTAAAGACAACTATTTAGATCTACTCAAAACAATGGCCATTGAGGACAAAAACACAAAGATAATAGCCTTGCTCAAGGAATTTTTATAATGCTTTGATACTTTATTGGTTAATCAATAGGTTTATTTTCTTTGATTTTTGTAATGCGCAGGGTATTTACCATCCCTTTATCCTTTAAAGGCATAGAGGTTAGGTTAATTACAAAATCACCTTTAGTCAAATACCCTTTTCTTTTGGCGATTTGATTGATGTCGATTACGGTTTCGTCTGTTGAAACCATCTTGTCGTAATAATAAGATTTTACACCCCATAGTAGATTGAGCATGGTCATAATACGTCTGTTAGAAGTAAACGCCAGAATAATTGATTTGGGACGTCCGGCTGATATTTGAAAGGCGGTATATCCTGAATTGGTCAATGTAGAGATGACTTTAGCTTGAATGTCATTGGCAATATTCACTGCATTGGAACAGATGCTTTTGGAAATATAGCGGTCTGCTTTTACATCTGTAACGGGACTGTGTGGAATAGAAATTAAGGGAGAATCTTCTACACTTTCAATAATACTCCGCATCTGTTTAATCACCTCAACCGGATAAGCGCCCACAGAAGTTTCACCGGACAGCATGACGGCGTCTGTACCGTCCATAATAGAGTTGGCAACATCGTTTACTTCGGCTCTGGTAGGCACTTGATTGGTAATCATCGTTTCCATCATTTGGGTAGCAATAATGACCGGTTTATGTGCTTTTTTAGCAGCTATTACAATCTTTTTTTGAACCAAAGGGACCTTTTCCATCGGTATTTCTACCCCTAAATCTCCTCGGGCAACCATCAATCCATCGCATTGCGTCACAATTTCATCAAAGTGGGTGAGGGCTTCCGGTTTTTCAATTTTGGCAATGATGGGTATTTTATAATCCGATCGTTCGTCTATATAATTCCGCAACTCTTTAACATCTTGAGCTGTTCGTACAAAGGACAAGGCGATCCAATCTACTTTTTGTTCAATGGCAAATACCACATCTTTTTTATCTTTTTTGGTTAGCGCCGGCAGTGAGATGGCTGTATTGGGAAGATTGACCCCTTTTTTGGATTTTAATTTTCCTCCGCGAATCACTTCTGTAATCACTTGGTCAACGCGGTTGGTTTCTATAACCCTAAACAATAATTTGCCATCATCGACCAAAATAGTTTCCCCTGTTTTGACATCTTTGGGAAATCTTTTATAAGTCATATAGGCGCTATCTTTATTCCCGATGGTTTTTTGAGTGGTAAAGATAAAGGAGTCTCCTTTTTTTAATTTGGTTCCTTTTTCCATTTCACCAACCCGTAATTTAGGTCCCTGTAAATCAGCGAGAATAGCGACATGGAAACCCAGTTCTTTATTGAGTTCCCGGATGATTCTTATATGGTTTTCGGCGACCTCATGGGTAGCGTGTGAAAAATTAATACGAAATACATTGACACCGGAAAGAATCATTTCACGAAGAATCGCTTTGGTATTGCAGGCCGGACCCAGAGTCGCTACTATTTTGGTTTTTTTGGTTTGTTGCATGGTTAAAAAATTAGTAATTTTTGGTTTTTAAGTTGTGTAATATCTATCAGGTCAACAGTATAAATAAGCGGGTGTTTTTGTAATTTATGCACTGTGTTTTGTAGAAAAGCACTGTTAATATCGGCTATTATTTTGAGTAGAAAAGGGGCTTTTTTTAACTCTTTGTGATACACAAGCTTTTGTTCAAAAATAGCATCCTGTGAAAATAAATCGACCGTACTTTGTTTTGTTTGTACAAAAGCGTAGTTGTGAAGCAGCAACCAGCTCCGGTAATAATCGGGATCAGAAAACTCATATACATCAAACTCGGCACCTTCTTTTTTACGATGTATTGAAACTGTTTTTATCAAGTTAAGATCAAGGGTTTTATTTAGCACAAAAGCCATTCTGTACGCTTCCAGATTGCTGTAAATAGCCAATAGATGAAAGGTTTCTTCAAAGGTATCATCCAGGCTTAAATGATGTTTTTTTATGGCCATTGGTGCGTAACTGATTTTTACCGGTTATAATTAAGAACCGGTCATTTGATTTTGGTATTTGTAATAGGCTCTTTTACAAGCTATTTCTTCCGCTTTTTTCTTAGAAGTTGCTCTTCCTTTACTGACAATTTTAGTATTGATATAGAGTTTTACCGAAAAGTATTTGGTCCGGCTGTTTCCGGAATCTTCAAAGGTGACAAATTCATATTTTTTCTGATTTTTCTGGCACCATTCTATAAAAAGGCTTTTATAACTACTTATTTTTCCTGATAATTGTTCTAGATTTACATAGGGTTTTATTAATTTTTTATGGATAAATTTGTCCATAATCACATAGCCTCTATCCAAATAAATGGCTGCGACCAAAGCCTCGAACAAATCCCCATATACATTGTAGCTAAAAGTTCTTTTGGAAGAAGGTTTTTTGGCTAATGAGACTAAATCAAGATCTTTGCCTATTTCATTCAGGTGCTTACGACTGACAATCTTGGACCGCATTTGAGTCAATTCTCCTTCACTGCTATCCGGTAAATTGTGATACAAAAAAGAAGTAATAGAAGCATCTAAAAGTGCATCGCCTAAAAATTCCAGACGCTCATAATTCAAGATATGCCCTTCTTCATCTTTCTTACTAGCGGATTTATGGGTAAATGCCATTTTATACAGAGCTAAATTCTTAGCTTTATATCCTGTTAAGGTTTTAATTTTGCCGGCAAAAAGGTTTTCTTCAGTATTTTTTGAAAATGTTATTTTTTGAATTAGACTCAATTTTTAAATAGATTTAAATCTTTTTAAAGAGAATGCAAGCATTATGTCCGCCAAAGCCAAAGGTATTACTCATCGCAATATTGACCTCCCTTTTTTGAGCTTTATTAAAAGTAAAGTTCAATTTATTATCAATCGCATCATCATCTGTAAAATGGTTGATGGTCGGTGGAATTATTCCGTTTTTGATAGCTAAAACAGAGGCAATCGCCTCAATGGCACCTGCTGCACCTAATAGATGCCCGGTCATAGACTTGGTAGAATTGATATTCAGCTTGTAAGCGTGTTCGCCAAAAACCTCTTGAATGGCTTTAACTTCGGCGATATCGCCCAGCGGAGTTGCTGTACCGTGT
Source organism: uncultured Polaribacter sp. (assembly GCA_964396505.1). Classification (GTDB taxonomy): domain Bacteria; phylum Bacteroidota; class Bacteroidia; order Flavobacteriales; family Flavobacteriaceae; genus DQTL01. Next base: position 9,180 of record CAYNFJ010000001.1, on the reverse strand, counting down.
ACGTTAATGGCATCGACCTCTTCTTTTTGAACTCCGGCATCGCGTAAGCAGTTTTCCATTACTAATTTAGCGCCTAATCCTTCGGGATGCGGTGCTGTGATGTGATAGGCATCTGCGGATAAGCCGCCACCGCCCATTTCGGCATAAATTGTAGCTCCCCGGGCTTTGGCATGTTCGTATTCTTCTAAGATCAAGGCTCCGGCACCTTCTCCGGACACAAAACCGTCGCGGTCTTTATCAAAAGGTCTGGAAGCGGTTTTAGGATCGTCATTTCTGGTTGATAAAGCTTGCAGGGCATTAAAACCACCGATACCGGCAATAGCCACAGTAGCTTCTGAACCACCGGACACCATGACATCGGCATAGCCCAACCGGATGTAATTCATCGCATCAATCAACGCATTTGAGGAAGAAGCACAGGCAGAAACCGTAGCAAAATTGGGTCCTCTAAAACCATATTTAATGGATATTTGTCCCGGAGCAATATCTGCAATCATCTTGGGAATAAAAAATGGATTGAATCGTGGAGTTCCATTTCCGTTGGCAAAATCAATCATTTGATTTTGAAAGGTCTCCAATCCGCCAATACCGGCACCCCAGATCACGCCAATTCTATTTAAATCTTCTGCTTCTAAATCCAGTTTAGAATCCTGTACAGCTTCATCTGCTGCCACCATAGCGTATTGTGTAAAGCGATCCATTTTTCGCGCTTCTTTACGGGGGATAAAGTCGGTCACTTCAAAATTTTTCACTTCGCAAGCAAATTGCGTTTTAAATTTGCTGGCATCAAAATGGGTGATAGGAGCAGCACCGCTGACTCCATGAATTAACGCATCCCAATATGCTGTTACGTCATTGCCTATCGGCGTCAGAGCTCCTAATCCGGTAACTACTACACGTCTTTGTTTCATATGATTCAATATATTATTATCTGTTAAAAATTACAGTATTGTTATGATGTAAAGGTAGCTATTTTTCACAAACAAAAAAAGCTATGGAAAATTAAATTAACCATAGCTTTTGATGTGAGTATAAAAATTTATTTTTTAGCCTCTTCGATAAAAGAAATTGCTTGACCAACGGTCGCAATGTTTTCAGCTTGATCATCCGGGATTTGAATATCAAATTCTTTTTCAAATTCCATGATTAATTCTACAGTGTCCAATGAGTCTGAGCCCAAATCGTTGGTAAAACTCGCTTCCATGGTAACTTCGTTTTCATCAACGCCTAATTTATCTATGATAATGGCTTTTACTCTTGATGCAATGTCTGACATAATTGTAAAGGTTTTTAATTAATTATGGGGCAAAAATAAGAAACTTTTGTAAAAACAAATTTAATTTTCGATTTATTATGCATTAATCGATGAAAAAAGTGTATTCTCAACCCATATTTGTTACTAATTTCCTTGTTTAGCAAGGATTTTTAATTCTGATTAACTATTTCGAATAGTTATTTTACTCCGGATAAGATTACAATTATCAAAAAAAGACTGTTTTTTTAAATCGAAATCCAATCGGTTTGGCTCCTGTATTCTATTGCAAGATGAGTGCCAAATTTTTTTTAACCCGAGAACAGACACTCATTAAAGCTCTAGATATAATAAATAGCACAGAGATAATTTACTGATTTTGTACCAGTAATCAACCGGATTTAGGTTCATGGGAATATTTTATTTACGCCGAGATATTTTAATAAAAACGGTGAGAGCAGCTAATAAAATTTTGTTTTTACGTAAAAATGCCGCACCTTTGTATTATTATAAACTTAAAAAATAAGATTATGGGATTATTTTCATTTATTAAAAATGCAGGTGCTAAAGTGTTTGGTATCGGAAAAACCACTGAAGAAGAATCATTTGACAAAGCCAATGCACTTGTTGATGCCGTAGAAAAATTGGGGTTTGAAGTAGTGGATATGAATGTTGAGGTGTCAGGTGATACCGCTATTGTTTGGGGTGAAGCCGATTCACAAGAAACACGTGAAAAAGTAGTATTGGTATTAGGAAATACCGAGGGAATTGCCAATGTAGATGATAGAATGACCGTTGCGATAGAAGAGCCACAAGCGCAGTTTCATACAGTTGTCAGTGGAGATTCTTTAAGTAAAATCGCTAAAAAATATTATGGAGATGCGATGCGCTATCCCATTATTTTTGAAGCGAACAAACCTATGTTAAAAAGTCCGGATTTAATTTATCCCGGGCAGGTTTTGCGTATTCCTGTTTTAGATGCTTAATGACTAATTTTGTCAGTAGCACAGATACATTTGTTAGTTACTGATAAACAATAAAATAAGTAAATAGCAGCGTAATTGTGATAAAAAGCAATTACGCTTTTTTTATTGTAGAAAAATTACTACTTTTGCACACTCTTTTGAAAAGAAGAGTACGATTAGTAAATTTATTATTTTAACACAAAAAACCAATAGTAGTGAATACATTGAGTTACAAAACAGTATCGGCTAACAAAAAAACCGTGAATAAAGAATGGTTGTTGGTTGATGCGGACGGGCAGACATTGGGCCGTTTAGCTTCAAAAGTTGCTATGCTTCTCAGAGGTAAGTACAAACCCAATTACACCCCGCACGTAGATTGTGGTGACAATATCGTCATCATCAACGCAGAAAAAATCGTTTTAACCGGAAAAAAATGGAGTGACAAGTCCTATATTCGTCACACCGGCTATCCCGGAGGACAACGCTCTTTATCAGCTCAAGAAATGTTTGATAAAGACCCTACTCGCTTGATCGAAAGAGCAGTAAAAGGAATGTTACCTAAAAACAAATTAGGAAGTGCTTTATTTAGAAACCTATATGTATATGTGGGTTCAGAACACAAACAAGAAGCACAAAAACCCACATTGTGTAACCTAAACGATTTGAAATAAAATGGAAGTAATACATAAAATAGGTCGTAGAAAAAAGGCCGTCGCCCGTATTTTCTTACAAGAAGGTAAAGGGAATATTGTTGTCAATAACAAAGAACTAAATACGTATTTTCCTGTTGCGACGCTACAATATAAAGTAATGCAACCTTTATCGTTGACCGATAATGTGGAAACATACGACATCAAAATAACCGTCAAAGGCGGTGGGGTCAAAGGACAAGCAGAAGCTATCCGATTGGCTATTTCAAGAGCCTTATCCGAAATCAATCCGGATTACAGAGCTATCTTAAAACCCGAGGGATTACTAACTCGTGATTCCCGTATGGTAGAACGTAAAAAATTCGGACAGAAAAAAGCCCGTAAGAAATACCAATTCTCAAAACGTTAAACAAGTACAATCTATTTCGATTTATTATTGGTTGTACAGCATATACATCAGAACCGTTGTAAATCGAAATAGTTTCAATTCAAATTATATATTAATCAGTTATTGTTGAAATTAATTTAGCATCCAAATACGAGAGACCAAACAATTTGCTACTCTGGTATTGCTAACTCAACGGAACGTAAATCAATTTTTAAAAATGGCAAATATTGACATTAAAGAACTAATCGATGCAGGGGTACACTTTGGCCACCTGACTCGTAAATGGAATCCTAATATGGCGCAGTACATCTACTCAGAGCGTAACGGTGTTCATATTATTGACTTGTACAAAACCGCAGCAAAAATGGAAGAAGCTGCCGCAGCTCTTAAGAAAATTGCTGCTTCAGGTCGTAGAATTATGTATGTGGCTACTAAAAAACAAGCCAAAGAAATTATCTCTACCAATGCAGAAAGCGTGCATATGCCCTATATTACAGAACGATGGCCGGGCGGTATGTTGACCAACTTTCAAACCATTCGTAAAGCCGTAAAGAAAATGTCCAGTATTGACAGAATGAAACAAGACGGTTCTTTTGAAGCATTGTCCAAAAGAGAAAAACTACAGATCAACCGCCAAAGAGCCAAATTGGAAAAAAACTTGGGCTCTATTTCCGATATGACCCGTTTACCCGGCGCTATCATAGTAGTGGATATTAAAAAAGAGCATATTGCCGTGGCAGAAGCTTCTAAATTAAATATTCCGATTTTTGCGATGGTCGATACCAACTCCGATCCCAGACCTATTGATTATGTGATTCCATCTAATGACGATGCGACCAAATCAATTGATAAAGTTTTGAGTTATTTGACTGCTGCAATCGCCACAGGTTTGGCTGAGAAAAAAGCTTCTAAAGAAAGAAAAACAGTTGATAAATCCAAAGAAGCTAAAGCAGAAACCAAAGCTGTTGAAAATAAAGTAGCTGAAGAAACAAAAGAATAAATATTAACACGATTATAAATAAAATACAATGGTTAAAATAACTGCTGCAGAAGTAAGTAAATTACGTAAAATGACCGGTGCCGGTATGATGGATTGTAAAAATGCATTGAAAGAAGCCGAAGGCGATTTTGATGAAGCCATTAAAGTCTTACGTAAAAAAGGGCAAAAAGTAGCTGCCAAAAGAGCCGATAGAGATTCCTCTGAAGGTGCTGCAATAGCCTGTGTAAATAACGATAAAACAGTTGGAGTGGTGGTATCCCTAAACTGTGAAACCGATTTTGTTGCTAAAAATGACGATTTTGTCGCTTTGGCTCAAAAATTTGCCGAATTGGCTTTGAATGCTAAAGATAAAGAATCTTTCTTGGCATCCGAATTTGAAAACGGTATGAGCGTTGCTGATAAAGTAATCGAGCAAACCGGTGTGATTGGTGAAAAAATTGAAATAGGTGGTTTTGAACGTCTTGAAGCTCCGTATGTAGGTTCCTATATTCACGTAGGGAATAAAATTGCCGTTATTGTCGGTGTTTCCAATCCTATTGACAAAGCGGATATCTTGACGAAAGATTTAGCGATGCAAGTTGCCTCTATGGGTGCCACGACTTTGACTTACAAAGATTTTGACCCGGCCTATATTGCTGCTGAAACAGAAGCTAGAATCGCTGCCATCGAAAAGGAAAACATCGAATTGGGTAGATTGGGTAAAACACTTAAAAATGTACCTCAATTTATCTCTAGACAACAATTGACTGATGCCGTTCTTGCCAAAGCAGCAGAACAAGCGAAAGCAGAATTAAAAGCAGAAGGAAAACCCGAACAAATTTGGGATCGTATCTTACCCGGTAAAATGGAACGTTTTATTGCCGATAATACTACTTTGGATTTGGAGCAATGTCTGTTAGACCAGGTTTTTATCAAAGATAGTAAACAAAGCGTAGCCGATTATGTGAAGACTTATGGTGATGTTGAGGTTGTTGGTTTTAAACGTGTTTCTTTAGCCTAATTATAATTAGAAATACAAAAAAGCCTGTTAATCAAAAGATTAACAGGCTTTTTTTATTGTTATTTTAAACTATAATATTAACATCGCATCTCCATAAGAAAAGAATCTGTATTTTTCTTTTACAGCTTCTTTATAAGCCTTCATCAATAAATCGTAATCGCAAAAAGCGGCGGTCATCATCATCAAGGTAGATTTGGGTGTATGGAAGTTGGTTATCATCGCATCGGCTATACTAAATTCATAGGGCGGAAAGATAAATTTGTGCGTCCATTTATCCACTGGATTCAATTTGTGATCAGAAGAAACAGAACTTTCTATTGCCCGCATCACCGTAGTTCCTACGGCAATTACTTTGTTTTTTTTGTCTTTCGTACGGTTTACTTTATCGGCAACTTCTTCAGGAATAATGATCCTTTCTGAATCCATTTTGTGTTTGGATAAATCTTCTACTTCTACCGATCTAAAAGTCCCCAAGCCCACATGAAGTGTCAATTCTGCAAATTCAATCCCTTTTATTTCCAAGCGTTTCATCAAGTGCTTGGAGAAGTGCATACCGGCAGTAGGGGCTGCTACGGCGCCTTCGTGTTTGGCATAGATGGTTTGGTAGCGTTCTTTATCTTCTTCGGTGGGTTCTCTTTTGATATATTTTGGCAGGGGTGTTCTACCTAATTCTTTGAGTTTGGCTATAAATTCATCGTGATCTCCATCAAATAAAAATCGGAGTGTTCTTCCTCGGGAAGTCGTATTGTCAATTACCTCGGCAACCAGGCTTTCATCTTCTCCAAAAAATAATTTGTTTCCAATTCTGATTTTTCTGGCCGGATCTACCAATACATCCCAAAGACGATTGTCGGCATTGAGTTCCCGCAATAAAAAAACTTCTATTCGGGCGCCGGTTTTTTCTTTTTCTCCGATTAATCTGGCGGGAAAAACTTTGGTATTATTCAATAACATCAAGTCTCCATCGTCAAAATAATTTATTAGGTCTTTAAAAAGACGGTGTTCTATTTTTCCGGTATCTCTGTGAACGACCATCAATCGAGCCTCATCTCTGTTTTCGGCAGGGTATTCCGCTAAGAGTTCTCTGGGTAATTCAAAATTAAATTGTGATAATTTCATATAAGTGCTTAGGATTTAGTGTTTAAAATATGGTAAAAAAGCGTGCAAATATACAACATCCGGTAGGGGGTTGTCAAGGAAACCACCTTTTATTTTTTCTTTTTTTAAAGAGTCACACGATTTTTGATTAATTACAGCCACAATATAAGCTCTGCCAGTAAAGAGATACCAGGAGCAATGCACCTGTAATTACTACCATGAGAATACAATAAAATAGTAATGTATTATTCTTGATCCATTTTATCATAGGCATTTGCTGTGGCGTTAGGGCAGTTATTCAACCGAAAATCCATAAATACAAAGGGATTTAATATAAATGGCTATTAAAATCGTGTACGCCGTTTTTGATTCGGTGAGTTAGCTCGGCTACTCTCTTGTATTAAGTACCGCCGTGACTTCAAATCACGGCGGTACGGGTTAGATGCTTATTTTACTACCAATTTTTTGACGGTTTGTACACCATTGATTGTCAATCTGGCAAAATAAACTCCTTTGGTAAATTTGCTTAAATCCAGTTGTATTCCGGTAGTTTGTAATACTTGTTTTCCGGTAATATCATAAACCTGTGTACTTACCGCTGTTCCTTGAGGAATGGATATTAGGAACAGACCATTTGACGGATTGGGATATACATTTACACGATTGATTACACTATCATCTACCCCTAGTGCATCGTTGGTAAAGCGTAAGACAAAACGAATATCATTATCGACTACTTCACTGCTAAATTCATAGGCTCCGTTGGCAAAATCGTGGATAATACCCAGCTGGGTGTCTTCCAGATAGACTTTTTGTCCTTGGGCAAAGACGCCTTCGCTGTGGTCTATATCAATCTGATAAGTACCGGCCTCGATGATTTCGATTCCTAGGGGAATGGTTTTGGTATCGTTAAAGGTGGCAAGATTTTGAATAGCAAAACGCCTATTGTCACCGGATATCACAGAATAAAAATCGGTGTTATTGCCATTTTCCATTCGTTGCCCGTCTTGCCCATTTTGGTAATCATCTGTAGCAGTATCATAAAAACCTACCAAAACTTGTCGATAGATTCCTTGATCTTCTCTAGTCATATTTAACCAAACCCGGTCTATACTGACCTCCTGTCTGTTGGCTTGACGTAAGAAATGATTGTTGTCTCCTGTTACACGCATTTTGTTGTTAAAAGTTACGTTACCGGCTTGCGACACATTTGCTAAAAAGCCTTGTCCTGAAGCGACATAACGATTTGCTCCGGTTCCATTACTTCCATTTACGACACTCACGGTTCCGGCATTTACATCGACAGTCATCGTAGAATAATCATCATTTTTAAAATTATAGGCATCGGGACCGGGGTTTGCGGTACTAATGGGCGAATCGTGAGTCCACAGATAGAAAGTACCATCTAATACAGTGGAATTAGTATCGGTCAGTTTAAGGATATCAATAGCCGACGGATATGGATTACCAATTAAATTTTGATTGGTAAAATTGTCCGCATTATCATTATCCTCTACTACGGCAATACTGATATCCCCATTATTAATTGCTCCATTAAAAAAGACTTGCTGTTGTAAACCGGTGGCTATATTAGCCGGATCAAAGGGAAAATCAGCACCGGCACCCATCGCAATATAGCCTTTTCCTTTTTCCATAACAGTAGCCGCATTTACGGCAACCCAATCATCGCCTTCATCATCAAAGGTGTCAACAGGATTTGTATCGTTAAAGTTGGCAGTATCCAATTTATAAATATGATCAGCCGGACTGTTAGCATCGGAGTTGGTAGAAGAGCCGGCTATCAGGCTGCTATTTGTATTAAACACATTTCCAATCGTTTCTCCATCCGTAGGACTGGACCAATAGGTATAGTCATATTCGGCATAGGTTTGGGTGTGTTTGATAATCTTATAAGTACCCGCACCATCGTTATTGGCCGATGGATTGGATTGAACGATAGATCCTTCATTTTCCACGACGATGTTCCCCTCGTTATGAATATCCTGTTCTACCAAAAGATAATTACCGGATTTTACAGTCAAGGTTTTACCGGATTTTACTTGACATTCACACGTATGAATAGCTGTTGTAGCATCATAATCGCCGTTGATAACCGCCTTTAAGGTTTCGGTAGGTGTGCCGTTTGACCAGGTTGTGCCGTCCCAAATGGTTGCTTTATCTCCTATTAATTTAACATTATCAATAGCTATATCTTCATCTCCGGCATCAAGTTTGTAAAATTTGAATGAAATATCTAGTGTACCTCCGATTGCACTTATATTTCTTTCAAATATTTGGAAACTATCGGTTATTTCGCTACCTAAATCACCTACGCCATTAAAATCATTATCAATAGCCGGTTCAGAATTCGTACCGTTGGTCGCTTCAACCCATAACAGATTGACCCAATTACCACCGTCAACACGATAAGCAATATGTAAATTAGTATCTGCATCCCAGTCTTCATGTCCATCGCTTGCGTCATCTTCTGCTAAATAAACACTAAATTTTAAATTAGACATTTTGCTAATATCAATATTATTAAATTGTAAATAAATAGCCGATGAAGTACCTGTAGCATCATCAATATCTTGTGCACCAAAATATCCATTGCCTTGCATATTGTTGTATGTAACATTAGAGCCAATATTTGATCCGTCATATCTTACAAAATAATTATAAGCATTATCTGTTGATTCGGTTACCGTTGTCGTATAAGTTACAGTTGCATCTTCAAAGTCTTCAAATATCAATTCTTGGTTTGCACCGTTACAATGATAATATTCCACTGCTTCTGCTGTAATATCAAAAGTAGTGGGACTTTCGT